>JAKAYA010000056.1 GCA_021826965.1 Nitrospirota bacterium
CTTGTCACACATTTCTGAAAATATAAAACCTCACTACAAAAAACAAAATAATATCGAAAAGGAAAAAAATTTGTATTGTTTTTCAGTCTGTTTTTTTCCACAGACAATCTTTCCAAAGGAGGCAGCATGTATCTGTTGAAAAAGAGCCAATTGGCTTCCATGGCCGTGCTGGCCACTCTCGCACGGACCGCCTGCGCCAGCGGCACGCTTCCTGGCGAAAATTCCAACGGATCCGTCGGCGGCCCCGACCGGATCACGGCCGATGCGACCAACGGGTCCGTTTTCGGATTTTCCACGCATTCGGACAGCAAGGATCACTGCCTTGCCGACGCCGTCCGGGAGAAACTCGCGAACCTGTGTTCGGGCGGAAAACGCGAAAACATCTCGCTGGACGTCAAGACACACCTTTCTTTCGGGATCTGCGTCAAGAACACGGCCCACGCGACGGCCACCTGCGTCAAGTAACATAATTTTCGGGAAGGGGACCGACCCCCTTCCCGCTCTTCCTCTCCGCTTCCCTCACACACCGTGAGGCCCTCTCCGGACCCGATCGCAATCGTCTCCTGACGGAAAGACCGACCGGTCACGGCTTCACCAAAAGCGCGGACAATGCCTCCAGAACCCGATGGTACGGGATCCGTTCCTGCTCCAGCCGGACGCCGTTTCCAAGACGATTGTCCTTCAGATCGTCGTAGAGAACCCGTTCGGAATCGGTGAGCCGCGACAATTGCGCTTTCACGGGACGGGGTTCTCTTCCCCAGAGCGGCCGATGCGCAAGGAGCGTCTCCCGGTCCATCAAAAACGACTGTACGCGGGGAAAATATCCCCGGAGCCGGTCGAGCATCGCCATGCCGTGCGTATCGATATCGCCCCAGTAGAACATGTCGGATCGGGAAAGCCACTCCACCTGGCCCAGGTTTTCCAATGCGTATCCGAGACCGAAGAGAACGATCCCGCCCGGAACCGCCGGAAAAGCGAGCCCGTTGATTTCGTTCTCGGTAATGAAGACCCGTTCCACGGGAAGGGACAGACCCGAGAACTCCCTGGCAGGCACCGACAGGTCGGATAATCCCTGGATACGGAGATCCGGATCCAGGATCCGGAAGCGCAGGAGAGCGGGTTTCGAGAGGAGACCGAAACGCCCTTCGAATTCTCGCGCACCCGTAAAGCGGAGGTCGCGGGATTCTTCCGGAAGGAGGCGGTCCAGCAGGTCTCCCAGAATCCCCCGTCGGGACTCGATGAACTTGGTATCGACGCCTTCGATGTCGAGCTGCCGGAGATAGCGTTCCGGGCGCGGATTCCGGACGAACCACGACAAAACGGCCAGGATCCGGTCCCAGTCGTCCCCGTGAGATTCAAACACGAAAGGATGGTCCAGGAGCCATCCGGACAGGGACGGAAAACGGACCAGGGTGTCTCTGGCCCTTGCCAGAAACCGTTCGAGGTCCCGCCCTTTTCCGATCAGCCTCAGGGCGTCCTCCAGGGAAGGAACCACCACCCGGACCGGCATCCGGTTCTTCCCCAGAACCCGGTGATCGATCTCTTCCCACCGGACCTGGTAGCCGTATCCCACGGAATCCATGCTCCCGGAAGACAAATTCCGGATCCACCGGCGCACTTCGTCGAATCGCTCCCCCCACTCGACACTTTTGGGTCGGACAATTTTCCATTCGTACGGAAAAAGCGTCTCTCCGGAGAGAGCCGCCGACATCAGCCGGCCCGAGTTCCACATCTTTCGAAGACGGTCCCGGACGTCGTCCGGCGTCGTCCAGGCCGCCGGACTCAAGCTTTCTCCTTTTCTCCCCGTTTTCCGGCGCGGTACTCCTCGATCGTGATGGTCCGGACACGGGAAAGCCTGCCGTCTTCATTGTGGACGAATCCCACAGACGACACATAGGGTTCGATGATGTGGATTTTCTGGAGAGGCGTCACCACCAGAAGCTGGAGCCCCAGCCGGCCGAACAGTTCAAGACCGTAACGGGCCGATTCATCGGAGCCCCGGCCGAACGCTTCGTCGATGACGACAAAACGGAAGGTCCGGAAACGGGACGTTCCCCCTTCGAGTCCGAACTGGTAGGCAAGGCTTGCCGCCAGGACCGTGTAGGCCAGCTTTTCCTTCTGTCCGCCGGACTTGCCGCCCGAGTCCGTATAGTGCTCGTATTCGCGATCGTCTTCGCGCCAGCGTTCCGACGCCGAAAAGACAAACCAGTTGCGCACGTCCGTCACCTTGGACGTCCATCGCCGGTCCATGTCGGCGCTTCCCGGCCGCCCCTGAAAGCGTTCGATGATCCGCTGGACCTGCAAAAACTTTGCTTCGGAATAAACCGCGTCTCCGGATCCCGTCAGGACCCCTTCCGTGCAGGCGCGAAGTTCCTGCTGAAAATCCCGCACCTCCGGGTCGGGGCACGTGTCCGCTTCCAGACGGATATAGCGGGACGTGTTGTAGTCGATTCCTTTCAGGGACCCGTTGATGACGGCCACACGGTCCCGGATCGTCTGGCGTTCCCGGTGCAGCCGGGACTGGAAATTCGCCACTTCCCGGATCGTGTTCTCATTTAAAAGTTCCTTGAACCGGGATTCGAACCGCGGAAGATCGTCGGCTTCGAGATGCACAAGCATCTCCCGGAACTCCTGGACCGATTCCATCCGGGCGGACACTTCCCGGGTCTCGAGCGGATACAGATGAATGTACTCCTGCATGCGGCGCACCAGAGCTTCGCGCACCCGCCCGGTCGCGCGATCGCCCTCTTCGATCCGGGAAGACAGCCACTTCTCGAGAGTCCCCTTTTTCTCCTCGAACGATTCGAGATCCAGCGGCCCGGGAACCGGAGATTCCTCCCAGAGGACACCGATGCGGGGAAACAGAACCTTCCTGTCGTCGATACTCGCCCGGGCAAGGACACCTTCCGCTCGCCGGATTTCCCGGGCGATTCCGGACAGCTGGTCGGATGCGACAGCCCGTTCGTTGCCCAGGGCAGCCCAGTCCGATTCGGCCCGAACCAGATTCCTTTCGACCTCCTCCAGTTCGGTTTCAAGCGCTTTCAGCACATCGGAATCGGCTTCGATCCGGCGTCTTTCTTCTTGAAGGCTCTCGATCTCGAGGGCCAGGGTCCCCCAGTCCAGCTCGGAAAACTGAACGAACATTTCCATCTGATCCAAAAGACGCCGGGTCTCTTCCAGCGCCTTCTTCTCCTTGCGGAAGGCGCCGATCCGGCTCTCCATCTCTTCCCTCCGGCGTCCCAGATCCCCCGACGAGCGTTCCAGCGCCCGGATTTTCGCTTCGTTCGACCATCCCAAGATATAGCGCGTCCGGTCGTCGATCCGGTAACGGTCGTCCTTTTCATGCCGTTCACCGTCTTGTTTGATCTGCCCTTTGAGAGTGACGGCCTGACGTTCGCGGCGAAAACGGTCCAGATCGGCGCAACAGATGTAGTTGAACCGTCGAGACAGCACGGATGCGATCCAGGATGCGAAAGGCGAATCCGGACGGACATCGAGCTTGCTCGCCAAAGACAGCGGATCGAGGGTCGGAAGATCCGTCCGCGCGTCTTCCCGCACGCGATAGTAGACCAGTCTCCCACCCAGGTGCGCCCGGTCCACCCAGCCGGACACCACCGGATAATGCCGGTCGGCAACGAGAAGGGAAAGACCGAAGACACGCAAGAGGCGTTCCGCTGCCCCTTCCCAGTCCCGCTCCTTTTCCCGCACAGAGATCAGCTCTCCGGCGAACGGAAGATGTTCCGACAAAATCCCGGTGTCGGCGACAATCCGCTCTCTTAAGGCCAGCATGGACGACGGTATGTTCGTCCGGCGCCGGCGCAGGGAATCGATTTCCGCCTCCAGCGTTGCCTCTTCCAGCGAAACCTGCCGCAAACGGACTTCCTCCTCCGTCAGCGCGTTCTGCACCCGGGCCAGTGCGGACTCCGTCTTTTCCCGCTCCCGTTCGCCCTGCCGCCGGTTTTCCAGAAAAGAGCCGGCATCCCGGACTTCCGGAAATCCCAGGCGAAGCCCGATGTCGGCATATCGGTCGAAACGCTTCCGTCGTTCGGCCTTGTCCGTTTCCTTGCGGACGATCTCTTCGCGGATCCGGGCCAGACGATCCCCGCCGCTGGCGCCGATTGCCTGACGGATGTCGTCCCGGCGACTCCCCAGATCCTTTCGATGCTGCTCCTTCTCCAGGATGGCAACGGCCAGCGCTTCGATCCGGCGGGAGAGCTCCCCGGACCGCTCCCCCAGAAGAGACAGTTTTCTTTCCGAAAACCAGGATTCGAGGCCATCCCGGCAAGCGCGCAGGTGTTCGCCTTCCCGGAACAGCCGGTCGTGCTGGTCGCTGTCCTGGACGAGCGGAGAAAGAAAGGCGACCTGGGCTTTCGCCTTCCGGACCGCTTCGTGAGCATGGGTGAGATCGTCGAAATGCTTGATGAGAGCCGAAATCTGCGCTTCCGCGTCAAACGGCTCCAGCATGTGGTGGCGGACAAAATCCGTCAGGTTTCCCACCGATTTCATGGAAACCGTCTGGTGAAAGAGTTCGAGCGCCTGCTCTGTCTGGATTCCGAAGCGCCGCCGGAAACCGGCACCGTATGGAGGAAAGCTGTCGAACAGGTCGATTCCCGGCGCGTTCTTGAGACGTTTGCGGAGTTCGGCGAGGTCGCTCCCGAATCCTGCGAAGTCCTCGGCAATCGAGAGCGGCCGGTCGGACAAAACGTACAGACGGGCCGGAGGGGCGGAAGGGTCCCGGATCCAGAACACCTGGGCCAGCGTCACGTCCTGATCGAGTCCCACGTTGCGGAAGTGGCCGAGAAGGACCGAATAGCTGTTGTGGTCCCGAAGCGACACGGGCCGGGTCGCCGTTCCCGCATCGGTGCGTTCCGACTTGTAATGGCCCAGCACGTAGGAGCGAAGGCTCCTCTCCCGCGCGTCGGCGCCGGCAGCCTTATTGTAGCTCACCTTCTGCGGCGGAACGAGAAGGGTCGTGATGGCGTCCACCAGAGTCGACTTGCCGGATCCGATATCACCGGTCAGAAGGGCGTTATCTCCCCCCGGGACGAGTTTCCAGACCTTTTCGTGAAAAGTCCCCCAGTTGAAGACTTCAAGGCGGTGACATCGAAAACCGGGCTGTCCGCCGGATCCTCCACCCCCGGGACCTCTTTCCGCCGGGATCAGAAAGTCGTTCACGCCTCTTCCTCCCGGGAAACCCCGGATGGAGGATCCCGGTATTCCGACAGTCGCCGGTCGAACTCTTCCAGCCACTGGGCATCCACAAACGCTTTCAGGATGCGGCGCACTTCGAACCGGTCGTCATCGCCCTTCATTTTCCGGAGGAACCCCATTTCAGCCACCTTGTTGATCTGTCCCGCGACCTGGTCGCTCAAGCGCGCTTCGTTGACCGTATCCGGCAGGAAGATCCGTACCATGTCCACCATGTCCTGCCGGCTGAGGATCAAGCGGCTTTCGCCTCCAGCGGCATCGTTTTCCGCCAGCTTTTTGCGCAGGAGCGCCACAAGCAGGCTCACGAAATACCCCAGCTTCCGCCGGGGAACGAGACGGGGGATCTCCGGCTCCCCCTCCATCGGAGGCCTCTGCCTCAGATAGGCGTATCCTTCTGCTTCATCCAGTATCAGCTCGAGACCCACAACCCCCACATAATCGCGGACACGGGAGGACAACTCCAGAACACGGGGCCAAAGCACCGGATCGGATTCGCGAAACACGACACCCTTCATCAGGGCGACCAGAACAGGGGGGAGAAAATCCGGGGAGTCGGACGGGGGCACGGCAATCCTTTCCTCAACGCAAGCAACAGAATCTAACGGACAAAGACAACCCGCGGGAAGCGCGCCCTTCGCTCCGCCCCGGAAGCATCGGTCCAGGAGACGGAGTCCTCCCTCTCCTCGGAAATGACGGTCCGGGGATCTTCGGTGGCGATGGACAGATAGACCACGAGCTCTTCCAGGCCCTCTTCGAGCGGAAAAAGCGTCAAAAGCTCCGACAGAGAAACCTGGTCCTTCGCGGACAGCGTCCGCCGGATCCGGGCCAGACGTTCCATCCGGTCCACATGGGTTTGTCCATACAGGATCTCCGAAGGAAGGCCTTCCTCTCCCTCCAGAAGAATATGCTGGCGGATCGTCGCCCGCAGCGGGGGAACGAACAGGGGACGTTCCATCGGAAGTTCGATGCCCGGAGAAGCATCGTCGAGCTCCATGCATGTTCCGGAAGGCATGGTCTCCCGCAGGACAAGCGCCTTTTGCTCGATCTCTCTCAAGACTTGCATGATGCGACGGTTTTCGAGCCAGGCCTTGTCGTCCAGATACCGTCGGAGTTCAGCGGACAGACGGGCGACCGTCCGCTGGGCGACTTCTCCTCCCGCCATCCAGTCGTAGTGGATCCGGCGCAGACGGGGATCCGGATCCAGGTCCCGGACAGGCTCCAGTGCGAACACCTTTTCCAGGAGCCCGGAAAGCTCTTCCTGGCGTATTGGAGACATCAGGAAGTCCCAGAACGCCTGAAAACTTTTTCCCTGGTCGGATGCGACGATGGCATCCCGTTCCCCGAAGACCTCCTCCATGAGAGCTCCACGGCCGGATTCCCAGGTCGCGATGCGCTCCCGCACGCCCCGGTAGAGATTCCGGAGGTTCTGTTCCAGCTCCCGGAAATCGGACAGGATCCCTCGCGCCGTTCCCGACATCTGAAGAAATCTGTCTTTCACCAGGGACGGGTCCATGAAATCCATCCGGCCTTCCCGGACGCTCCGGATCTCTTCGTCGATCCGGGCTTTCCGCTTTTCCAGATCGGCCAGACGGACGGCCGGATCGGTCTCCGTCCCTTCCACCATCTGGCGGAGCAGTTCGAACACGGTCCTCAGACGGGATTCGGTTCCGACAAACGGCTTCTCCACCAGGGAAACCACCCATTCGATCACCTTCTCTGTTGACGGAGTCAGGTCGAAACGGGGCTCATCGTTTCCCGGAACATAATATTTCCGGAGCCATCCCCGCTGGTCCGACGCCCAGTCGTCGAGATACTGAAGGGACGTCCGGGGGAAAGCCTCTTCCCCCAGGCTTTCCCGAATCCGGAAAAGGCTGTCGTCCAGGCGGGAAACCAGCTCTTCCTGGCCGAAGGAACGGATGTTCGGGCGAATGAACACCTCATGCAGGAAACCGATGACAAGCGGCCCATGGTCCGAGGAGAGAAGACGCCATCCCGGATGGGTTCGCCGAAGGGTGTCGAGGGAATGAAAATCCATCATGGAAAAAACAGCCTCCCTCCTTTGCCGGGATGTCCGACACGAGCGGACAGGAGATCGCCCGAACGTCTTCGAAGAATGTCCGGGAAGAGAGTGCCAGGTTTTTCTTCCCCCGCCTTTCGATCCGCTGGACCTTCGCGGCCGGATTTCCGGGCCGTTTCGGATGCCGGAAGTATTGTATTCCGGAAAATCCGGAATACAAAACACCGGAGATCCCTCCGACCGTCAAACGATTCCGAACACCTTTTCCCCGATCGGTCGCCCCGGTCATCCTGGAAGGGAAACGGCAACGCAGGCGCCCGGGAGACCGATGTGTCCCGGGTCCTGGTCGACGTTCACGGGCTTCCCCGAAAACGGAATGACCGCCTCCCAAACAAGAGGCACTGCCGTTCTTCATCCTCCATACGGGGTCTCTGCGACCGGTCCGGCCTTTCCGGAGTCTGCCCCCGGCATCAATCGCCCCCGGACAGCTGCCGGCGTCGGTATTCTCCCTGACGCTCGAACATCCAGCCGGGATATTCCGCCGGCAGGGCACTGACCCTGTCGAGCACGGCCAGTTCTTCCGGATCCAGACGCAGGGACGCGGCCGCGATATTGTCGTCAAGCTGTTCGATGCGCTTGGCGCCGATGACGACGCTGGTGACAACCGGCTGGTGCAGAAGCCACGCGATCGCCACCCGGGCGACCGAAACTCCGCGCCTCTCCGCCATGGGCCGCATGGCGTCGATGCAATCGTAGGCCCGATCCCGATTCACCGGCGGAAAATCGAACGTCGCCCGCCGGGTCCCGGCCGGAGAGGTGATCTCCCGGCCGAACTTCCCGCTCAGAAGACCGCCGGCCAGAGGACTCCACGGAAGAAGAGCCAGCCGTTCGCTTTCGAGCATCGGAACGATCTCCCGTTCAAGGTCCCGGCCAGCGATCGAATAATACGCCTGAAGCGATTCGAACCGGGCAAGTCCCCGCTTCTCCGCGAAACCGAGCGCCTTCATGATTTGCCAGGCGGACCAGTTCGACACTCCGACATAACGCACGAGTCCCTGGCGCACCAGGTCGTCGAGGACTTCCACGGTTTCCTCGACGGGCGTCGCCGGATCGAACCCGTGAACCTGGTAGAGATCGATATGGTCGAGCTGCAGGCGAGAAAGGCTGGACTTGACGGCATGCAGGACATGATATCGGGAAAGCCCCCGGGAGTTCGGGCCGGAAGCGGTTTCTCCCAGCACCTTTGTGGCGATGACAACGTTTTCCCGCGGGATCTTGAGCCGTTTCAGGGCGTTGCCGAGGATGGTTTCGGACAACCCTTCCGAATAGACGTCCGCCGTGTCGATGAAATTGATTCCGGAGTCGACCGATCGCCCGACGATCCGGTCGGCCTCTTCCTGATCCAAGGTTCCGATATGGCTCCAGAAACTGTCCTTTCCGCCGAATCTGAATCTCCCCACGAATGAATTCGGGGGGTTCTGTCCGTGATTGGAAAAGGTCTTCCGGGCCCTCGCCTTTCGGCTACGACATCCCGGATCTTCCCCTTCCACGACCGGACTTCCGGGAGGAACGGCTCCGACTCCGGC
>JAKAYA010000022.1 GCA_021826965.1 Nitrospirota bacterium
AAGGATGCCGCTGTCCGTGCTGCGGGATGACAAAAGACCGGGACCGCAACGCCTCTCTGAACATTTTGAGATTCGGGCGGGAGTCTCGGGGAAGCTCCGCCGTTTTCCGCGGGGAGCAGTCACCTTGTGCCGGGGAATGTGTTGAGAATGGAGATTCTCTGTAATAAGGTGTATTGATTCATTTGTTGGAAGAACGACGGCGTCTCTTTAGGAGAAGACATCCGATGGGGATCGGATGTCGGAGAAGCTTTAGGGAAACGATCAACCCGTTGCGTTCGTCTCTTGGAACAGAGGGGATTCTTGAGTAAAGGCGTAAGGAGGCCGATATGCGGACAATGCCCGGAAAACCTTATCCTCTGGGTGCAACTTGGGACGGTAAAGGCGTCAATTTTTCCCTGTTCTCGGAAAATGCCGAAAAAGTCGAACTTTGTCTGTTCTCGTCGACCGACGATCGCCAGGAAAGCTTGCGGGTGCTCTTGTCGGAGCAAACAAATCATGCCTGGCATGTCTACCTCCCGGAGGCCCGCCCGGGATGGCTCTACGGGTACCGTGTTCACGGACCATACGAGCCCGCCCGGGGGCTACGGTTCAACCCCTCCAAGGTCCTGATCGATCCCTATGCCAGGGGAGTCGCCCGGCGTGTGCAATGGGACGATGCAATGTTTGCCTACCCTTTGGGGAATCCGCAGGAAGATCTCCGGATGGATAACGTGGATAACGCCCCCTATGCCCCGTTGGGAGTGGTGGTCGATCCTTCGTACCAGTGGGGGGACGACCGTCCGCCCCGGGTACCCTGGGAAGAAACCGTCATCTACGAAATGCACGTCAAGGGATTTACGGCCTCCCATCCGGACGTTCCCGCCAACCTGAGAGGAACCTATGCCGGTTTGGCCAGCGAGCCCGTTGTCGACTACCTGCTCTCTCTGGGGGTGACCGCGGTCGAACTTCTTCCGGTCCACCAGTTCGCCAGCGAATACAGTCTGGTCAAAAAGGGACTGACGAACTACTGGGGATACAACACTCTTTCGTATTTTGCTCCGGACAACCGGTACGGGTCCGGGGAGATGTCGAACGTGGACGAATTCAAGATGATGGTCCGGACCTTGCACGATGCGGGAATCGAAGTCATCCTGGATGTCGTGTACAACCATACCGCCGAAGGAAACCACCTCGGTCCGACGCTTTCTCTCCGGGGAATCGACAACCCGACCTATTATCGTCTTGTCGGAGACAATCCCCGCTTTTACATGGACTACACAGGATGCGGCAACACCCTGAACATGCGACACCCCCAGGTGTTGCAACTGATCATGGACAGTCTTCGCTACTGGGTGACCCACATGCATGTGGACGGGTTCCGTTTCGATCTTGCCAGCGCTCTGGCCCGCGAACTCCACGAAGTTGACCGCCTGAGCGCATTTTTTGACGTCATTCAGCAGGATCCTGTTGTTTCTCAGGTCAAACTGATCGCCGAGCCCTGGGATATCGGAGAGGGAGGGTACCAGGTCGGCAATTTCCCGCCGTTGTGGACCGAATGGAACGGACGCTACCGCGACTGCATCCGGCGCTTCTGGAAAGGGGAAGGAAGGCAGGTCGCCGAATTGGCCACCCGGCTCTCCGGAAGTAGTGACCTTTATGAAGAAGGCGGGAGGCGTCCCCATGCCAGTATCAACTTCATTACAGCCCACGACGGGTTCACCCTGAATGACCTCGTCAGTTACAACCACAAGCACAACGAAGCCAATGGGGAAGAAAATCGTGACGGGACGGACGACAACATCAGCTGGAACTGTGGTGAGGAGGGACCGACGGACAAGGTCGACGTCCGGGATCTCCGGTCGCGTCAGATGCGGAATTTCCTGGCGACCCTCCTGATTTCCCAAGGGGTGCCGATGATCCTTGGAGGAGACGAGTTCGCAAGGACGCAACAGGGTAACAACAATGCTTATTGTCAGGACAATCCCCTGACCTGGTTCGACTGGAATTTGACGACCGAGCAGAAGGAACTTCTGGAATTTACGCGATTCCTGATTCATTTCCGACGGAATTCTCCGGTTCTGAAACGCCGGAAATTCTTTCAGGGACGGCGTATCCGGGGGTCCGAGATCAAGGACATCTCCTGGTTCACTCCCGTCGGCAGGGAAATGACCGACGAAGAATGGAATTTTGACTTCGTGCGCTGTCTCGGGATGCGTCTCTCCGGCGATGCGATTACGGAACGGGACAAGCGTGGACGTTCCGTAACAGGAGAAACGCTTTTGATTCTGTTGAATGCCGACCATCAGACGCTGGAATTTATTTTGCCGGCACACAGGAGAGGGGCTCACTGGTCAATGGTTGTCGATACGGCCACGCGCTTCCGGAACCATCAGGAAAAGAGAAAGAGGCTCTATCGGGGCGGACGGCCGTTCACCCTCGAAGGCAGGAGCCTTGCCGTCTTTGTTCTCAACCGGTCTTTGGAGCGGACATAGGTGTCTTGTAATAACCCAGTTTCTGGCAGTTTTCCTTTTGAAGGAGTGGTGAATATGCAGGAAATGGTGACAGGAACAAATGGAAAGTACCGATGGGTTCGGGGCTTCGTGGCATTTTCTGCTGTTTTTCAGGTTTCCGTCATTTTCCCTCTTTTCGTTGTTTGCCCTTCCACGGCGGCAGAGGCGTTGACGAAACCTGTTGTCAAAAAAAATGTGAAAGAGAACTCGAAGGCCGGAAAGACGGGAAAGGTGTTCTCCGGAATCCTTCTGGATATTGACCTGAAAGACCACCCTATGACGCTGACAGTGGAAAACAGAGGGGGAAGCCGGTCCCATTTCGTTTTTGGAGGAGAGATTCTTCCCCGGACGCTCGTCTGGAAAAACGGAAAAAGTGTCGGGGTCAAGGCTCTCAAAAAAGGTGATCATGTCCGTCTTGTCTATCGAGGAGGAGGTGATGGTCCTCAGGTGACCCATGTGCGGATTCTTCCATAGGGAGGGAGTTCGAAAACAGTCATTCAGGTCTGCGGTCCGGCTTGACATTCCCTGGAACCACGGCTGCCCGGGAAATTTCGTGTGGCATGGCGTGGAAGAAGATCACTGCCGCGAGAGCAGCGATGGCGGCAAAGACCATGAAAGAGAACCGGTATCCTACCATTCCGACGGATACTCCCTGTAACAGGGGACCGATGATCGACCCGAGCGCCATGGCGATCTGGGCAAGTCCCATCAGCATGTTGAATCCTTTCTTTCCGCGGGTCAGATCGCTGACGATCAGGGCGACCGAAACCCCGTAAATCCCTGCAGCGATGCCGTCGAGAACCTGCGTGAACAAAAGGACGGTTGTATTCATACTGACCGCGCAGATCATCGAGCGGATCGGCATGATGAAGAACGCGATGGAAAAAATCAGTTTGTGTCCCCAGCGGGCGCTGCTGCGAGCCGCCCACCAGGCGACAGGGATCATTGTGGCTTGGGCGATGAAGACGACCCATTCCATCATTCCGTTTCCCCCGTGAAGAAATCGCAGATAAAGAAGAAGAAGAGGCATGACCGGGGCATTGGCGATCTGGAAGAGTGTTGTTGCAATCAAAAGAACCCGGATTGCGGGAGAACGGAAAAAATCCCAAAACACGCGCCCCACGGACCGCGTGTCCCGGATCGTGTCGAGCTCTTGGGGGGGATCTGCCACAACGGCTTTTTTCTTTTCGAGCTGGTGGAAGATCAGCTCCTTCTTCCGGACCAGGAGCAGGGACAGAATACCGAGAAGGCTGCCGGCCCCGATCGGAAAGAATCCCCAGGCAAGCCCCTGGTGATGGATCAGATAGGATGTTCCGATGGCGCTCGCCAGGAATCCGGCGTGATTCCACATCTGGTTTTCCCCCATTATCTGGGCGAACCGGTGACGCCCGGCCAGAGAGAAAGCGAGCGTGGCGGACAATGTCATGAAAAACGAGCTGGCAGCTCCAGCGAAGAACAGCAGTGCCCCTGAGACGGCAACGCTGGAAACGAACAGAGGGAGGAGGGAAAACCCGAGACCATAGATGCCGATGACGAGTCCCGTCAGCATCCGGTGACGCGGAACGGTTTCGGCAATGATGCCGGACGGGGCCTGGAAAAGAAGCGTTCCGACCCCGATCATTGCGGTCGCGATTCCGACGGACTGAAAAGACCAATGGTGTGTTTTAAGGTAATCGTTGAGGAACGGTATCCCCACTCCGATAATTTCTCCCAGAAAGAAGTTGAGAAGATTCAATCCCAGACGGCTATGAAAAGAGATCTTCGGGGTTTCGGGCATGGACGATCGCTCCTTGGGTCAGGGGGGAAGAGGAATGGGATTCATCCGGCGGTCAGTCATGCCGGGAAAAGGGAATCCAGTCATTTCTGTTAATATGGGATTCAGAGAGACGCCATGTGGTCTGTCAGTTTTTCCATCTCTTGCGCCATGTGAAAGGATGGAAGATGACAGCGGACTCCATGTCCGGGAAGAACCCATTCGAAGCGCAGTCCGGAAAGGCGCTTCATGGAACGGATCTGCTCGGACCAGTCATACCAGCAGGTGGCCCGGGCGGCCGTCAAGGCCTGTTTTTTCGGATCCCAGGACAGATGATCCCCGGTGAACAGGAAAGTATCTTTCCAGAGCAGACAGCAGGATCCGGCCGTATGACCGGAAACGGGAACGATCCGGACATCCGGAAGAGGGCTCTGGAGAGCATCTCCTTTCAGGAGAATTTCGACGTTGCAGGTATCTTCCGTGAGGTCCGCTTCATGGAGGATTCGCCGGCATCCAAAATGCCGGTGAAATCGTTCGTGCTCGGCCACATCGTCTTTGTGTGTCAGGAACATCCAGGCGATTCCTCCCAGTTCCTCGATCCTTTTGACCAGGGGTTTGGCGAATCGGGGAGAATCGACCAGAATGTTTCCTTGGGGACGTACGATCAGGTAGCTTGCCGCTCCATAGCTTTTGGAAGAATGGTAACCGCAGTATAGCACGTCATCGTCGATCTGTTCAGGCAGATTTTTTACTGCCAGACTAAAATCCTGGGTAGATCGGGATCCGATCGCGCCGACGGGGCAGGAAAGAAGAGATATGATTGCGCGAAGGTGTTCCTTTTCGTTTGCCGGTTGTCTGGTGACGCGGGACAGGCCGTTCAGATCCGCAAAGGTTTCCGGAGCCAACCACTCGCAGGCCCCGCAGTCGATGCATGTCCGGTCGACAAAAAAAACCCCAGGAACGTTGGCGGGATGACGTTTCCGGAAGCTGGCCATGAAAAAACCTCCGCGTCCGATCAAGATTGCCGAATGATTTTTCTTGCACCCCGTTTATTCTAGGACGTTGATGCGGCGAGTCCAAGTCTTGCAGGTTTTATGGGTTCCTGACAGGATTTTCGGGATGGGATTCCCGGAGATCGAAAGTTTCCGGGGAATTTCTCAAACATATGGAGCTGGGGTGAGTTTATGAAAAAACGGGTTTTGACACTTGTTGTTCTCATAGCCCTGATGCCGTTTCTGAATCCTGACAAACAGGCCTTTGACCAGTTTATCCTCGTTCATGTCAAGGAACGTCAACACATGAAGAAAGGAGATTTACGGGAACAGCTGTACACTTTTCTCGGACCTGTTGTGATAGACCAGATCTCCACAAGAAAAAATTACTTTTTCTTTTCGCTTTATACGTTGACCCTTCCTCAGCACTCCCCCCGTAATTTTTTGGGAATCTATCATATTTTTCTTCCGGTCTGACATGCCGGACGAAGAGGATGTCCATGCTTGAAAATCAGAGAAAGTTTCTGCCTGTTTCCAGTCCCTTCCTTAAGGAGGGATTTTGAACAGGGGGGTGGTTTTTCGGGCAACAAGATGGCTTTATGGCTGAAGGGATGACCGGAGCTGACAGAGAGATGCGATGCCGATAGCCGGGTGGTTTCTGGGACTGTTTGGATTTTTGTTTTTTCTGGCCGGATGCACGGGGTTCTATCCTGAGACTCAATCCCGACGGGACGAAGCGAAACAGATGAATCGTTTTGCCGGGGTTGTCTATGGACTCAAGAATCGGGACAACGAAGGTGAGATTGTCGCAACCCTCCTTTACGCCGACGGAAAAACACGTTATGCCGGAGTGATCGGAGTTTCCTGCAACGGCGAAGCTAGGGCTCTTCAGAAAGACGACCGGATGAATAGGGAAAAAATCTACCTTTATTCAATCTGTCACCGGACCGGAATTATCAATGGGCTGGTCGTTCCCAGACGTTCCAGCCCCGGCTCGCGATTTTTTCTTGTCGGGACCTATTTGGGCAGCTGGAGTGCCGGTTTGTCCAGGGAACTTCCAAACGATATGGTTCTGACGCCCGATGGGCGATTCCTCTATGCGGGAGGCGACCGGGGATCACTGATAGGTTTTCGCGTTCAACGATCGGGACAGCTGAAAAGGATCGATCGTCCTCTCCGAAAGAAACTCCCTTCGGAAGAACGCATTCTGAGTCTGGGGATTACGGCTGACGGAACGGCTCTCGTCGCTGGGGGGGTTAGTAAAAAACGGGATTTTCTGAGGGAGTACCGGATCGACGCCCACTCCGGAAAGCTTCATCCGGAAGGCCAGAAGATTTTGACGCCCGGTCCGGTCGAAGGACTTGTGGCGCCGGACGATCTGTCGAACGGAAACATCCTGGCCGGGGTCGTTTTGAGAAAAGACGACTCCCCCGCCCTGATTCTCTTCGAAACCGGCGAGACCTTCGGCATTCATCCCCCATTTTTCCTTCCTCTCGCGCGTTTTGAAGGCCGCATACATCAGGTTCTCTTCAGCCCTTCGGGACGTTCCCTTTTTGTGACAAGCGAGGGGAGAAACCGTTGTTCAGGAATAGCGGGAGAAATTCGCCGCTATTCTGTCGGAGAGTATGGGAGAAGCCTTCGTCCGGGTCCATTTCTTTGCGCCCCTGTTGGTGGAAGTTTCCATAATGCCACTTGGGACTGGAAGGACCGATTGTTGATCTCCCAGGGCGTCGACAAAATCCCGGAGGATCCGGAACGCCCTCCTCGGATGACTTCCGGAAGGGTCCAGGGGGATCACGGGATTGTCTTCGTCCCTGGAATGAATGGGGGTGGTGATTGAGCAATGGTCTCTATTCCCAAATGTCAAAAGAGACCGGCTATGGGGTCGTTCTTTCGGAGGGGACCTGAAAACAAGGGAGATCTCTTTTGGTGCCGGAGACCGGGATCGAACCGGTACGACCTTGCGGTCGAGGGATTTTAAGTCCCTTGCGTCTGCCTGTTTCGCCACTCCGGCCAAAGGGAGAAGAACACGGTGAGATGATCATATCCATACGGAATGGGGTTCTCAAGAGACCATTGTCATTTCCCCGGATAAGGCCCTTGCCATTCATAGCGGATATGGTGGCCGTGACCGCAAAAAATGACCGGCATTTTTTGGACTGGCGGTGTGTACCCGTTCAGGTGAATCAGAGGGAGGTGGCGGGGAGGGTTTTGCCAGACGATCAGAGTAAAACAACCGGTACGAGTCTGGAAAGAGAATGTATCGGGCGATTGGACCTGTATGGGAGCGAGAGAGAATCGGATGCGGTCTTTGGAAAGTCTTTCCAGAACAATTTCCTTGCGGGGAGCCTGACGAGAGAGGATTCGGACCGCCCCGCCCGGATCGGAGATTGTTCCGGAGTAAAAGGTGCCCGGGCGTACAGCAATGACGGAAAGGGAGAACGCCTGCGGGATATGGGAAAGATAGATGCCTTCAGCATCCTTCCGGAGAGTTTTCAGAAGAAGATCTCCTCCTTTCTCGCGGGCTTGCGATACAGATACTGGAAGAAACTCAGGGATGAGAAAAAGAAACAGAAGAACCGCAAGAAAAGAAGTTTTCATTGGTTATCGTCCATACTGAAAGTGAAATCTCTCCTTTGACACACTTTTCCGCCTGTTTTCATGACGATTGGAAAATGTCGAGGAGGATACGTGCTGCTGTGTCGGATCCTTTATAAGTGAAGGGCGGAAATGCTTTCAGGGATTCGAGCAGGGTTTTCCTCTGTTCGAGAAACGACTCCAATGCTTCGAAAAGCTCTGGAAGGTCCTTCCCCGAATGCGTCATGACGCGTCCTTCACTGGCCAAACGCTCGACGCGCTCTTTTTGTGGATCCAGTATTCGGGGGAACCCGCAAAGCAACGCCGGAATTCCGGACTCCAGCAGTTCGTGCACGGTGTTGTAACCGCCTGAGGCAATGGCACCGTCGAACGCCCGAAGATAGGATCGGATTGGCCAGAGAGGGAGCCATTCGGTTGCCCGGATGCCCTCCGGCAGCGAGCGGGATAATGGCCCCGCCGCATAGAAGAAGGCATACTTCTTTTCACGGAAAAAAGCGGCGACTTCGCAAGCCCTCTGACTCCCTTCAGGGTCGCCTCCACCTCCGAAAGACAGGAGGAATGTTTCCTGCCCGTCAGAGATCCCCAATCGTTTTCGAGCGTCCTCGCGAGAAAGGATCGGTCCGCTCGGAAGGATGGGTCCCGTCCAGTGAATTCTGGGATCGGTCTTCAAAAAAGACGGGAGAGGGATCGAGCCGGCTTCATGCGGTACCAGAATTCTGTGGTAACGGCGCAAGGCCTGGTGAAGGTAAGGGTCTTCGGCTCGGTGGACATGTTGTTCCCGAAACAGAAAAGCTTTGTGGATGGGCCATTCCATGATCGGGGCCAGTTCTTTTTCCGGTCCTTCCGGAAAAGTGTCCGTGACCAGGAGATGGGGGTCGAAGGAGGCCACCGTCTGGAGGATCAGCGGTCGTATCGTCTGGAGGTAAGATTTTGCAGTGAGTCCGCCGGTTCGTGCCCGATTCCGGCCGGGAAGACGGATGGCATAGAATCGGTGGTCATCGGGAAAGGGAGCTGCTTCCGATTGGGTCAAAAACAGAATTTCAGACGTCGGAGATAGCTCCGACAAGGCCTTGGCGACATTCAGAAGTCGCGAAAGATGGCCGATTCCCAACCCGTTTGATGCGTAAAACAGAAAGCGCATCAGGAAGCGTCCGGAGAAGCGCCGAGAGAACCCTGCCGGTCGTCGCGATATCCCCCACCGGCCATGTCGGCCGGATGATCCCCCGACATGTCGACATGGACGGGCTGCTGCTCCGAATGCATCATCCAGTCGAGCAGCATCATGTCGCCAAAGGACATCCCTCCCCCCATGAACGGCATGCCACCTTGGTAAAAGGAGGGTGGAGGGGCGTAATTTCCCGTTCGCTGGTAGTTCTGGTCCATTTCCGAGAGGCATTTCGGACAGGCTCTGGCGTAGGCGACCTTCCCGTCCCGTTCGAGGGAGATGGTTCGTCCATCCCGCGCGTCTGCGCCGCAGAAAACGCATTTTTCCGGATGGAAGGTGGCATCTCCCGGGGCAGGGCGGGAAGAAGTTCCTTCCCGGGATTGATCGTTCCCGGCTTGTGTTCCTGCCGAAGGGGTCATTTCAGTCTTGTCTCCCATCAAATTGCGGATTTCAAGAATGGCTTGGTCCACAGGAGTCAAGGCCTCCTCAAACTTCTGGTGGACGGCAGTCCAGTTCGTGGATGGACCGTCCGGAGTCCTCAGATAGTTCAGCACGCCGGTATAGGCTTGGTCGAGACGTTCGAAAGCGTTTTCAAGGAGAGTCTTTTTCTCCGGATGGTCCAGAAGGTAATAGTTTTTTTCGTCGCGAAGCTTGTCCACTGCCGCCATGAGTCGAGCACCGGTTTCTTCCATCTCTTTTTTATGCTGTCGTCCGTCGTCGCGGTTTTTTTGTCCCTGCGTTTTTCCGGCGACAAAGAGCAGGACGCCGATGGCCAATATCGCGACGAGCGCGATCGTCAGAAGATGAGAGGAATGGTGCTCTGACGACGTTCCCATCATCAGGGGCTGGCTCGCTGTCCGCGCGCCCTGGGGAATCTGGAGGCCCTGGTCGGACAGTTCCTGTTCGAGACGCTTGCGAAGGGCCAGGACATGCTGTCGGTTATGAGCGAAGGATAGTGAAGGATTGGCCTGAATGGCCTGGTTCAGGTATCGGAGCGCATCATGTTCTTCCCGGAGATGATGGGAGGACAGGGCCATGAAATAAAGATATTTTCCCGAACCTGTCGGCTGATGAAGATGGAGGTCCCGGAAAACATTGAACGCCGCCTCCGCATTCCCCTGATGATACAGGGAGAGCCCTTTTTCGAACGAGGTGTCCGGGAAAGCCGGTGAAACAAGAAACAGGGAAAACATAAGGCCGGCAATCAACCGGGAGATCAGATGGGGGAAGGCCTTCATCCCGGGGTTCCCACTTTTTTCTTGAGGGCCGCCAGTTCGTCGTCGACGGGTGTCTGGGACCTGTCGAGCTCCCGGAATGCCGCTTCTGTGTCGGAGCCGGTTTTCTGGTCTGCCAGATCCTTCGTCGCCTGGGCCTGGGCTTCCATCCGGTCGATCTTGTCCGACATTCGGGTCATTTCCCGTCCGATATGGTCGGGATCGATCTCGGCGCGAATGGCATTGATCTCCTCCTTGGATCTGGCCCGTTCCTCCTTCAGGGAGAGTAGCGACTGGCGGTTCCGGAAGTCGTCTCGCAACTGGCGAAGTTTTTCGAGGTCACCTTTCAGTTCGGACACGACGGTATCCTGCTCCGTCTTCTGGCGGGTCAGGTCGGAAAGGTTTGCCGACAGGCGCGCTTTTTCCTCCAGAGCTTTTTTGGCCAGATCATCGTTTCCGGCTTTTACGGCTTTTTCGGCTCTCTCCTGGTAGAGTCGGATGCCTTCCTCCGCTTCCCGGACTTTTTGCTCGAGAAGCTTGATTTCCGCCATCTCCTTCACCAGTGCGCCCTGGGCGCGATCCAGCTTGTCGTCGAGCTCCTCCAGTTTCTGGTTGATGATGGCGGACGGATCTTCCAGTTTATCGGCCAGCTCGTTCGCATTGGCCTTGAAAATCGTTTTAAAACGTTCAAAGATGCTCATTCAAAAACCTCCTGAAAAATATCCGTCATGGCAAAACAGACTCTTCTGAAGAACATCCATTCCGTCCGGGAAGAATCCTAAACGGAATTCCTTTCAATCTCTGCCGTTCACGGCGGGGTGGTTGACTTCGTCGGACCTCCGGGTGGGACGCTTCCGGAAGAAGGTGAAGACAGGGAGCGATACCCTCCGTACTGCCGTCCGTCGAAATCCCCGGGCTGACCCGGAAAGGGGACCTGTTTGCGGACAGTGGGGGTATTTTGCGGGATATGGAGAAACCGTCCCCGGTTCCCTCGGATCCGCCCGGCGGGAGTGCGGATTTCGTTGGAGCGTGCGATGGAAACGAACCGGCTGTCCTGGAAGTAGCCGAGCAAGGCATAGAGAGACCGTCCCGAACTCCAGAGCGGGACGAACCAGGAAGGGGCGTCTCCCGGATCCAGTTCAAAAGAGTAGTCCGCGCGGGGTTCCGGGGAATGGTCGCCCCGGGAGCGGGATGTCGTGACGTCGAGTATGCGGAGAATCAGTCGGGGAAGGCCGGAATCGCCGGAAGGTCTGACGATGCCTGCCCAGATCCGGTAGGGGTCCACCGGGAGAAGGAGGACGGATGGCGCCCGGTCAATGAGCTCCGGTTCGAATGGAACATGGAGGAAATCTCTCCACTGCGGTTTTTCCATCGGGACAGCCTTCTCAAATGTCTGTTCATCTTCAATGGGTTCGAAAGGACGAAAAAAATAGTCGCTGCTCGAAGATTCCCGTTTCCATTCGGACTGGAACATCGCCGCTCTCCTCCTTGGCTGGTTGGTGGCTTGGACGGCAAGTCTTCCGGAGCTCCAAAGAAACTATGTTACACTGATTGACGTTTTCAAAAAAGTGAGTGAGAAATTATGTATGCTGTGGAAGTCGGTCCGGCGGGCTTTCCCCTGCGCCTGCACGGTATGTCCGGGTCTTCATGAACCAGGAGGAGAAATGGGACTGTGTCCTGCTGTCTTCAAACGGGCGTCGATCGTTTTTTATGCTGTTGTGCTGGGGATCGCTTCCGGATGTTCGTGGCTCAATCCTCCGACTTTCGAACCGGAAGACCTGAAGAATGTCCGGACGGATGTCGATTTCCGTATGATCGAAAAACACTGGAAGAGGTTGACGGGAGAAAAGGTGATGGTCGGCGGCAAGGTCGACGCCGTCGACAACCGGACCAACCGGGCCTTTATCCGTCTGAGCCCCATGCCGCTGGACGAAAACGACCATCCGGTCGAGCCCGAAGCTTCCCGGGGATACCTTCTTCTCGTCGTGGACGGACCGGTCGATCCGTCCCGGTTGTCACACGGAAAGGAGATTACCGTCATCGGAGTTGTCCGCCGGATGCGCTATCCTGTGGCGCTGGACAATGGAGGGTATCTGCATCTCGTGACCCTGGACGTTCTCCGGATGCACACTTGGCTCCCCCCTGTCATTCTGTCTTCCCCTCCAATGGGGCCTGTGATGACTCCTCCGGGAGGAGGCCCTTATGTTCCTGCGGGCGGGATACCTTGAGAATTCTGGTCGAGCCATTGGGAGAAATGCTTGAGATCGGAGAAGAAGAGGTCGGGATTCAGGCTCGTCAGATCCTTTTCGCAATGGGTTCCGGTCGGGAGGAGCGCGATGGGGAGACCCGCCGCCCGGGCAGCTCCGAAGTCGTAAGGAGAATCTCCGACAAACAATGTTTTTCCCGGGGAGGTTCCCAGGATCCGGAGAGCTTCGAAGATCATGTCGGGAGCCGGTTTTTCAGAGAATCCGTCTCCTTCTCCGATGATGCATGCCATCATGCTTTGGAATCCGAGATGATCCGAAATCCGCCGGGCGGCGTCTCCTTTTTTGTTGGTGACGATGCCTGTCGGGATTCCTTGACGTCCGAGCTTCCCGAGCAGGTCTCCCGCTCCTGGCAGGGGAAGGGTCTGGTCGAGTACGATCCGGTTGTAATGCTCGCGGAAAAGGAGAACGCTTTCATCCGCTTTTTCCTCAGGGACAATACAACGAAGAGAGTCCCGGAGGGACGTTCCGACGATCTCCAGCATTTCCTCCCAAGAGAGGGTGCGGTTTATGGAAAGCGCATCGAGAACAGCCTGAAAGGAACTGTGGATGGGGCGGAAGGAATCGACAAGGGTGCCGTCGAGGTCGAAGAGGATTCCTTCGGGAAAAGTCCGGGGAAAGTTCATTTCCGGAGGAAATGCCGGGAGAAGGAGACGTCTGGTGGAGTAAACGTCAGCAATGCGTCGTGATCCTGGTTTCGGAGTGTGGTGGTCCCAACGGGTTTCGAACCCGTGTTTCCGGCGTGAGAGGCCAGCGTCCTGGGCCACTAGACGATGGGACCATTCAGATGGCGAAATCCAAATCCCAAAAACTATACTGGAAAAGATCCATGGATGGCAAATGCGGGGAGGGGGCCGTTGGAGCCTGAAACAATGCAACGCATCGGAGAGATGATTCTGGAGATGTACCGTTCGGGCATGTGCCTGTTTTCCGTGCGTTCGCCCGGAGGGGTGGCTGAGCTTTATGGAGGAGACGCACGGAAGGTCGATGTCGATGGAGCGTCCCTGACGATCGAACGGGAGGCCTGGCATCTTCATTGCAGGCTGGACCGCGTCCAGACGGTGATATTTGACCTTTCCCTGAAAGAAACGGGAGGAGTCCGCATGGCAGTCGTCTTTCAGGATGAAAACCGGGCCCCCGTTCTTCGGGCGGCGTGGCTTCCCCGGCTGATGCCGGAGATGCCTTCCCCTCCAGAACTGTTCTGGACATTCACTCAACGTTATCTGGATTTGCCGTTCATCGTCGATGCCCGGGAACGCCGACTGGCTTTTCCTGTATCCGGCGGCAGACCTTCTACCGGATGATGTCCTCCAAAATCGTATGAACCGCTACTTTTTTGTTGTTCTCGAGGAAGATGATTGTGGGTTCTCCCGGTTGCTTGAGTCGTTGTTGTCGGGAGGTTCTGTAGTTTTCCAGTACCGTTTTCAGAACCAGTTTCTTGGTATGACGGGGAAGAGTTTCCCATTCCGGGCTGACGGTTGCCTGAAAGACCTGCCCTTCGAACCGGACGGAACCGGAAAGGAAGAGCGGACCTTTCAGACCGTCCTGGCTGGTCAGAAGCTGGTTCATGGCCTGGATCTTCTGCTGCATCCTTTTTTCGAGGCTTGCGATGGCTTTGGGGAGAGAATTCCCTTCCAGTTTGGAGTGGGGTCCGGAAACACGGAAGGCAATGACCAGGATGCTGGAAAGAACGATGAGACCCGTTGCCAGAAAAAAGATCCTGAGGGATTTCGAAAGGGAGCGTTCCATGTCGTGACTCCTGTCCGATCGGAAAGATGGGGATCCGGAAGAATGGGGGACATTGTAATCCTGAATGCCGGGATCTGTGAAATGGTGAGTGTACTTGTGGCGAAGACCGCCTGTGCGAAAGCAGGGAACGAATGGAAAAGGCAGGTGATCGGATGAAACGATCGGATGACGGTCGGAAAAGAGGATTGTTTTTGCTTCTGGTGCAGTTCTGTTTCTGGATCACTTTTTACGCGGGAGGGATTTCCGCCTTGGCGGACTCACGATCGCGTCTTTTCTACCCCAGCACGACACCCCAATATGCCAATCAGCTGGACGTTGAAACAGTCGCCCTGGGCTTTCTCGGAAAAGCGGTTCTCCTTTCGGAGGCCCGGCATAACATTGTTGTGCTGAACATTACGGGAGAGCCCATTCTGCTTCCGTCTCCCGACAACCCGGGAACGATCAACCTGCTTCCGGGGCAGGCGGTCGTTGTCGCTGGAAACAGTCACACCGCACCCCTTCCGAACATTCTCCCGGTTCCGGCGAGCAAGGTCGGACTGAGCGCGCTGGGGCTGTCCAACGCCGGGGGACTCGTTTTTGTGGCGGACGGGAACGGAACCATCGATGCGATCAATCTTTCCCTGACGGATCAAAAGGTCTACGAAATTCCCCCGCTGGGAAACACGGGAGCTTTGCGGGGCCATGTCACCCGGATGATCCAGCGTTCGGGTCTGCCGAGCGGAAAGCTGGGTCTGGCCGCCCCGATGCTTTTGAAGCCGGGGATGCTGTCGGTCATTGCCGGAGGAGGGGAGAAACTTCCGGGAGACCTTCCAGTGGATGCTTTCGCCTGCCGGATCAGTCCGGTGGCGATCACCCAGGACAAGGGCCGGATCTATGTTGCCGGCGAGTCTGGCCGGATTTATTTTCTGAATCAGTCCCCGTCCCCCGTCAGCGTTCCTGTTTCCCATGACGGACAGATGCGGTGGGTGAAAGTGCCGACGGGCATGATCGTGGCGGTCGCCGGACTGGGCGAGGAAAAGGCGGAAGTGGACAGTGTTCCCCGGTCCGCTCTCGATGTCTCGCTTTCTCCCTCTTCCATCGCGGTTCACAACCACCACCTGTTTCTGGCGGATTCGAGTGGGACGATCGACGAGATCAACATTTCACAGGATCATCTGCAAGTGGCGGTGGACGCACGGGACCCCAATCAGGTCCATGGACTGGATCCGGGGGAAATTGTTGCCATTTCGGGAAACGGAAATGATGTGGTCGGCCACCATCCCGAACCGGCCGCCTGGGTGAGCGTCCGCCCGAAGAGCCTTGCGATCAGCCGGAAAGGCCTCCTGTTTCTGGCGGATGAGGATCATTCCATGGGTGCCGGACGGATTCTGGCAATGAATGTGAGCCGGAAGCCGATCTTTCTTCCTTTCCCTTCCACGTTGTCGAACCGGAGGGCTGTCACCCTTCTGCCCGGCCGCATCGTTCTTGTCGCGGGCAATTCTTCGCGATCGCCCCTTGTCGGAACGGTACCCAACGATGCAAGGGAAGTCGGGCTCGATCCGGCCCAGGTGGCTTATCGGAGAGGAGTGCTGACGATCGGAAATCTGATCGGTTCGATCGACATGGTGAACATGCGTTTAAGAAGCGTCATGGTGCACCCTCTGGACACCCGTCATACACTTCTTTTGCCGCCTGGCCGGATCATTTCCCTGATGGGGGCGGGGGTCGGGACCGCCGCCGGAAGGGGAGCGGAAGTTCCCTGACCGT
The DNA here is from genome assembly GCA_021826965.1 of Nitrospirota bacterium. Classification (GTDB taxonomy): domain Bacteria; phylum Nitrospirota; class Leptospirillia; order Leptospirillales; family Leptospirillaceae; genus Leptospirillum_A. Next base: position 15,971 of record JAKAYA010000022.1, read on the forward strand.
TCAGTTCCCGGAGAAGGGGGATTCCAGCAGTGTCAGGGAAGGTGCGCCAAGAGCTGGAAGGGTCATCCGGACAGGAATGTTGAGGGGCCATGTCGCCATGGGGAGATCGTGCCCCGGCAGAGGAGTCCGGAGAACCGGCACGTTTTTTGGGCATACGGCATCCAGCAAGTCGGTCACGTCGTTTCCCGGATCGTCTGCGCGGACGGGACGCCCGGAAAATGGACCCAGTACCAGTCCGGTAATTTTTGAAAAGACACCCATCTGAGCGAGCTGCCAGAGAGACCGGTCGATGGCGTACAGGGGTTCGTCGACATCTTCGATCAGGAGAACGGCTCCTTCGAGATCCGGAAACCAGCGTGTTCCGGCAAGGTGGGTCAACGTTTCCAGATTTCCGCCCAGAAGTTTTCCCTCCGCCGTACCCGGCCGGATGACTTCCGCCCTTCCGATGGGGAGCCCGCATCCTTTAGCACATTTTCCCGACACCATTTCCCAGAACCAGTCGAAGCTCTCCGGAGAGGCCCCAAGACCTCTGGGATGAGGCCCATGGAAGGTCACCGCGTTCAGTCGGTTCCAGAAAAATGCGTGGAGATTGGTCGCATCGGAGAATCCGGTCCAGACTGGAAAGTGGTCCGATGTCCAGGGCATGGCATCGAGATGAGGGAGAAGCCGGATGGCGCCGTATCCTCCCCTGAGTGCCAGGACTGCAGCGGATGATTTGTCTGAAAAAGCCCGGAAGAGAGCCTCCGCCCGCTTTTGGTCGTTGGCGGAGAAAGGCCCGTTGGCCGGTCCGTCGGGGTCGCCGTTCTTGATTTCGAGTCCCTTGTCCCGTAGTCGGTCCAAGGCGTCCGGGTAACTCTCCGGAACTCCGTAGAGGCTGGAGGATACGAGAGTCAGGCGATCGCCCTCTTTGAGCGGACCGGAGGGTTTCAGGAGGGGGTTGAAGGGGATTCCTCCTTCCATTCCCAGTCTTTCATGATGTATTCGACCATCATCTCCCGAAGCGCCTGATCGAGGGTCAGTGATCGGGACTCCAGGACGACATGGAGCGCGTCGTGCAGTTCCCGGGGCAGCTCGAGAGTGACCTTGACGTGGTCGGGATCCGGTGATTCGGGAAGGGCCGGTGTTTTACCCTCCCGGATAAAGGACTCCACTTCGGATGTGCGGATGACGTCCTTCAGGGTTGGTCGGGGTTTCAATTCAGGCCTCCGGTACGATTTCGACGGACAGAGCGCGAAACTCTCTGGCAGAAGGGCTGTCCGGAGCGACCTGCGTGATCGTTTGGCCATGCATGATCGCTTCCGCCAGAAGGATTCTCTGGTGGATTTCCGTCTTGAGAATGGGGTAGGGAAATTCCTTCAGGGCTTCGAAGGACTCTTTTCCGAGTCTCGTTCCCTGGATCTTCCTGTTCAGGAGGAGCCAGGTCCTGAGTTGTGGGTTGATCATTTCTGCCCGACGGATCAGCGCCACGATGTCCGTTCCGGACCAGAGGTCAAGAGGGCTGGGCTGCATGGGAATGATGGCGATGTGGGCGCAGACCAGAGCGCTCCGGGTGATTTCCTCCATTCCCGGCGGGGTGTCGGAAACGACATAGTCGTATTTGCGGTCCAGCTGTGGAAGATCCTGATCCAGAACGGGTTTGGGGATTGACACGACGGGCAGGGGAAATGTCCCGTTCGCCAATGATCGCCATTTCATGGCAGAACCCTGAGGATCGGCGTCGACCAGGATCACATCCTTCCCCCGGGCGGCAAGGGCGCCAGCCAGATTGACGGCAGTCGTCGTTTTTCCACAACCGCCTTTCTGATTGGCGACAACAATGATCATGGGGTGGTCCTGCCGATCATCGGGAGGACCCGTCCCGTGCGAGAAATTTCTGGATGCGGTCCGCCAGGGCTTTCCGGGCGATGTCGAAGAGAACCTCTCCTTTTTCTCCTGTTGACAAAAACGGATTGGACCCCATGCGGCCGTCGGGAAACAGGGTCCGGTAGCGTTCGGGGCCCAGCGGCCATTCTGTTTCCGGATCCGGGGCGACTCCCGGAGCGATCGGGGTCTCGTCCCCGGGGTAGAGGTGCCATGTCACGGCAACCTCTCCGCATGTCGCATGATGGCCGTTCTCGGAGCCGAAAAAGATTTTTTCCTGGTCCGTGACCTCCGGCATCAGCCACCAGGAGGCCAGCTGAAGTCGAAGAGAAGGGTGGTCCAGCAGAATGTCGGAGAAGGCGGCCTGGATCGAACTGACGTTTCCTCCGTGTCCGTTGATGAAGAAGAAACGTGAAAAACCGTTCCGGGCAAAGCTCGTGACGACATCCCGGATCACCCGGATCAGGGTTTCAGGAGAGAGGGAGGCCGATCCCGGAAACGCCAGATGATGGTGGGACATCCCGTAGGCGAGTGTGGGTGCGACCGGGATGCCCAGATCTTCTCCGACCGAACGGGCGAGAGATTCGGCGACAAGGTGATCCGTGCCGATCAGACCGTTGGGCCCATGTTGTTCGGTGCTCCCGATCGGAATGATCAGGGCGGAACGATTTTTCAGATAACTCTCGACGGCTGGCCAGTTCAGGTGGGCGATCTGCATCCATGCCTCCTTATAGTTGTCGGTAAATCCACCCTGATCTTATCAGATCCCGGTCTTTCCCTCCAGTCAATATCCCGGACCGCAGGGATTCCGGAAAGGTCTCCCGGTTTGTCAGGAAAGCAGGCGTCATGCTAGCATTCGCGGATAATGGATGTCAGGACAGAACCCCCCGAAAAAGACCGGATCATCCGTAACCCCCTCCCTCCCGAGAGCCCGCTTCTGGATCTGGACGGATTCGAAAAGGCCCGGAAGGGGATTCGGGAAAGCACCTTTTCCCTGTCCTTCCTCTTTCTCGATCCGGATGCCCGGAAAGATCTCTCGACCTTTTACCTGTTCTGCAGGGTCGTCGACGATATCGTCGACGAGACGCCGGACAGACAGCTTGCGGGAGAGCGTCTCGCGCTATGGAAAGAGTTCTTTTCAGGAGAAACCTTGCCGGCCGGCTTTCCTCACCCTCTCGCTGTGGATCTCCGGGATCTGGTTCACCGCCGCCGCATTCCCCTGTCCCTTTTTCGGGAGATTCTTTCCGGGATGGAGACCGACCTCCATCCGGTCCGAATCCAGGACATTGATGCGCTCCGCCGGTATTGCTATCAGGCCGCTGGTGCCGTGGGACGGGCCTGCATCCCGATTTTCGGCGGAGAGATCGACGAGCTGGGGCTTTATGCCGACCATCTGGGAGAGGCGTTTCAGTTGACCAACATCCTTCGGGACCTGAAAAACGACGCCCGGAGAAATCGCATCTACCTTCCGGCAGACCGGATGCGCGCTTACGGTGTCTCGGAGTCCGACGTTCTGGAAGGAAATCTGCACCCGGGTTTCCTTCGCCTTCTGGAAGAGGTGTGGGTTCAGGCGGACGGCCATTATCAGGCTGCCCGGGCTCTTCTGACCGATCGGAAGAAGTGGCGGATCATGCGGGCCGCCCGGGTCATGGAAGCGCTGTATCGGGAAATTCACCGGAAAATCCGGAAGGAGCGATTTGAGGTCTACCGTCAGCGCATACGGTTGTCTCCCCTGTTGAAGGGATGGCTTTTGTTCAGGTTCTGGACGTCCTCCTTCCCGGAAGAAAAAAAGAAGGCGTCTTCATTCCGGGAAGACGGGCATGCCTGATACCCGCCCGGTCCTGTATATCGTCGGTGGCGGCCTGGCAGGCATTTCCGCGGCAGAAGTCCTGTCTCGCGGAGAGGGCCGACCCCGGCGCGTCGTCCTTCTTGAAGCCCGCCCGCGTCTGGGCGGAAGGACGTCTTCCTATCGGGAAAACCATGACGGACAAATGCACGATACCGGCCAGCACCTGTTCATGGATGCCTATACATCCACCCGTTCCCTCCTGAGGACGCTGGGAACGGAAGCCTGTCTGGCCTTCCTGGACCCCCTTTCCCTGTACATGATGGACCGGAACGAGAAGCTCTCCTTCCTCGAATTGCCTCTCCATAACGGACGTCTCGGTCTTTTGTCCGGCATTCTGATGTTTCCCGGCCTGTCGGTCCTTTCTCGCCTTTCGATGCTGAAGATCGGAAGGGCCTTGCCCAAAAGGGAGTCCTCCGTCGATCACATGGACGCCCGGACATTTCTCCGAAACAACGGACAGACGGCCGAAGCGATCGAGAAGTTCTGGGAGCTTCTGATCGTGTCGGCGACCAATCTGCCATCGGACCAGGTCAGCGCATCTCTCCTGGTTTCTGTCCTGAAGGAATCCCTCTTTTCGGCCGGAGGTCCGAAGACTCTTGGTTACAATACGGTGCCTCTTGCCGAATTGATCGGCAATCCCGCTCTTGAGGTCCTGACCGGTCGGGGGGTTGAAGTCCGATGCCAGACGTCGGTTTCACAATTTTGCATCCGCCAGGGCCGGTTGACCGGCATGCGGGTTGGCAAGGATGCAGTGACGCTTGGTCCGGAGGATCATGTGGTTGTCGCCGTCCCGCCCTGGTCCTTCGAAGCCCTTTTTCCGTCGACGGAGATGAATGATCCCCTGATCCAGAACATCGTGCGTCTTTCCAGGCCGTCTCCGATCCTCTCCGTGCATCTCTGGTTCAAGGATCCGGTTCCCGTTCCGATGATCACGGGTTTTTCCGAAAGCGAAATGCATTGGGTGTTCAACCGTGATTTCATGATGGGGAGGGCCTTCCCGGCGGTTCATCCGGACAGACAGTTGGCCGACTTCAGTTATTCCGGACCTCTCGGGGACTTTTATCCCGGGAAGATGTTGTCGGTCGTCGTTTCCGGAGCGTCGGGATGCCTCGATGCGAATGACGAAGAACTGATTGGAAGGGCGTTGAAAACTGTTCTTCGTCTTTCTCCCGGAACCCCGGCGGGGAATCTTTCTTTCGCCCGGGTGATCCGGGAGCGCTTCGCCACACCGATTTTTCCACCGGGACAGGGGATGTGGCGTCCCCCGGCGCACTCGTTTCTGGACAATCTCTGGATTGCCGGAGACATGCAGGACACCGGGCTTCCCGCCACGATGGAAGGAGCTGTCCGTTCGGGGGTCCAGGCGGCGGTGGAGATCGAAAGGCGTCTCGAAAGACGCTCCGGAGACGATCGAAAATATCTTGTGGAAAAGAAGGGGATGCCTTGATCACGCTGGAAGAGTCGTACCGTCAATGCATGCTGCTCACCCGGTCCCATTACGAAAACTTTCCGGTGGCGTCGATCCTCTTGCCGCGGAAAACGCGACCCGCGATTGCCGTTATCTATGCGTTTGCCCGATGCGCGGACGATTTCGGGGATGAGGAGCCGGACACGACCCGGTCACTGGAACTTCTTTCCGGATGGAGAGAGCTTCTGCATGCCTGTCAGAAGGGGCCCGTCGACCATTTTGTTTTTCGGGCCCTCCATGACGTGATCGATCGTTTTGAAATTCCTGTACAGTGGCTCGACGATCTGATCAGGGCGTTCGAGCGGGACCGGACCATCGTCCGGCATCCCGCCTTTTCCGATCTGATGGCCTATTCCCGTTTGTCCGCCAATCCGGTCGGTCGCCTCCTTCTCTGGATTCACGGCTACCGGGACGAAAGACTTCTGCAGATGTCGGACGCGATCTGTTCGGGGTTGCAGCTGGCAAATTTTTGGCAAGATATCGGAGTCGACCGGGAAAAGGGGAGGATTTACGTTCCCCTATCGGAACTTGCCGCCTCGGGGCTGGATGAAACATCCCTCTATGAAAAATCGGACCAACGCCACGAAGAGCTGAAAAGACGTCTCCGGTCCTACACGATGGGGCTCTTTGTGGCCGGGAGCGGACTTCCTGCCCGACTGTCCGGAAGACTGTCCCTGGAAATCGCTTTGGTCCTTGCGGGCGGAGTGCGCATTCTCGAAGCCGGGACCCGGCCGGGACGATCCCTTCTGATGCGACCGGTTCTCCGGCGGACGGATTGGGCGATGGATGTTTTGCGCGTCGTTTCGGGGCTCTGGCGTTTTCCGGAAAGAGGTCCGGAAAACGCGCTCTATCTGGAAGGATTCCGGGAGTTTTCCCCCTCGTTGGTTGAGGAATCGGATGCCAGGAGGTCTTCCATGATCCGGTTGTGAAAACGGGGACGAAACTCGCGGATCCGGTTGTTTGTCCGGGTGGGGTGCACCCGATGGGTCAAAAGGATTATGATGATGTGACGGTCGAGGTCCATCCAGACGGATGTTCCGGTATAACCCAGATGTCCGATCGAAAACGACGAAAACAGCTTTCCGGAAGAGGACCCGGCGGTTGGCGTGTCCCATCCGAGAGTCCAGGGTGTTCCGTCTTGGCGTGTCCGGAAACGGTCGAGCCACCCCCGCGGAAAAAGATCCCCTTCTCCGAACCATGGTCGCGAGAGTTCCCAGACAGCTCTTGCCGTGCCGAACAGTCCGGCATGTCCGGAAATCCCGCCCAGAAGTCTGGCGTGTTCGTCGTGCACGATGCCGGACAGGGAGATTCCGCCTTCTTCCAGGGGCTCCGTGGCGGCAAAGGACCTTTTCACTAAAGGAGAGTCCGGAGCATCGGGGGTGAACCCCGCATCGGCGACCCCCAGGGGAATCCGGACATATTCGTCGAACAGCCTGTCCAGAGGGACGTTTCCGAGACTTTCGAGGATCCATCCCGCGAGGATGTAACCGAAATCGCTATATTCCGTCCGGGTTCCGGGAGGATAGGACAGCGGCAACGCGAGGATGGCCCGTTGAAGGGAATCCCGAGCGTGGTCGGATGGACAGTCCCGGAACAGGGGAGCCCATCCTCTAAGTCCGCTGGAATGAGAGAGGAGCCGGTGGTAAGGGACATTTTCCAGAGGCGTCCTCCGGACGTCCGGGAGGTATTCGGACAGAGGGGCGTCGATATCGAGGAGTCCGTTTTTGGCGAACAGGAGGGAAAGCGCGGCGGTCACGAGCGGCTTGGTAAGACTCGCGAGGTCGAACACGGTTTCGGGCGTGACAGGCAGAGATCCGGGCATGTCGAGACGGGTTGTTCCGACCGGAACGGCCCCGAGGATCTCCCGGGGCGTTCCCCAGAGAGCCACTCCTCCGGGGAAGACCCCTTCCTGAACCGCATCGCGCATCATGTTTTCAATTGTCAACCGGTGGCTCCTTTTTTCAATCGCCGGACAGGAATCCGGACGGGAGAGGAGTGGACGGAACGTTTTTGCGAAAATTCCTCCGCCATTCTATCACCACTTTGACGGAAGGACAGCTTCGGCAGGATGGCCGAAGCCCGGGAGCAAGGAAGAAAAGACGATGAAGCGGGAGGAAATGCGTATGGATAAGAAACAGGAAAGTTTTTCGCTGGAAGTCATGAAGTTTTTCGAATCCCGGTTCGGAGCCCATGAAGGGATTCTGGGAGAAACCCTGGGATCGGCGCTGGGTCACCAGATCGACGATGCGGATCTCTATTTCGAATACACGACGGCGGAAACCCTGAGTCTGGAAGAGGGCATGGTGAAGAAGGGAGGACGGCATGTCTCCCAGGGTGTCGGAGCACGGATTCTGGCCGGAGAAAAGACAGGGTACGCGATTACCGAAGAAATACGTCCGGAGACTCTGAGGGAAATCGTCCGGACAGCCCGGGCGATTTCCCTCGGGACGGGCCACGGAGGCAATGCACTTCGTCTGGTGCCGGCACGACGGGAAACGATGTCCTTGTATCCGGTGGCCTCCGACGAACTGGATGTTCCCCTGTCCCTCAAAAAGGGTCTTCTGCTGGAAGCGGACAGAGTGGCCCGTTCGGTGGATCCGCGTGTCGTCCAGGTCATGGCGAGTGTCGCAACGGAAATGAAATCCGTTATGGTGGTCCGGCGGGACGGACTGATTTCCGCGGATCGTCTTCCGCTTATCCGGGTCAACGTGACGGTGATCGCCGAAGGGAACGGACAGCGCCAGACGGGGTCGTTCGGCTATGGGGGACGAATCCCTTTTGCGGAAGTGACGGGGGAACCACTCCACCATGCGGCCCGCGAAGCTGTCCGCCAGGCTCTTGTGAACCTGGAAGCCAGACCGTGTCCGACAGGCACCATGCCTGTCGTTCTTGGACCGGGATGGCCCGGTATCCTGTTGCACGAGGCGATCGGTCATGGCCTGGAAGGGGACTTCAACCGGAAGGGAACCAGTGCCTTCTCCGGACGCATCGGGGAACGTGTCGCTTCTCCGCTTTGTACGATCATTGATGATGGAACGCTCCCGCATCGTCGGGGGTCTCTCAACGTGGACGATGAGGGAACGCCCACCCAAAGGACCGTTCTGATCGAAAAAGGGATTCTGAAGGGCTATCTTCAGGATCGGCATAACGCCCGGTTGATGGGTGTCTCTCCGACGGGGAATGGCCGGCGGGAATCTTACGCCCATCCCCCCATGCCCCGGATGACCAACACGATTATGTTGTCGGGGGAAAGCAATCCCGAAGAAATCGTCCGTTCCCTGGACAAGGGTTTGTATGCCGTCAATTTCGGCGGGGGCCAGGTCGACATCACGTCGGGTAAATTCGTGTTTTCCACTTCCGAAGCCTATTGGGTGGAAAACGGGCGGATCCAGTATCCGGTCCGGGGTGCGACACTGATCGGAAACGGGCCCGATGCTCTGACACGGGTCAGCATGGTGGGAAACGACCTCGGTCTCGATCCGGGTGTCGGGACTTGCGGGAAGGACGGACAATCCGTGCCGGTCGGCGTGGGGCTGCCGACGATTCGTTTGGAAGATCTGACGGTGGGAGGTACGGCGTGAACGATAAGGAAGCCCTTGATCTTTTGTCTTTTGTCGTCGATCGGGCGAAGACCCTTGGCGCGACAGCGGCGGACGCCCTTCTGATCGACTCCGACGACAGCGTGGTCGGCGTCCGGAAAGGCGATGTGGAAAAAATCCAGCGGACCCGGAGCCGGGGTATGGGACTCCGGGTGTTCCGGGGACATGCGCAGGCCATCGTTTCGACGTCGGACATGGACCGGAACGCTCTGGAAACGCTGGTGCGAGGAGCGGTGTCCATGGCCGAAGAAACCCAGCCGGATCCGTTTTCCGGATTGCCGGGGACAGGCCCCGGTTCTGTCGCACCCGTTTCTTCGCTGGATATCCTGGAAGATCCGTCTCCGGAAATTTCCCAGGAGGAGAGAATTCGTCTGGCAACGGAGGCGGAAAGAGCGGCCTTCGCCGAGGATCCCCGGATACAGAACTCCGAAGGAGCGGAGTTTCAAAGCACGTTCGTCCGGAGTTATCTGGTCAATACCGACGGTTTTTCCGGCGGGTCCGCCCGATCCCTGTACGGGCTTTCCTGTTCTGTCATCGCCCGGGAAGACGATTCGATGGAACGGGACTACTGGTACGAACAATCCCATTTTTATCGTCGGCTTCCTCATCCGGAAGAGGTCGGCCGCCACGCCGGCCGAAGAGCGATTTCCCGACTTCATCCCCGCCGGCCGAAAACGACGACCTGTCCGGTCCTTTTCGATGCCGAAGTCGCCCGGACCCTCGTCTCGCATCTTCTCGGGGCGTTGTCCGGATATTCCCTCTACCGGAATGCGACTTACCTGAAGGACCGGGAAAATACCCGGGTGGCGTCTACCGGTATCACGATTCGGGAAGAGCCTTTGCTTCCGGGTGGTTTTGGTTCGCGTCCTTTTGATGGAGAGGGTGTGATTTCGAGACCCAAGGTCCTGGTCGAACACGGCATACTCAAGATGTATCTGTTCGATGCCTATTCGGGACGGAAGTCCGGCCGGTCAAGCACAGGAAACGCTTCGCGTTCCCTGGGAGACTCCCCGCATGTTGGGGTCTCGAATGTTCTGGTCGACCAGGGGACACGGTCGAAAGACGAACTTCTCCAGGATATGAAGAGCGGGTTGTATGTCACCGAACTGATCGGGTTCGGTGTGAACCAGGTTACCGGGGACTATTCCCGCGGAGCTTTCGGGTTCTGGGTGGAGGATGGTGAGATCCAGTTTCCGGTCAGTGAATTGACGATTGCCGGAAACCTCGACGACATGTTCCAGTCCATCGTCGAAGTCGGCAACGACCGGCGGATCCGTTCCTCGATCTCGTCCCCGTCGTTGTTGCTTGAAAATATGCGTGTTGGCGGAAACGGATGATGGAAGAAGAAATGTCCCGAGCCACCCGGATGCTTGGGGAAACGTTCGAAGACGGACGACGGGCCCTGGCATTTTTCGGGGAAGGGAAATCCGTTCCGACTGTTTCGGTCTTCGGATCTTCCCGCTTGCCGTCGGATGACGCTGCCTGCCGAATGGCGCGTTTGTTCGGGGAAGAGATGGCTTCTGCCGGGATCCGGGTTTTGGCAGGGGGTCGGGAAAGCTTGATGGGGCAGGTTCTGGAAGGCGCACGAGAGCTTGGTGTGCCGCTGACCTGGAAACGGGAGGAACTTCCGGAGGACCCGGTTCAGAAGAGAGGGCTTCGTTTTCTCCATCTCTCCATGCGCAAGCGTTTTTTTCTCTGGCCCTCCCGGGCGATCGTTCTTTTCCCGGGAGGATACGGAACGCTGGACGAGCTTTTTGAACTGCTGGCTCTCCGACAGACAGAGAGCTGGGCACGCATTCCCGCCTTTTGTGCAGAAGTCGCCGGACGTCCGTTCTGGGAACCGTTCTGGGAGACGCTCGACCGGGTGCTGCGTTCGGCGCCTTTTCTGGATCGGGAGGCCGAATGCCCGTTGCCTGTCGTCCGGGAAGTGGAAGAGCTGTCCCGGAGGGTGAAGGAATCGGTCTTCAGCTGGAAAGAACGGGAGTGAAAAGCTTTCCGGCTCAGAAGATCGTTGTATATCCGATCTTGACCGGGACGAGGGAGAATCCCGAAGAGGTAATGCCGTTTCCGTTAAAGGGACCGGACTGGGTTTCGTAGTCGACTTCGAAGAAGATGCCCTGTTTCTTGTTTTTTCCGAACGGAAGAAGTACGCCCGGACCGATCCGGAAGGCAAACGCCAGGGCGCCGACTCCGACGTTGTTGCTGTCGTTGGAGACATTGAACGCGGGGCCGAATCCCATTTCCAGATAAGGAATGAGGGTCATGGTTTCTCCGTTGATCGTGACCGGAAATCCCCCTCCGTTGTCAAAATAATACTGGACACCGAAAAGGAGCGGGAGATTGGTCAGATTGCCGAAGGCGTGGACCGACATTCCAACGGTGAGGACCAGGTTCGGAATAATCGTGTAGCCGGCTTCAAGACCGACAAGGAATCCGGTTCCCGGTTGGGTGTTGCCAATGGCACCCGTCACGTTGGGTCCGATGGTCGGAATGAATCCGATGTCGGCGTTGAACAGGATCTGGTTCGGACGGGCGAGAGGATTGACGGCTTCGGACGTGGTATTGTCGTTTCCGGTCGAAAACTCCGGAGCGGCATCTCCGCCGGGAAAGGTGTTCGGATCTCCGAAGTCCGCGGCTTGTCCCGGGCGAGTTGTCCAGGACAGAAGGGAGATCGCGCAGGCCAGGGAAATGAGCGCGAAGTTCGAAAGGATTCGATTTTTTCCGGGAGCGATCATGCACAGGAGATTATCACAGGAATCCGTCCGGTATCCACCGGTTGTTCCGGTTTACCCGTTTCCGTCACCGGGAATCCCGGAGCGTTGAACGTTGTCGGGCTAGAAGAAAGGCTGTCATGAAGAAGAAGTCCGGGTCGGCTGCTTATGAGTGTCCGGCTTGCGGATATCGATCCACCAAATGGATGGGGTTCTGCCCTTCCTGTCAGGAGGCTCCCGACGGATTGATTCCGGTCGTGCCGGCTTTGTCGAGACTGGAGGGTTTTCTGGACTCCGATGGCGCTCCTCTCCGGGCTCTCCGGATGGAAGATGTCGGAAAAGTCCCGGTCGAGCGAACGAGCAGCGGCTTCCGGGAGTTCGACCGGGTACTCGGGGGCGGATTCGTCCGAGGGTCCTTTATCCTTCTGGGGGGTGATCCAGGCGTCGGCAAATCGACGCTTGCCCTGCAGGCGGTGGCGCACATGGCCAATGGACACAAAGTCCTCTACGCCGCGGGGGAAGAGTCGCCGGAACAAATCCGGATGCGCTATGATCGGCTGGGGAGAAAAGGCGGGGACCTGTATGTTTTGCCCGAAACGGATCTGGAGTCCATTGTGGGAGAAGTGAAGCGACTTTCCCCGGAACTTCTCGTGGTCGATTCCATCCAGACCGTTTCCATGGGGGAGGAAGGGCCGTCATCGGGATCGGTCGGACTCCTGAGGGAATCTGCCTCTGTCCTGCTCGAACTGGCGAAAAGAGCGTCGGTGACAGTCCTGGTGGTCGGCCATGTCACCAAGGAGGGTGTCATCGCAGGTCCGCGGGTTCTCGAACACCTGGTCGATACGGTCCTCTATCTCGAAGGGGATCGTTCCCATCCTGTTCGTCTTCTGAGGACCGTGAAGAACCGGTTCGGACCCACCCGTGAGCTCGGAATCTTCGAAATGTCCTCCGATGGCCTCCGGGAAGTCGAAAACGCGTCTTCGTTTTTTCTCGAAGGAAGGAAAGCGCGTCTTCCGGGTTCGGTGGTGGTGAGTTCCCTCGAAGGTACGAGGCCCCTTCTGGTGGAACTGCAATCGCTTGTATCTCCGACCACTTTTCCCAATCCGCGCCGCGTGGCTCAGGGTATTTCCGTTTCCAGACTCTCCATCATCGCCGCGGTCCTTGAGCGCCGGGCGGGACTGTCGCTTTCGAGCCGGGATATCTATGTGAATGTAGCTGGCGGCGTATCTCTGGACGAGACAGCGTCCGACCTCGGACTTGTCCTGTCGCTTGCCGGAAGCCTCAAGGATGTCAGTTTGTCCCCCGATGTCGTTGTTTTTGGCGAGGTTGGACTTGGTGGAGAAGTCCGTCGCGTTCAGGAAATGGAAAGTCGCCTGATGGAGGCCCAGAGACATGGTTTTTCCCATGCGGTGATTCCGTACGGAGGGAAAAAGAATTCCGAAATGTCCGGCCTCTCTTTGCATCCGGTCCGGGAAGTGGGAGAGGCTTTGGAGCTCCTGGAAAGACTGGGGAGCGTCAAGGCATGATTCATCTTGCTGTCGAAACTTCGACGGATCTGTTGAGTATGGCGCTCTTGGAGGACGGCAGGGTTCTGGGAGAGGTCCGGATCCGGGCGACGAAAGGGGCTTCGGAAATTCTGGTCCAGGCGCTGGATCTCCTTCTGGTGTCGAGGAAAGTGTTGCCGGCATCGATCGGAATGGTCTCCTGTTCCCGCGGTCCGGGTTCCTACACTTCCCTTCGGGTCGGATTCATGTTTTGTCAGGGTTTTTCCGAAGCGACAGGAGCGGACCTTCTGACCCTGTGCCCGTTCGAGGTTTTGGCCCGGGAATGGAAAGGTTCTCCGGGAACTCTGCTTCTGGCCGTCCTGAATGCCCGGCAGGGCCAGGTGACGGCCGCGCTGATGGAGGACGGATGCGCTGTGGACCCGGTGTTTTCGCCGCTTCCCGAGAATCCTGCCGATCTTGTCCGGCGTCTCCCGGGTTCGTCAATCAGAATTGTAGGGCCTGGACGGTCCTTGATTGAATCCTGGCGTGTCGACCACCCAGAATGGATCTGGAAGGAAGGGGAAGATGTTCCCCCGCTCGCGGGCAGCCAGGGAACGCTGGCATGGGAGCGTCGCAATCTTTGCCGGGATGAAGTAGGATTGGTGTATGGAAGAGCTCCCGTCTGAGACACCCATCGATCCGCGAGAGTTTCGGATCGTCCGCCTGGGGGTCGATCCGTGGCCGGAAGTCCTGCGACGATTCTTTGACAGGCAGGACGAAGAGGACCGTTCGGGTTATTTTCTGGGGGAAGCCCTTCTGTCGGAGCTGAAATGGGTGGACGTGGCCGAATACTATGGTCTTTTCCGTCCGAAAGGTCCCGGGCTTGTCGGCTTCCTGGGAGCATGGTTCGTCGATGGCGAGGCGGAGATCCATCATATTTTTCTTGATCCGTCCTGGCGGAGGAAGGGGCTGGGGAAGGCGTTCCTCCGAAGGTTCATGGAATATGCGGCGAAACGGCGTGTCGTCTCCCTTTACCTTGAGGTCCGGCGCTCCAGCCACATCGCCCGGTCGCTTTATCGAAGGCTTGGGTTTGTCGAAACGGGAGAGCGAAAGAATTATTATTCCTGCCCCCTCGAAGACGCCATCCTGATGGGATGCCGTCTTCCGGAGGAAAGGGCAGCGCCTTCCGCCGACGGAGTTTCTCTCACGATGGAAGGTTCCCTGCACGAGGGGTTTGACGCAGGGAAGAGCCTCCGAACGGGAGAACCCCGGATTCTCCGCTAACATCCGGACAGGGAGGATTCCAGCCCCTGCTGTTCGGCCAGCTTTGTTTCCTGTTCTTTCAATCAGACCATCCGGAAGGAGGGAACGATGTCAAAAGACGGTTTTTCTCCGGAAACATTCGAATTCCCGATCGTCAGAGATTCGTATCACATTGAGAAACTCAAAAGCCAGCACCAGTTGCTTGAAAAAAGACTTCAGGAGCTTTCCCGCAGGGCCATTCTGACTCCTCACGAGGAGAACGAGGTCCGGGACATCAAGCATCAGAAACTGCAAATCAAGGACTGGCTCACCCGCGGAGGCGGGAATGAAGTTGGAGAGGCCTGAAGGTGTTTGGGATCGGCTGGCCGGATTTTCTGTTCATTGCAATTCTTCTCGTTCTTGTCGTCAAACCGGAAGAGTGGCCGAAGGTTGGACGGGTGGCGGGAAAGACTCTCCGCACCGTCCGCCAGCAGGCTGCGCCGATTGTTCGGGAATTTCGATCTTTTTCGGATGATCTCCTGTCCGATCCGAAAAATGCGTCTGGAGGAGGAAGCGCTCCGGAAGGCTGGGAGCCTCTTCCCCAGTCCTGGCAAAAAGGAGGCGAATCTTCCCTGGACCGTTCCATCGACAACCCCCATGCCGGATGACCCGAAAAAGTCTCCGCTTTGGGGACATATCGTCGAGCTTCGCCAAAGGGTCCTTCGGGTTTTGCTTTGGCTTGTCCTGCTCATGGGGGCATCCTTCCCCTTTTCCGACCGGGCGCTCCGCTATCTCGGAACGAAGGCCGGCGTTCCCCTCGTGTTTACGGCTCCGACGGAAGCTTTTTGGGTAACACTGAAAGTTGCCCTGTTCATGGGAGCCGTTCTGGCTTATCCGTTTGTCCTCTATGAAATCTGGAGGTTTGTTTCTCCCGGGCTTTACCGTCGGGAAAAAAGAAACTTCCTGTATTGGGTTCTGGGTGGAACTCTTTTTTTTGCTTCCGGGGTGGCGTTTTCCAATTTTGTGGCTCTTCCGGCGGCCCTTCACTTCCTTGTCGGGTTCGGTCAGAAGGAGGGGCTGCAGGCCTTTATGAGCGTCGACCGGACAGTCGCGTTTGAATTGCGATTTCTCTTCGTGTTCGGCCTGATTTTCGAACTCCCTCTGTTGATGGCATTGGCGGGCGCCCGGGGCTGGATCACGCCGGAGAAGTTCCGTAAGGGCAGACGCTGGGCCCTTGTCGGGAATGCGGTAGCGGCTTCGGTTTTGTCTCCGACACAGGATTTCCTGAACATGATGATCATGTTCGTCCCTCTTGTCGTTCTTTACGAAGCCGGAATATTGTTGTCCGTCTGGACCGGCCACAAAGGGCAGAGGTCCGTTTCGGCGGTGTCTTCCCGTTCGGGGGAGACCTTCTGACATCCGGACCGAAGGCCGTTTTCTCACATCAGTGGAAAAGACAGATGATAGCCATTTTCATTTCCAGGGCCTTTGGGCCGCCGGAGTTTTCCCGAGAGGAGATCGATGACTTTTCGTCAATCCATGCTTTTTTCCCTGCTTCAGGGCACGACGGAACTTGCGCCGGTGAGTTCGCTGGGCCACGGTGTCCTCCTCCCTCTTTTCGCGGGGTGGACCAGTGTGAGCCGAAACACCCAGTTTCTCCCGTTCATGGTCGCGCTTCATCTCGGCACGGCCTTGGCCCTTCTTCTTTTTTTCTGGAAGGACTGGTGGGTCCTGATGCGGGATTCCCTCCTCTTTCTGGGATTTCCCTCCGCCGGGACAGACCGGAAGGGTGCACGGAAAAACGCCCGGATCATGGGACTTCTGGTGGCCGGAACGATTCCGGCAGGCGTTCTGGGTTTTCTGTTCGAAAAGAAGATCCGTGTTCTGTTTGCCTCACCGGCGGTAGCGGCTGTTTTTCTGGGGGTTAACGGATGCGTCCTGATTCTGGCCGAATACCTGAGAAAAAAAAGAATTTCCGGAGGGCTGGGAGAATTGTCCTTGCCCAGGGCATTCATCGTGGGAGCGTTTCAGTCGATGGCGCTGATCCCTGGCCTGTCGCGTTCGGGCATCACGATGGTGGGGGGGGTGCTGAACGGGCTGGGTCATGAAGAAGCCGCCCGCTTTTCCTTTCTGCTTTCGACCCCGATCATCTTCGGGGCCGGCGTGCTGGAAATCCCGAAACTCTTTCGCCAGGGTTCCGGGGGAATGCTTCATCTGGCCCTGGCGGGAGGGGTTGTTTCTTTTCTTGCCGCTTTTACGACAACATATGTTCTGATGCGCTACTTCCGTTCATTCGAGACTGGGCGCGCATTGGCTCCTTTTGGCTGGTATTGCCTTTGCCTGTCGGTGGCGGCGGGCATCTGGCTCAAACTGCACTGAAAAAATAAAAAAGGGCATAAGACCCTAAGAACCGCGATTGAGGGATGGAAAACGGGATAGAAAAACAAGAAGCCCCTTGTCGTTTCTGGTAAAATGGCAGGTGTCCAGACCAACCATTGACCCACCCGATAGGGTGAACGAAAGGGGC
>JAKAYA010000057.1 GCA_021826965.1 Nitrospirota bacterium
TCGGCTTGGGCGTTGATGAAGGAAAATTGAGCGTCCCGGTCCGGATGATCGGCCTGCCCCGCCAGCACCTTGTCGTTGGCCTGAAGGCTGTAACCCAGCCCGTGCAGAAGCTCGCCCACTGTCGTGTGGCTGATCTCGTACCCCATCCCCCGCAACTCTTCGGCCAACGTCCGAAGACTCTTCGTCGTCCAGCGGAGCGGAGACATCGGATCTCCCCGCGTCTCGGGCTCCACCAGAGACTCGAGATCCTCAAGAAGCTTCGGAGACTTTTCCGTCAGAGGCTTGGGACCAGCTCCGGATCGTCGGATCCGCCCCGCTCCCGATTCCGGATCCGGAAACGCCTGTTCCTCCAACTCCTTGATCCCTCGTTGGATCACGATACGGGAGAGTCCCGTGATCTCCGACAGGGCGGTCACGCCTCCATGACCCAGAACCTTGGCTTCCGTCGCCGCCCACAACCGGTGCATGCGCTCGTTCAGCGTCCAGCGGATCGCTTCGTAGCGCGATCGAATCTCCTGTCTTTGGGCCTCTGTCATCTTCATGGCCCGATTGTATCATCGAATTTCTGATGTGTCCAGTGATGTGAGATTGTGTTTTATGAAAACTCTCAAAATCACGAAAGAGATAACTTTATTGTCTTACAAGCCCTTAACTTGTTGTTTTCAATAGGTACTTAAAATCATCAATGGTTTGTCGTGATTTTTCTTTGAAAAATTGAAATAATATTCCTATCTTGATAGGCATTTATTGATCATTTTCAAAGGAGAATGACGGTGAGCCAAAACTTTCGTCCCACGCATCACGGACAAACACTGATTTTCAAAGGAAACCCGGAGAGTATGGTCTCTCCTGACCACGATGTCTTTTTTTCATCCGGGAGATCGTGGAAGGCTGCGACATCTCGCGGATCATGAAGCGATACCGCCCGGACGGCCAAGGAGGGCAGGCGATGGACCCACGGGCGATGACCGAGCTTTGGTGCTATGCCTACTATGTGGGGATCTGCTCGTCCCGAAAGATCGAGAAAGCATTCGACGACTCGCTGGGGTTCAGGGTGATCTTCCCGCACCTTCCGCCGGACCACAGCACGATCAGCCGATTCAGGAAAGACATTTGGGACGTTCTGGAGGGCCTCTTCCCGCACGTTCTTGCCGAATGCAAAAAGGACGGTCTGATCGACCCTGGCACCGGGATCGTGGACGGCTCGAAGATCATGGCCAATGCCTCGCTTTCGGCCAACGCCATGGCCGAGACCGTGGAGAAGAAAATGCTCCAGTTGGCCGCCGAAGAGGCGGCGGCTCAGGAGGAGGAAAAACGCCTTCCGCGGACAACACGGGCGGCGCGGCGTAGGGGACGGAAATCCCGGAAAGAACGTCTCGAATGCTCCAGAAAGAAGCTTGCGGCAAAGACCGCCGCATGCCTGGAGGAGGAAAAGCGGCACGAAGAGGCGCGAGCCCAAAAAGAGGCCGAGACCGGGAAAAAGCTTCGGGGCCGCAAGCCCCGGAAGGTGACCGTCGAAGAGCTCTCCCGCGGCAAGGTCAATACGACCGATCCCGACAGCGAGATCATGAAGACGTCCAAGGGCTTCGTTCAGGGCTACAATGGCCAGATCGTGGTGACCCGCCACCAGATCATTCTGGCGGCCAACGTCACCCAGGAGCACAACGACATGAACCAGCTCCATCCCATGCTTCAAGAAACCTGGACCAATCTCGACACGGTGGGAATCGGAAAAGAGGCGCTCGGGGAGTTCCTCGCCGATGCGGGGTATTGCTCCAAAGAAAACCTTCGTCCCCGGGAGTGTCAAGAGGTGGAGATCCTCTCTCCTCCCAAGAAGGACCGGGAACTCCGGGCCCTTCTGGATGCGTTCAAGGACGATCCGGCCGCGTCTCCGCTGGCGGAGGCCCCTCGCACGACGCCGGAGGGCATGGCTGCCTATCTTCGGGTCCGGAAGGGCATGCGCGCTACAAGATCCGGGGAACGACCGTGGAGCCGACCTTCGGACAGATCAAGGAAAACCGGGGTCTCCGCTCCTTCATGTGCCGGGGGATCGCGTCGTGTCGCTCGGAATGGCGGCTGATCAGCGCCATGCACAATCTTCACAAGCTCCGAACCCACCGGAAGGCGCTCAAAAAGACCGCCTGACCGCACGAATTTTTCAGGATCGGTCAGATGACCAATTGTTTTTCTCCGGTGGCATGCTTTTCAAAGTAGCATGTCATCCGTTTAATTTCCTGACCGAACGCCCGTTTCAAAAAGCAAGCCAAAGGAGGGTCGCCCGTGAAAAGTGAAAACATTTCTCCGGCTCTTTCGGATTTCCAATCCCCGTCCTTCGGGAATTCGGGAAGATCCCTCCGGTTCCGGCCTCCTACAGACAGGGATGGTCGGCCCGTCCATGCCCTGATCTCGCGTTGCCCGCCACTGGATGTTAATTCCTGCTATGCCAATCTGCTCCAGTGCTCCCACTTCTCCGGAACGTCCATCCTCGCAGAAACAGAGGACGGAGGACTGGCCGCCTTCATATCCGGATACCTGCTTCAAAAGGACCCGGACACTCTCTTCATCTGGCAGATCGCTGTCGACCCCGTTCACCGGGGACAGGGGATCGCATTGTCCCTGCTGGAAACTCTTCTCGACCGGACGGTTCCAACGGGCGTCCGGTATCTGGAAACTACCATCTCCCCGGAAAACGGTCCCTCCCGGAACCTGTTCCAGAAGCTTTTCTCTCAAAGAAAAGTGCCGTTTTCCACGCGTCTTCTCTTCGACAGGGAGACGCATTTCGGAGGAGGGCACGACGACGAGGTCCTGTTTCGCGGGGGCCCTTTTCTACCGTCGGCCCAGAACACCTGACACAGGAGGAATCATGAAGATCTTTGAAGAAAACGAGTCGATTGTCCGCAGTTATTGTCGTTTCTTTCCCGTCATTTTCCGGGAAGCCCGCGGCGCCGAACTGGTTTCGACGGAAGGTGAATGCTACCTCGACTTTCTCGCGGGAGCCGGCACACTGAACTACGGACACAACCACCCCGTCCTCAAAAAAGCCCTGATCGACTATATCCAGGAAGACGGGATCACGCACAGTCTGGATCTCTATACAGCTGCCAAGGAACGATTTATCGAGACGTTCAAACGTTTGATCCTGAATTTCCGGGGAATGGGAAATTACCGGTTGCAGTTTACCGGTCCGACGGGAGCCAATGCTGTAGAAGCCGCGCTCAAGCTTGCCAGAAAGATCACCGGACGGAGCAACATCCTGAGCTTCACCAACGGCTTTCACGGTTGCTCCATCGGTGCCCTTGCCGCGACAGGAAACCGGCATCACCGGGGAGGAGCCGGCATTCCACTGTCACACGTCAGCCGCATGCCCTATGCCAATTATTTCGGCGAGCAGGTCAACACCATCGCCATGATGGACAAAATGCTGAACGACCCTTCGAGCGGTATCGACAAACCGGCCGCGGCCATCGTCGAAGTCGTTCAGGGAGAGGGAGGACTGAACACCGCCTCCGCCGACTGGATGCGAAAACTGGAAAAACTTTGCCGAAAACATGGAATGCTTCTGATCGTAGACGACATCCAGGCCGGATGCGGCCGGACAGGGCATTTTTTCAGCTTTGAAGAGATGGGGATCCTGCCCGACATCGTCACTTTATCCAAGTCATTGAGCGGATTCGGGTTGCCACTTGCGATCGTGCTGATGAAAGAGGAGCTCGATCAATGGAAAGCCGGCGAGCACAACGGGACCTTCCGCGGGAACAATCACGCTTTCGTTACGGCCACTGCCGCCCTTGAGCATTTCTGGAGCGATGATGCTTTTTCCCGGAGCGTCCGGGGAAAAAGCCGTCTTCTGGCCGAGAGGTTGAACCGTATTGCGCTTCGCCACGGTCCCCATTCCCTCAAAGTGAAAGGGCGGGGAATGATGCTTGGCATTGCCTGTCCGGATGGAGAAACCGCCGAAGCTGTCTGTGGTCGCGCCTTTGAAAACGGACTGATTCTTGAAACGTGCGGCTCCAACGCCGAAGTCGTGAAATGCCTCAGTCCGCTGACCATCACCAAGGAGCAGATCGACCGGGCCATGGATATTCTTGAAGAGGCCTTTTCCACCATTTTTTCCGAACCTGTTTTCAGCCGCTCTTCCTGACATCAAATACAAAAGGAGTATTTATGATTGTCCGCACACTGGAGGAAGCCGAAAGAAGCGAGCGACGGGTCGTTACCCCCACATGGGAGAGCACCCGCCTGCTCCTGAAAAACGACAGAATGGGATTTTCATTCCACATCACAACCATCTATGCCGACACCGAAACCCACATCTGCTACCGGAACCATCTGGAAGCCGTCTACTGCATCAGTGGAGAGGGAGAGGTGAAGACGCTTGCCGACGGAGTGGTCCACAAGATTCGTCCGGGCACGATCTATGTTCTCGACCAGCATGACGACCATCTCTTGAGGGGAATCACCGAAATGAAACTCGTCTGCGTCTTCAATCCCCCCCTTAGCGGAAAAGAAGTTCACGACGAAAACGGTGTCTATCCTCTGGAGGCTGAATCCGTCTCCTGAAGCAGGTGTCCCGTCAACCGATCAAGTCGGGAAGGGTCAAGGATCTTGTGGCCCTTTCCCAGGAGGAGCCGCATGCAATCCCATCTCGAAGACCTATATCCGACCCGCATAAGCCCAGAACCTGTCTGGCAGGAACGGAAAGTTCCCGTGCTGTATCCCGGATACAGTTTGCCCTCCCCCCTCTCCGCCGAACAGGCCCGTCAGTTTGAAGAAGAGGGATTTCTCGTTTTGCCCCGGATTTACTCCGAAGAGGAGGTCGCGATCTTCCGGGTAGAGGTCGAGCGATTGCGCACAGATCCGGAAATCCGGGCTTCGGAGAAGACAATCCTGGAACCCCAGGGGGAGGCGGTGCGTTCGGTGTTCGCGATACACCGCGACAACCCCCTGTTTTCCCGCATGGCGTCGGACGAGAGAATTGCGGGAGTCGCGAGCTTTCTTCTGGGGGGAGACGTCTATATTCACCAATCCCGCCTCAACTACAAGCCGGGTTTTACGGGGAAAGAGTTTTACTGGCACTCGGATTTCGAGACCTGGCACGCGGAAGACGGAATGCCCGACATGAGAGCGGTAAGCTGTTCCATCCTCCTGACCGACAACACGACCTATAACGGACCCCTGATGCTGATTCCTGGATCCCATCGCCATTTCATCCATTGTGTCGGACAAACCCCCGAACACCATTACCAGAAGTCCCTGCGAAAACAGGAATATGGTGTTCCGGACCATGCAAGCCTTGAAAAACTGGCCGAACGTTACGGAATAACCGAAGTCTCGGCCCCGGCGGGAAGCGCGCTTTTCTTCGACTGCAATATCATGCACGGATCCAACAGCAACATCACGCCATTTCCGAGAACGAACCTCTTTTACGTTTACAACCATACGGAGAATACGGTGCAGGACAGTCTCCTGACTCGCCTTCCGAGACCGGATTTCGTTGCAGAATCCCGGAATTTTTCCGCCCTCGAGATTCGTCCGGAGCGCTTTGTCTGAGCGCCCGGACCCTGGGCTCTTTTGAGACTCTCGCCTCTATTCGGAGATATCAGACTTTCTGCACCAGTTGGATTCTTTCGCGGGCTGGACGCGAAGAAGGGGGTTGGCTACCCGGTGTCCGTTCTTGTCCGGCATATTTCCTCCCCCATAGGCCCGGCAAAGGTTGTCGACCGCGTTCTGACTCTCGGGGCCGCAGCCGCCTTTTTGAGCCACCGGATTCCCCGTTCTCTGTTTTGAACGCATCCCTTCTTGCCGTCGATATAGGCCAGCCCCAGCAGGTTCTCCGCTTCGGCGTTTCCGCTCATGGCGGCAGCGCGGGGCGCACACGTCTGGCCACGAGCGGGACGAAGGAAAAGAAAGAGGCACAATCCCGAATAAAATGGAGGAGAAGCATGGATTCGACTTCGACGACTTGAAGAATGCTTTTGAAAAACACTCTCGCTTCGGGTGGGATATTGCAGTTCATCGCTTGAGCCAATGCCATGTCACCGAAGGGGATCCCGGATATGAAACCCTCCTTGAAAGGCCCCCTTTTCTGGATGAAATGAGGAGCTTCTTTTCGAAAGGAATCAGGGATCTCGAAATTAAACGAATCGCATCGGATATGATGGGCGACATTCCGGAGAAAATTGATGTTCACCCAATGCGTATTTCCCACGTGATAAGGGGGGATCGACCGATCACTGTTGATCTTGCAATGAGATTCAGCAATAAGTTGGTGTAATGAAGTGAAAACAAAGGATGAACACAAGAAGATGTTTCGTGTACCCTGATTGGCATGAAAATCTTCGGCAAGACTCTCGACACAAGGATTCTCGAAACGATTCGGGCCAAGGCGGGGAAGGCCGTCTCCCGGAGCGCCCTGGCACGGAGGGTCTGCGAGATCCTGGGTTGGCGGAGAGCCAACCAAAAGCCCCAGGATATGACCGGTCGGCTGATTTTGAGGGAACTGGAAAAGAGGGGAGAGATCGTCCTTCCCGCATCGCGGGGGCCCGTTCCCGGATGGAAACCTCCGGAGACCGGGGATCCCCTGTGGGAGACAGTGGCGGGATCGTTTGAGGGATCCCTGTCCGGGCTGGGGCTCCTCGAGATCGTGCCGGTGACGACAAAAGAGACGTCCCGGGTCTGGAACGCGCTCTTTTCGAAGTATCATTATCTGGGCAAGGGGCCTCTGTGCGGCGCCCAGATCCGGTATCTGGCCCGGAGCTCCGTTCTTGGCTATGTGGGAGGAGCGGCCTTCTCGTCGCCTGCCTGGAAGGTCGCGGTCCGGGATCTCTGGATCGGATGGTCTTCCGAGACGCGGGAGAAGAACCTCGGCAAGGTGGTGAACAACAGCCGTTTTCTGATTTTGCCGCATCTGCGGGTTTCCCATCTGGCCTCGCATCTTCTGGGGCGGCTTCTCCGGCGCCTGCCCGGCGACTGGGAACGTGCCTTTGGCGAGCGTCCGGTGCTGGTCGAGACCTTCGTCGAGCGGGAGCGGTTTTCCGGGACGTGCTACCGGGCGGCGAACTTTGTGGAGATCGGTTCGACGGCGGGATTGGGGCGCAAGGGCCGGGGGACTTCGGTCAAAACGGTCCTGGCCTATCCCTTTGTCTGCGACTTCCGGGAGAGGCTCCGGGAGGGACAGCTCCCGGAGGTTTCTTCGGCTCGTCCCGTCTTCTCCGACTGGACGGAAGAGGAGTTCGGGGGCGTGGATCTGGGAGACGCCAGGCTTTCCGCCCGGTGCCGGGTCCTGGCGCAAGATTTCTATGCCCGTCCGCAGGCCTCGATTCCCCAGGCCTGCGGGGGAGACCGGGCAAAAACCAAGGCGGCCTACCGCTTCTTCGACCACGAAAGGGCGACCTTGGAGGTTCTTCTCGAGACGCATCAAAAGGCCACGATCGAACGGATGAAGGCGCACCCGGTGGTGCTGTGCGTCCAGGACACCACCGAGCCCAGGGGCTTCTTCTGCACGACACGGTGGCGTTTACGGCCGACGGTACGCCCTTGGGCGTGGTGCAGGCCCGGACCTGGGTGCGGCCGAAGGAGAAACCGGCGCCTCCCCCGCCGAAGAAGCGGGGACCCAAACCCAAAAATGCGCCGTGCGAGCCGCCGAAGAACGACGGGAAAAGCGAGTCCGAAAAATGGCGGGCAAGCTTCCGGGAGGTCGCCCGGATCCAGCCCCTTCTTTCCGGAACCCGGCTTGTCAGCGTGGGAGACCGGGAGGCGGACTTCTACGCACTCTTCCGGGAGGCGACCGCGGATCCCAGGGGCCCGAGCCTCCTGGTCCGGGCCGTCAGAAATCGGAAGACGGCCGATGCCGCCCCCCTGTGGAAGAGCCTCGAAAAGCGGGCCTCCGCCGGGATGATGGTTGTCGAGATCCCCCGGAAGGGCGGACGGCCGGGACGGACAGCCCGGATGTCCGTGCGCTTCGGGAGCTTCGAGATCGCCTCTCCCGAACAGGGGCCGTGGAAGGGATCCCCGTCCCTCCGTCTTCAGGCCCTCGTCGTCACCGAGACGGATCCGCCCGAAGGGGTCGCGCCGCTCGAGTGGAAGCTTCTGACCACCGGGCCGGTCGACTCCCTCGAAAAGGCCACCTGTGTGGTGAAATGGTATGCCCGCCGGTGGGGCATCGAGGTCTTTCACCGGACGCCGCGGGGTCCGGCTGCCGCATCGAAGACCGCCAGCTGGGCAATGATCACCGTCTTGAAGCCTGTCTGGCGATCGACCTGGTGGTGGCGTGGCGCCTCTTCCATCTGACGAAGCTGGGACGGGAGATCCCCGACGCCCCTTGTACGGTTTTTTTCGAAGAGGCGGAGTGGAAGGCCCTGTGCATCGACCACTCCAAGGATCCCGAGCCTCCCAGGACGCCCCCTTCTTTTCGGGAGGCGATCCGGATGGTGGCCAGGATCGGCGGGTTCCTGGGACGCAAGGGAGACGGAGAACCGGGAACCGAGGTCCTGTGGAGAGGTCTTCAGGCGCTCGAGCGGATCACCGAATTTTGGGAAATTTTGTCGAAGTTGCAACGGGCTGGTCCCACATCTCCGGTGCCCAAACGTCGGAGATATGGGTAAAGGTCAG
>JAKAYA010000001.1 GCA_021826965.1 Nitrospirota bacterium
CGGGCGGAAACCCCTGACTCTCTGCAGATTCTTTGTTGTTGCGGAGCAACTCGTGAAAAGACGAACGAAAGGATGCGGAATGGAATCCCCTTTTCCGAAATGGATCGCCGGAATTGCGCTCGCTGGCATGCTCTTCTGCCCATTCAACCCGACCGTCTTCGCGGCCACTTCCCCGGGAGGACCACCTGTACCGACTGTCAAAACCACACCGGTCACCCCGTCCTCCGTCCTGTACGGGACGGTGCGCTCGGTCGGGACCGGGACGCCCCTTGCACACGTCCCGATCGTTCTGACCAATAGCAAGACCGGAGAAACCTTTACCGGAACGACCACCTCCCAGGGATCCTACATCTTTTCCGGGCTTTCCCCGGGCGATTACAAGATCCGGGTGGGGGGCGGCAACTTCTCCCTCCAGCGGAAAGAGGGGTTACTGAAGAGCGGCATCGTCGGCGAGATCGACTTCACCGTGAACCCGCTGTCGACCGGCTCCTCCGAACTTCTCGGGCGAACCTATGAAGGACACGGCGATCACAAGATTCCTGTCCCGGCCCGACTGGCCATCAAGAACAACAAGACGGGCGAGATCTACAGCGTGACGTCCGACAGCCAGGGCACCTTCGACCTCAAGAACATCCCGTCGGGCGACTACGTCGTCCAGGCCGTCAAGCGGGGATATGTCCCCTATGTCGCCCAGGTGGCGGTCAACGGAAAAGTGCAATCGGACATCCGCCTGCGCATCAACCGTCTGGCCCGGGCCAATATCAATACCTCCAGCAGCAAGAAGATCCGGGACACAACCGGAGCCATTTCCATCGTCGGTCGACAGAAATTCGTCCAGAACCTCACGACCGGTGCCACATATGCTCTCATGCTCAACAGCCCGTCCATCGAATACTTCTCCCGAAGCGGAAGCCAGGGAATCTCTGGCGGAATGAACTATTTCTCCTGTCGCGGCTATACCGTCGGGGCCGCCAATACCGTCAATACGGGAACCTCCGGGATCGAGATTTCCATCGATGGCGTTCCCATGAATATCGAGGCTGACGGAGGGGAAATCTACGATCTGGGGGTCATGAACACGGACATCGCCTCCGCCACCATCCAGCGGGGCGTGACCACTTCAAGGCAGATGGGAAACTATGCGGCGGGATGCGCGATCGATTTCCATCTGGTCGAACCGATGAAAGCCGCCTACAACACCTTGACGTCGGGAGGGGGCTCCTACGGGCTTTTCTATACGAGCTTCGTGAACAATTCGGGCATCAATGACACCACCAACACCGGCATGTACAACGACTTCACGGTCATGACCCAGAACGGATTCCGGGAATTCATGGGAGATTTCACGGAATATCAGTATTACGGGAACGTGACGAAATACCTGGAGAACGGAGGCAAGCTTTTTGCCCTGCTCACGGCAAACTACAAGAACTACGACCGCGGCGGGTCCATCTCCCTTCCGGACTACAACCAGTTCGGATACAGCTACAACGGACTGCCGAACGGCGAAAACACGACGTATCCGAACGGCGTGAATCAGCCGGACTCCCCTTTCTACAAGAACTGGAACTACGCCCGGTTCATGTTCGACATCGGCTACGACGACCAGATCACTCCGACTGTCAGGCTGAAAAACACTCTTTTCGGCGAGTTCACCCCGAATGGATCGGTCAGCCTTCCGACAGCCACGACGGCCACCACGCCCGGAACCGGGGCGGCCACAGGACTCACCTTCAATTCCCAGACGGCCGATTACAACAACCAGTACGGATCGCCTTACATGTTTAATTACTTTCAGGCCGAAGGCATGAAACTCGGGGACATTCCCGAGGTCCGCTTCAAGGTTTCCTCCAACGACAACCTGTATCTCGGCATGAGAGGCTCCTATGCCGACTATCGGTATTTCATCAATCCGCTCTTCAACAATATTACGGGAGGAAGCGGAAACGCCCTCTATTCCCAGGTCACGATCGGAGGCTATCTCGAAGACCATTTCCGGCCGACCGACTGGACCCTGATCAACGCGGGATTTCGCGTGATGTCCGTCCAGCAGTATTATAACGACCTGGCAAGTGCTCCCCAGCAAGCTCTGCTCTCCCAGAACGGAGCCGGCGGCGAGGCAGGAGTCAGCAACGGTTCTTCGATGCTGATTCCGATGCCCCACCTGGGTATCAACCTCTATCCGACAAACCACTGGAAGCTCTACGCCAATGCGGGAGAATCCTTCGCGCCGCCCGCAATCTTCGCCTTCAAGGGTCTGAGCCAAAACCAGATCCCGTTCAACATCTCCCCCGAAACGATCTGGGACTTCGAACTCGGGGCACGGTACGCCACGAAGAGGGGGTATGCCGATGTGGACGTTTTCAGCGACTACCTGAGCAACATGTACAACACCGTCCTTCTGCCGTCCACCGTCAACGGCGTCACCTCCCTGATTCCCCAACCGTCAACAACGGGTTCGGCGCGCGAGCAGGGCGTCGAATTCGAAGGAAAGATTGCCCTCGGGGCCGGATTCGGGCTCCAGGCCAATTACTCCTATATCCAGGGGGTCCTGACGAGCGACGTACAGGGTCTCGGTCTTCCGGCGGCGCAACAGATCAATGTCAGCGGAGACCTCATGCCGTTCGTTCCGCAAGGCATGGGAAACCTCGCCCTCACTTATGACCATGGTCCATTCCATCTCACGATCGACGAGCGGTATACGGGCGTCATGAACGTCATCGACTTCGGTGGAGGCCCCCCCGGAAACGGGAACTTTCAGGCGAATTCTCCCGCCTACTTCGTGACCGACCTCTTTGCGACCTACGATCTTCCAAAGTTGTCGTGGTACAAAAAGGCCAACCTCTTCGCGAGCGCCTACAACCTGTTCAACACGAACTACTATAACCCGGCCTTTTTGACTCCCGGGGCCAACAGCATCGAAACCCTCTTCGTCTATCCCGGAGAACCGGTCAATGTCTTCGGAGGAGTCAGCATGACTTTCTGAAATTCATGAGAATCGGATTCAAAAATGTCCCGGGCGCTTTTTCAAAAGAGGGAGCGCCCGGAAAGGGAGGAGGGCTTGTGAAACAATTGCCAAGAAGAATCGTTCCATCCGAAGCCCTGACCCTCGGAGGTCAGGCGGCTCCGGCAAAGACGTTCTGGTAATACTGTTCGGCGGACGTCAACCCTTTTTCGAAGACGGGAACAAGTTCGTATTCGATCAGATCGGCAAGAAGAATCCAGTCCTGTGCCTCCTGGGCGACCAGCATCGACTTCAGAAGTTCCTCGAACCGGGATTCGTCCTCCACCAGCACAAGGCCTCCCGAAGACGCCCCGGCCGCTCCCGTCCCCCGGATCTGGCTCACCAGGACCTGGGCGGCGACCATGGATTCGATTCCCTGAACATAGGCTCCTCCCCGATCCTTGTACGTCCCTTCTCCGCCAAACACTTCGTCGACTTTTCCCTTGCGCAGGAACCGGCCGATTTCCGAAAACAGGCGTGCCACCTGGGAAAGATGTGAGACCAGTGTCCGGACGGATTCCTTGAGGACGTCCTCCAGAGGAACCGTCACCAGTTCCAGGGATTCGCCCTCTTTTCCGTCGATGTCCCGGACATATTCTCCATTTTGCCAGACGATGTCTCCGTCGAGACGAATTTCGTCGACGATCCGGTCCGACGGAAGTTCTCTCTCGATGATTTCCCGTATCTTCCCGCTCAGGGACTCTTCTCCCGCAATTTCGTCCGCATCCATTTTCTTTCCGTCGATCCACACAGAACATGTTTTCATCCTTTGGCGCGCATTGGAAACCTCGCACTGCAGGGCGGGGAGGAATGCGCTCTCCTTTCTGTTTGAGTGTTCTGAATCCTGTGGTAAATTTTTCCGTAAACATCCGCAGTTCCCGATAGCGACCAGCAATGGACAACGGCGTTTGACTGGCGAAGCCGGATATCGGGAAAAGGTCCAATTCCTTCGGGACAGGTTCGCCACCTGCGTAAACCGACCTAACGTCCTCCGGGTTTGTGCGGAATGACCCGGCATTGCATGGCTAAGGCGCTCCGTTGATTGGCACCCGCCATCCGTTCCTTTCGGGACGAAACCTGGAAGTGCAAAGCTCCCGGATTTATCCGGGGGATGGTTTACCGTCCTACCCTTTCTCCCAGTTCAAGACCGGACATCCGGTCCATGCAAGGTGGCTCACCACCACTGCCGGTCGTCCCCGATACCCGGGGGCATTCCCCTTCCCGGACGATCCGGGAAAAAATCACGGCTCTTCTCTCCAGATCCTCATAGGTCTTTTCGGTCCGCTCGACGAGTGTGAAAAGGTCGCGGGGATTCCAGACGTCGACGCTTTCCTTTTCAAGCTGAAAAAACAGACACAATGGCCCGAGAGGGGGACAGGTCCACGCCATTTCCTCCACCCTCCTGTCCACCTCCTCCACGCCGGAAAGAAGGGTTTCCGGCACCGACGGACTTCCCGAACCAAGACAATCCGCGATCTTCCGGACAAGACCTCCTCCCTCTTCCGCCAGATGGCGAAGCTGTTCCGACCGGGCAAGAACGTCCGGAACGGACCCTTCCGAAGGCCATCCCCCGATCGGCTCTTCCCGGATCCCTTCAAGATCCTCTTTCCAGACCCGTTCGAAGACCTTTCGAAAGAATTCTTCCCGAGAACCGCTATCGGTTCCCAACGGGCGGTAGCGGATCTCGCCCGAAACAGTTCTCTCCGAAAAGGCGATTCCCGCTCTTTCACCCCGGATTTCCGATTCCATGGAGATGCGGAGTGTCCGCAGATCCTTTTCCTGTGGCACCCGTGGAAACTCGAGGCGTTTTCTTGTGACAGACGCGACCAGACGGGGATCGAGATCCTCCCGGCAAACAGGATTCAGGCATCGGGAATCCGGCGCGCAGGGAGCACAAGGAGCCCGGGAATACAAGACGATGTTTCCCGCTCCCCACGGGCCTGTTTCCGGATAGAACAGGTTGGCGAAGGACAGACACACGACCGGAAGCCCCAGAAGGGCCGCAGCGTGCATGGTTCCCGTATCGTTCGACACCAGAATGTTCGCCTGTTCGAGAAGCGCGAAAAGTTCGTCCGGCCCGGTCCCTCCGGTCCAGTCGTGCACCCGGTCGAAGATATCGGAGCGGGAGGATCGGATCTCCTCACGAATCCGTGCGTTTCGCAAGCGGTCCTCTTCTCCCGATCCCAAAAGGACAGCGTGCATGCCGGATCGACTTTCCAGGAGGAGTCGGATCGCTTCGGCGAACCGTAAAGTCGGCCATCTTTTCAGTTCCTGGGAGGCTCCGGTGGCAAAGGCAACCAACGTATCACCGTCTCTGATCCCCGCGCGTTCCCGCTTTCCGGACACGATCGAACGGGATTCCCGAGGAATGGAGAGGGGGATCGAACTCGGCGGAGGTACCCCGGCGATCTTCAAAAAAAGGTCGGACAGGTTCAGATTGTTGTAAAGCCGGTTTTTGACGAGCATGCCCAGATAGGGAACGAATTTTCCATAGTGGGCCCGATATCCGTCCGGCGTCATGTGGAGCCCCCTCTTCTCCCGAGCCCGGATCAGATACCCCAGTACCGCACCGATCCGGTTCGGCGTCAGATTGATCAGGAGATCCGCGTCGAACCGGTTGATCTCATCGATCCATCCGCGAACGGATCGATAGGCTTCCAGAGGAGAGCCGAAAGACCGGGCGAGAGACAGGATCCCGGCACCATCCACCGGGTAGACGCTCGCAAGAAGGGAAAGCGGACCGAGAGCCGGCGCGAATTCCCGATAGGCGATCAGCGAGATGACGCTGTCGGGGTAACGCTCCCGGAGAGCCGCCACCATCGGATACGTTTCATACAGATCTCCCATACGGGTGAGCGCCAGGATCAGGATACGCACCGGCCAGTTCTTCCGGGCATGGTCCTTCATCCCCCTCCTCCCTGGGATGCGATTTCGGCCAGCAAAAGAAACGTTGCCTCTGTGCCGGATATCTCCCCTTTTCCGGGAGCGACCGAACGCGCGATCTCTTCCAGACTCATCGGTTCCCTCCCTCGAAACTTTTCCAGAAATTCGACCAGCTCCGGCTCTCCCGAAGCGTCGGATACCAATTTTTCGACCGGCCATCGGCCGGTGAGGGACGGACGGGCCGGACGGATCCCGCGGTCTTTCAGGACGTCGATCCACTGGGACATGCGTATCTCGTAAGTATGTTCCCGCAAGACCCTGGCGCGAGAACGGTTCGCCATCTCTTGCCGGGCCCCGGGATCTTTCAGGTAACGGGCCACCAGATTCCGGCACTCGCTCTCGTTCCGGTAAACCGCCAGATCTTCATCAACCTCAAAAAGGCCGGAAAGGAGAGATCTTCGGTCGACGACCTGAAAGGCCCCGCAAGCAGCGATCTCAAAAGTCCGGGGGTTGACGAAATCCCCTTCGGGGTTCACCCCCCGATGATAAACGGACGAATGCAAATTGATATTGACCGTCGTGGCGTTGAAAACCAGTGCCGTCTCTTCGGAAGACAGACGACGGCCACCTTCCCGGACATACCGGTAAAGAGGATCCCGGACGTTCCATTCCGTCCCGAAAATCGACAGATCGAAATCCGCCAGAGATTTCAGAAAGTGATGGCGGTTGGGGTACCCGGCCCCCATGAACGTGACTGGGCCTCCAAAGCGGCGACGGTCTTCTTCGTCCGGCGTCCGGGGGGAGAATACGGCGGTGTCCGCTGCCAGCGGGAGGTATGAGACGTGGTTCACTTTTTTGTCAGCAAGGATGGAAAAGAATGGATCTTTCTGAATGACCGCAAAGTCCGTCACCAGAGGTGCGACCGACTCCCAGTAGGTCGCAAGCCGGAAGTCTTCCACGAACCAGTAGGCAACAGGGATGTTCTCCTTCCGGAATCGTGCGAGAAGAGAAGGAGAGACCGGGGCCTGGGCAAGAGCCACGATCAAATCCGGCTTTTCGTGCACAACCCGGGCAAAGATCAGTTCGTCGAGAAAACCCTGGAAAATCCCCCGAAGCTGCATTTTGTGGAGGTCGAAGGAGGTCTGGGCTCCGATCGCCCGAAGGGCTCCTTCGAACGGAGCCATATCCAGGAAGGTTGTTCGGTGACCGAGGTTTTCCAGTGCGCGGGCCGCGGACCTGGCAACCGGGTAGGATCCGCCGTAAACAGGCGGGATTACCAGAATGCGGTAGCTCAGGACGAATTCCTGGAGACAGTCCTCCAGAATGCGCCGGATCTCCCGATAGGAATCCGGATCCAGTTTTTCGGACGGAGCATGGACAAGAAGCCGGAACCCGGAGGGCATCTTTCGCACATCCGCCGGATCGCAGGAAAATCGGATCCTGTTTCCGAATCGGTACCATTCGAAATGGCCCCACGACAGGGCAATCCGTCGAGGATCCGTTTCCAGTACATGGACCGGCAGTTCCGTTCTCGACAGGAGAGCCCAGACATGATGACCAAGCCCCAGTCCAGCGACGATATAACCTTTGATTCCGGATGAGTCTTCCCCGCCCAGGGCGTCTTCCGCCCAGGTGGATCCTTCTTTCTCCGGATCGTAGAGGCTGTGCAGCGTCAACGGACCGGCTTTCATGCTCGGACTTCCCGACCGGGCCGGCACGACTTCCAGGGGAACCCCCGGAGACGGTTCGATCACCCGTCGTGCGAGACCTCCCTCCCCGAACATGTCGGCGTTTTTCTGGAACAGGCTTTCCCGAGACTCCATGAACCTACCCCCTTTCCGTCCGGATCGCCGATGTCGGCTCCGGTCGGACAGACAGTCGACTGCCTTTCATTCCTCCGAATCGGTAATGATGCCGGTTCGTAAGGAGGTTCCCCGACTCCCGAGTCTCTTCCGAAAGATTTTCGAAAGCCCGACGCTGAATCTCGCGATCTCCTGCCCCTCTTTCCGTCTCTTCCGTAAAGAGAAAAAGGGGCCACAGAAGAGGGATTTCATCGAGAATCCTTCGTTTTGCAGACGGATTGTCCGCCCAGGGTCGGGAGGACAAGGAAGCTCCCGCCACAAGATGTTCTTCGGACAACAGGGATGGCCACCCCCGACCGGCATAGGGCTGGCATTCTTCTTCCAGAGAAGGAAGAAGGACAGAAGGTTCCAGCACCCGAAGATAAAATCGTCGGAACAGAAGCCCGAGGAGGTCTTCGCGCGACGCGGGGCGAGAATGCGCCGGACGCAGGCAAAGGAACCCTCCTTGCGTTCCGGAACGCCAAACGCGAAGTCCGGGAGGAGGCATCGGGAGAGCGCTTCCGGCCAGAAGTCCTGCGACCAGAAGGGCCAGATAATCCGGATTCAGCATTCCCCGACATTCCATACCGACACAGCCGGAACCTTCTCCCGCACATGGATGACATTCCATGTCCGGACTCACAGAAAGGCTTCCCGATATGTAAGCTCCGGTTTCGTGAGGCTGGGCATTGGCAAAGAACAGGCCGACAGAAGGGACATTCAAGCTTGCCGCCAAGTGCAGGGTCGCCGTGTCGGGAGACACCAGCAGGGAGAGGGTTGCCACCTCCTCCCAAAGCCTGGCAAGCGAGGTCTCTCCCACCCTGTTCACGACCGGTCCGGCAACCAGGCGAGTCAGAACGCAAGCCTTGTCCCGCTCGTCCGGACGTCCCAGAAGAACCACCGGACGACCGGTCAGGGTCCGGACCCTGTCGACCAGAATGGCTGCATCTTCCAGTGCGAGCTCCCGATAGGAACTGCGTCCCGAAAGAACCACTCCCACGGGACCGGGACGGGCAGGAAGGGGCGGCGAAGGACCGGATATCGATCGGAACGCTCCGGACAACCCGAACCCCTTCCAGACATCGGACAGATGAATCCGGTTCAAAGCGCGGACGCCACGCGCGGATGCGACGAGATAGGCGGGCCACCCCGAAAGACGTTCGGCACCCTCTCCCGGAACAGATCGGTCCTGGAGGGCCAGAAACCCTCTTCTCTCAGAGGCCGGGAGAAGTCTTCCCAGAAGAACACCCGTTCCGTCGTGGTTCAACTGGAGAATCCGGTCATACGACGTATTTCCAAAATCTTTCAGCAATCGGTGAATCTTCCCGGCCGCCTTTAGGGGAGAGGCGGATGCAATCTCGAGCAAGGAACCTTTCCCGGGGAATCCGGCGACTCTGCCCTCAGGAAAAGCGAGACGGGCTGCTTCCACCATGTCTTGCGAAACCAGACAAGTCACGTCCTCCCCCAAGGCTTCCAAAGTCCGGATCAGCGGAAGGGTTTGCAGAAGATCGCCGAGTCGAGCCCTCTGGATCACCATCGTTTTCACCGGCATCCCCTTATGAAACCTGTCTTGCGGAAAAATCCCGAACACCCTCCTTCCGGAAAAATTCCGGCAAGGGATGGTCCGGATGCATCCGGGAAAACAGCCGGATCTCAGCGGAAGCCTCTTCTTCCCGGCCCAGCTCGAGAAGAATTTCGATCAGCCGGATCCGCTCGAAAACCGCTTCCGGCATTTCTTTCAGGTACATCCGGAACACCGGAACCGTTTCCGACAACTGCCCCGCCTCCTCCGAGAGACGAGAAAACAGTTCCAGAACCTCTTCCTGCAACGGCTGCAGAAAAAGCGACTGCGCATAATAAAAAAGAGCTTCATCTTTTCGATCAAGTTCCCCGCAAGACATGGCAAAACCGGAAAGCGCCTTCCAGGACCCCGGATTCATGTCGAAGGCCATCTTGAACCACAACAGCGCCTGGGAAGGGTCTCCGGTCAGAAGATCCAGTACCGCCAGTCCCAGAGCTCCGCGTTCGTCCTGTGCCGAGGACAGGACGTCCAGGGAGCGTTCATAAGCTTCCCTCGCGGTGTCCCACTGCTGTCCGCGACAGGCGATCTCCCCGATACGAATATCGATTTCCGATTTCTCCTCCCGGGACAAAGTCTTGTCCAGGCGTGCTTCCTGTAATACATCGATCAGTTCCACTCCGGCACCTTCCCCTTCCAGTCGGTCCACATGATCAAAAATGGCCTGGAGCTTCCGGCGGACAACAAACAGATACTGGACAGTAAACAGGTCTTTCAGATCCTCGGCTCCCTGGTCGCGGATCACGACCGATCCCAGATCGATATCGGTCCGTTTTCCGTCCGAAAGCCCTGTTCCTTCCTGCACCCATCGGAAACGACTGTCGACGTTGGCGGAAACAGACTCCACCCACAACCCCGCCTCGCCCAGAAGTTCAAGCATCGATTCCCGCGTGAAAAACCGGAGATGGGAGCGATCCAGAATGCCTGCCTCTTCATACCGGAAATGGCCTTCCGCCAGATCCTTCAGAACTTTGTGATAACGAACGTTCGGAACCGACATCAGAACGACCCCGGACGGGGAAAGACAATGGAGATAACGGGAGATGAGCGCTCCCGGATCCTGGACGTGTTCGATCACGTCGGCGAAAACGATCACGTCGACCGATTCTCTCGGAATGTCCGGAACCCATTGGGTCGCGTCCTCCAAGATGATCCGATCGTAATGAATCTTGGCCTCGTTCGCCCGCAGGGGATCTTTTTCGATTCCGACCAGCTCCACGTCCCCCAGGCGCTCCCGGATTCCCCGTCCCATCCGACCGTAGCCGCATCCCACGTCGAGGACATTCCGGGCACCCGACGGGATCCGGTCGATCAGTTCTCCGCGTTCTTCCCGATAGTTCCGGGACACGGCCCAGGCAGAAGCCTTCTTCTGGATAAGCTGCGACCAGTTCTCGACAAATCGGTCGAGCGGAAATCGTTTCGAAACCTCCAGACGGGCATTTTCCCCCAACTCTCCGGCCCTCTCCCGATCCGACAGAAGAAGACGGAGGCAATCTCCCAAGGAAGAAGGATCGCCGGACAGGAACCCCGAACGACCGTCGACGACCGGCGAATCGGGATGCTCCAGTGCCACAACGGGCATTCCCGACGCCATAGCTTCGAGAAGGGCAAGATTGTACCCGTCTTCGTGAGGGTGGATCGTGGCATGACAATAGACGCGATGCTCCCGGAACAGAGCGGCAAGGTCGCTCTGGTTTCGCGACATCCGGGCATCGGGAATGGAAGGATTGATGCCGACGACCGTCCGGGGAAGTCCCTTTACCGCCTCTTCCATGACCCTGTACCCCAACATCAAGTCCCTTTCCTTCAAGAAGTTTCCGACCTGAAGGACAGCCGAACGGGCGCCCGTCCAGGGGCCCCATTCGGCGAGATCCACACCGGGAAGAATGACCGGTCCGTCGACTCCCCAGTTTTTCCGCTTGGATTCGGAAATCGAAACGATTTCAAGATCGGGGACCATCCGGACGAGATTTTGGAACCAGTCGAGATACCCCTGTCTGTCCACGGCGTTTCCTCCGAGGGCGATCATCGTATCCAGACGATTGTGGAGGACCAGGATCTGGGGAACTGGCGAATCCATCGTCGAAAGAAGGTCGGACGGGTCGTGCGCGATGATCAGATCGAACCGTTCCTTGCGAAGATCTTCCAGGGCATCCTTGAGTGTCACCAGTCGGCTTCCACGAGGACATGGCCGGAATTCGTGCATCCAGCGGTCATATCCCCCCTTGCTCCTTTCCACGATGGTCAATGCGATCCCCGGAATCTTCCCCAGAAGGGCAATGTACCCCTCATGCCAGTTAAACGTGAGTATGTTCGTCATGTTCGGCTC
Organism: Nitrospirota bacterium; assembly: GCA_021826965.1. GTDB lineage: Bacteria > Nitrospirota > Leptospirillia > Leptospirillales > Leptospirillaceae > Leptospirillum_A. Next base: position 11,637 of record JAKAYA010000001.1, read on the forward strand.
CTTCCGGCACACATGAAGAGGATTCAGGTGAGGAACCCAGAACGGACACCATCGTCCGGGCCCGGTGCAGATAGGTATGGGACGCGAGAACTTTTTGACGCCCGGAGGCAGCAAGCCGCCATCTCCGCTCCGGGTCTTCCAGGAGACTCCGAACAGTTTCGATCATAGACCGGTCGTCGTAGATGGCTAAGTCCTCTCCGGGAACAAAAAGTTCCCGAAGTCCCGGAACATCATCTGTCAGCAAACATTTCCCGATGGCGAGGCTTTCGAATACACGCATATTGAGGTCATTTTTGACGGAGGCGTTGAAAAGGATCCTGCCGCTCGAAAGGAACCGGGCCATTTCCGAGAGGAACACCCGGTCCGTCCGGACGGAAAATCGGGTCGAGAGTCTTTTCAGCCGCCGGGTGCGTTCCTGCAAGGGGCTCTGGATACTTCCGGCAAAGGTCACATCGACGTCTTCTTCCACGGGATATGGACAATGGATGTCGGGGTCACATGCCAGAGGCAACCAGACCACCGGTCTGTCCAGAACCGTCTGAAACAGGGGAACAAAGGCTTTTTGCGCCAGAAACACCACATCGAATTCCCGGGCCATCGCCAGATGGGAATCGGCATGCAGATGGGTGTCAATCAGATAACAGGCCTTCAGGCATTCGATCTGCTTCAGGAAAGCAAACCTGTAAAGGATCCCGGATTCGACAAACAGGAAGACATCGGGACTCCAGAAGGCGGGCAGGCCATCCTGCAATTCCCCGATACTTCCTTCTTCCAGAACGATGTCGTGCGGTTTCCGGGCAGAAAGAAGCGGCAGGAGATTCCAGGATCGAAAAACATCCTCTCCTGCCGTCGGACCGTATGTGACGACGGACGCCACGCGCCGGAGAGCTTTTTCCAGAAAGACTCCGGTCGTATGAGGAATGGACGTGTAACTGAGCAAGAGGTTCATGAGGTCTCCTCCGTGGATGACTCTCCCGAATTTTCTCTTCAATAAGCAATGTTTATGCCAAATAAAAAATACATGTTTTTAAACAGGATAGTAAAAACGGGAAAGACAGGCAGGAAGTCTCTGGAAAAAATTTCCCGGAAAGACGGAAAGTTTTTCCGGTCAACGCTGAAGGTTCAGGCGGAAGAGGAAAGGCCAGCGGAGTCTGAAACCGGTTTGTTCTTTCGATAAGGGTGGGCAGCGATCCGGGAAACCCGGGCGATTTCCCGGGCGAGTGGACCGTCCTTGGCCGAAAAGGGAAGGAGAAGTTGCTTGAGTTTTTCCATCCGGTGGTAGCGGACGAGATTGACGGAGAGGTCGGTGGAAACAGGAGAGCAATCCCGGGACAAGAGATGCTCCAGGGGACGAAAATCGAATTCCAGAATCCGCTCGAACGACGTTCGTCCGAGGTCTTCCGGATCGAGGAAATTCAGAGCCGATTCCAACAGATTGTCATATTCTTGACATTCCTCGTCTTCCATACGCTTTTATCCCTTCATCGAAAGGCGCTGACCCACGGTACGCCCGGCCGGTGCGGACGACGGGGAAAAAGAAGGAACAGATGCGGACGACGGAACCATCCCGGAAGCTTGTTTCCAGGTTTCGAGAAGGTCTTCCAGGATCTTTCGGACCGGCTGGAGGCGCTCCGGTTCGTCCTTGAGGTTCGCAACGGTGATTTCTTCGATCAGGAACATGTAAAGCGCAAGAAGCCGGGGAACCCAGTCGAGCTGCTCCTGTCCCTCCAGCGCGACCGCCAGTTCTCCCAGAATCGCCGTTGCGCGCATGACGGCGTCACTCCTTTTGGGAATATTCTTCTCGCGAATGCCTTCTTCAAGAATCTGGATTGCCCGGATGGCGCCTTCGTAAAGACGGATCAGCAGTTCGGCCGGCGTAATGGTATGCTCGACGGCGCTCTGGTAAGCAAGAATTGGCATCCCTTTGGACATGAACGACTCTCCTGGTCAGAAGCCTTCAGAGACTGCCCTGGGCAATCTGTTGGCGGACATAGTTCTGGCGGGCGTTCAGTCCGCCCAGCACTCCCTGCAGGTTTGCATATTTGTCCTCCAGACGCTCCCGAAGATCGGCAATCTCGTCCTGTTTTCTCTCGACTTGCTTTTCCATGGCCCGGGACTGGGAACCGATGGCCTGCTGCTCTCCATAGATCGGTCCGTTTGCCGGATTGGTCAACTCCACCGCGATGTCGTGAAGATGGGTGATCAACCCGGGATGGGCGGACGAACCCGCAAGAAGGTCCGACACGCCCCGATAGTCGGAAGACAACGCCCTGTCAAACTTCTGGCTGTCATAAGCCAGACGACCATTCCGCTGGAAGGTAATACCGATGTCCGCCAGCGTACGGTAGCGGCCGTCTCCTCCCCCGGAAGCCGTCAGCGCGGTCGCGAGACGATTCCGGATGTCGGTGGCGGTAAAGGATCCCAAAAGAGGTCCGGCCTGACCGGTCATCTTGTTGAAACCGGAAAACTTCTCGATCGAATCAACGAGATCGTTATAGGTCTTCACGAAACGGGTGAGGTTGACCGAAACCTTCTTGCGGTCGTGGACGATTGAGAGACCGACGGGAACCTGTCCGGTCGGCCTCCGGAGATGGAGAATTGTACCAGGAACGGCATCCTTGACATCGTTCGAAGCGGAAACGACCGGAACCCCGTCCACGGTCAGATGGGCAAGCGAAGCCTTCTGGACGGTCCGAAACGACAATCCGATCCCTTCCGTGCCTTCGACTGAAAAATTGAGGCCGTTTCGGCTCGACGACAGGGAAAGGGAGTAGGGAGCGCCGGGTTGTCCTGTCCTCATGACCATCGCATGGACCCCGATATGGGCATTGTTGATAGCTCCTGCAAGATCCTGCAGGGTGAATCCCGTGTCCTGGTCGATACGCACTTTTTTGTACTCTCCCCCCACCAGCCGGTCCCCGATCAGGAAGGTCATGATCCCGTGCGACAGGGCCCCGTCGGGAGGAATATTCAGAACGGACGTACGATCGGCGTCCCGGACCCCGGAGGACACGGCAACGCCCGGACGGGCGAGAGAGTCCACCACAACATCGTGATGGCCGATGGCAGCGTTGTCCGTCGCCGTGACGGCAAAACCGGAGTGAGCCGGCACAACCGGCTTGAAGACGTTGAAATTGCCCTCGAGATGGAGACTGGAACTGGCATCCCGGAAACCTTCCAGTTTCTTTTCGATCTGCGACCAGATCGCTTGCTGGTTCTCGAGACGGGCCTGGGATTCTTCCATCTGCACCAGGGGAAGACTCGCCGACTTCACCGACGCTTCCACCAGGGCATCGGTGTCGAGATTCTGGCTGAGAGCCGCCATGTTGGAAATCTTGACCCGACCGTCTCCCTGTCCAGAAGGCAAAGATCCGAGATTACCCGAAATTCCGCTCACACCTCGTTCCTCCCGGAGGGGGTTACATCCGTTCCAAGCCCTGGAGGCCAGCCTTTCCATAGACCGATATGGCTGGCCTCATTTGGGTTTGGGCACTTTCCTTAAGGGAGCAGCTTTATAGCAGCCTGAGGAACAAGATTCGCCTGGGCCAAGACCGCTGCTCCGGATTGCGACAGAATCTGTCTTTTGGTAAAGGCTGCTGTCTCGGATGCAAAGTTGACATCCTTGATTCCCGCCCGGGACGCCTGAACGTTCGTTGTCGCGTTCGTCAGATTCCGGATCGTCCATTCCATCCGGTTCTGGATCGCGCCGATACCACCCTGGACGGCGTTGATCCGGTCCAGAGCCTTATCAAGATTGTCGACCGCATTTTTGGCGTTTTGCCGGTTCAAAATGTTCGTTGAACGGATTCCCAGCGTACCGGAATCCATTTTTCCGATGTTGACCGTCAACCGATCGTTGATGGTGGTGTAGATACCGACATGGAACTTGAAGGCACCGTGGGAACCGTCCATGAGCCTCATTCCGTTGAAGTCGGTGACCTTTGCGATACGGGTGACTTCGGAATTGAGATGCTGGTACTCCTGGTTCAACACCTTCAGATCCTTTTCGGAGTAGGTGCTGTTGGCCGCCTGGATGGCCAGCTGGCGCATCTTGAGGAGAATTGTGTTGTCGGTCTGCAGAGCTCCGTTGGCCGTCTGAAGAAGATGGGCACCGTCGTTGGCGTTCCGGATGGCGGCGTTGTAGCTCATCATTTGAGCTCCCATCCGCTGGGAAATGGCATATCCGGCCGGATCGTCTGCCGGCGAATTGACCCTGTACCCGGAAGAAAGCCGACCGATATGCTTGTTCAGGGCTTCCTGCGTCCGGTTCAGGTTGTACTGGGCGTTCATCGACGCAATATTGTCATTGATGATCAAACCACTCATGATTCCCTCCTTGGTGTTGGTACCGGTCCAATCCGTGGACCGATAATGCAATCTGTTTCGGGGAGCGCTCCGAACCCTCCTTTCCTGGCGCCCGGTTGGCTTCACGGGGGGGTGACTCTCGGGGTCAGGCCCTCCGTCAGGTTCCTTATCGGAACCCGTGTCTAAAAACTTTAACGGTTTTCCTGCTCTTCCAGCAGAGGGAACCGCAACCAGTCTTCTTCTTCGAAAAGAACCATCTGACGCCCGGACCTGTCCGGCATCCGGACAACAAGCGGCCCTTGAAGGTTGGCCGTCATCGAGTCGGCCGAAAGCATCGTCACGATCACGAGAGAGAGAATGTCCCGCCCCTGGAAAAACGGATCGTTGAGAGAAGCCTTCACCCTCTCCCGGTATCCGGTGACCAGATTGTCGGGATCCATGACCACAAAGGCGAGAGACGGGTCGTCCAGAGACTGCAGCCAGTAAAAAATGTTCGGGTCTCCGGTTTCCAAAAGATAGAAGCGGCAGGCCTGGGGAAAGCCCGGAAGACCCTCGGGAAAATGGAGGATCTTTTCGGGATCGACGGGGATCCGCCCAAATCGGGTCGTCTGAAAGTCGTTCACTTTTTCGTCCCCCCGTTTCCGGATTCGTCCTTCTGTCGGGGAAGTGTCCCCGAAGAAGAAAATTTCCGGACAAGGATTTCCATCTGATCCGGCGTCACCGTTGTCGCTTTTCTGTTCTCTTCCATGATTTTCTCCCAGACCTCATCCCGGTGGATGGACAGGTCGGCAGGGGCTTCGATCCCTAGCCGCACCTGGGACCCCTTGACCTCGAGCACGACGATCCGGATATTGTCGCCCACCTTGATGCCTTCTCCGGTTTTTCTCGTCAGGATTAAAATGTCAGACCTCCTTGTCCACTGCGTGTCAGGAAAAAAGAACGTTCTGCGTGTTCCGGAGGATGTCCCGGGAAGCCTTCGTCGACAGGGCGAGAAAGTTCTGGTTCAGCGCCAGCTTGGATACAGCTTTCGGAATATCGACATCTTCGTTCTGGCTTTTCAGGGTTTTCTGGCTGATGGTGTATTTTTCGAGACGGTTGACTGTCGTTCGGATGGCGCGCTCACGGGTACCAAGAACAGCCGCCCGCTCCGTCACAAAATGGATCGCCCTGTCCAGTTCGTCGATGGAACGTGAGATTTCAGGCTGGTTGTTCGCCAGAAGGCCCACCAGGAATCGACGCATGACCGGAAAGGGCTTGTCTCCGAAAGGATCCGACGCGCTGTCTCCCAAGATCCGGTCTCCGGCTTCTGTCACCGGCATCAGACCCGCTTCGCGCTGTCTCGGGGAAAATCCCTGCTGGACCGTCTCTTCCCGATGATTGCCTTCATAGACGACAGAGCCGGGATTCAGTCGGGGATCCGTGAAATGGAACGGAGGACGGGTCACGTTCGTCCCGGAAAACAGGTACTGCTCTCCGGCCTTCGTATTGGCCAGAGAGACCATCTGTTCAAGTGTCCGTTTCATTTCCTGGGCACCGACCCGACGGTCCTCCGACGTCATCGTGTCGTTGGCCATGCGGATCGCCATCCCTTTCGCGCGGATCAGGAGCGTTCCCACCTGATCCAGGATGCTTTCCATCAGCTTCAGCCGATTCGCCCCTTCCCGGGCGTTTTCAATGATCCTGCGGGTAACCGACAGGTTGCGGTTGATCCTTAAAGATTCTCCCATCCTTCCGGGGGCATCGCCCGGAGTTTCAAACTGTTTTCCGGAAGAAATCTGCCGATCGACGTCGTAGAGGTTGTCGACAGCATTGTCATGCGAGGCGATCACCTCCCGGTTGGTCATGAGACCTGTCACGCGGATCATGGGTTATCCCTCCGGAGGATCCGATTCATCAGGACGATTCGTTCGGCAACCGTACCAGCGTGTCCAGAAGACGGTTGGTCATATGGATGAGATTGGCCGAAGCCTGGTAAGCCTTTTCGTACTGGATGATGCGAGCGGACTCTCCCGCGATGGAGACACCCGAGACGGCCATCCGCTGATTCTCCAGACCCTTCTGGATCATCGTCTGTGCGACATAGTGATCCCGGGCATTCCTGGCCCAGGCTCCCACCGTGGAGACACTGGTGGCAAAAAAATCGTGCAGGCTGACCGGCTGCTCGCCTCCGGCAAAATTGAGACGGTCCTGTAAAAGGCCAAAAAGGAGATGCGCGTTCTTGTTGTCTCCCTGATTTCGGCCTTCCCGGACCGGCGCTTGTCCGGCAGCCAGATCTTCGGGGTCGAGAGCGCCCACCTCCATTGACAGGGCGGCTCCCCGGGTGTCATTGCCTCCAGTCACCTGAAAACGGGCCACGTCGTTTTTGCCGGCTCCGCTCACCCGAATCACATAACCGGACACATGGATTGTCCCCGTCCCGCCGGACAAGGTCTCTTTCCGAAGGGTTTTTCCCGTAGAAGCGTCCGTGACAACGACCGTGTCCTGCGAAACCGAGACACTGAGTGAACCCTTTGCCGCATCGGGGTCTACTGCGTTTGCTGTCAAAGACAATCCGGAAGGGATATTTCCCTCAGGCTGAACCTTGATAGTGGGAAGAAAAAAATTCTGGTTTGTCCGCCCGTTCAGTCCGAAACCCTGAACATGCAGGGCGTTGACATGATTGACGATGCCGTGAGCCAGAGAATTCAGATGGTCCTCCAGAAGCGGTACCTTCTTGTCCCGGACATCGAGATACCCTCCGATCTTCCCGCCGTGGATACGATCGGTAATATCGATCGGAGGGCCCGAGTGGCCAGGAGGATGGATCAAAATGCGGTAACCGTCGCGGGACGGATCAAAAACCGCTTCAAGCCGTCCGCTGTCAATATCGGTCACGGCGGCCTGCCCTCCCAGATGAAGCGTGATGGCCCCGTTTTTGTCCGAAAAGAAATGCGCGTTCGTCAAAGTCGAAATCTGAACCATCAGCTGCTGACGCTGATCGATCAGCGTATTGGGCGATTCCCCTCCCGCTTCGGCCCGAAGAATTTCCCTGTTCAGACGGGCGATTTTCGAAAGATCGCCATTGATCGTTCCGACGGAAGAGGTGAGCAGCTCTCCCAGCCGATTGCGGGTCTGACTGTAAAGACTCGCCATCTGGTGAAAGTCTTCTGTCAGGTTTTTTCCGTATGTGATCAGGGTCGCCCGAGCCGACCGGTCGAGCGGATGATTTGCCACGACCTCCCAGGTCGACAAGAACCGGCTGATGTCTTTCGACAATCCCTGGTTCTGGGCATGGGTGAAATAGGTATCGAGTTCGGAAAGGGACAACCGGGAAGATTCCCAGTACCCCATACGGGTTTTCTGGCGGATCATCTGGGAATCGAGAAAGGAATTGACGACTCGTCGGATGCCCGTCGCACGAACCCCGTTTCCGACCATTCCGGGAGATCCGTGATTGGGCTGGGACTGGTCGAACTGGACATTCTCCACGGTGTATCCGGGCGTATTGACGTTCGAAATATTCTGCCCGGCAGTGGAAAGCCCTGCTTCATTGGCTTCGATGCCTGATTTTCCGATATTCAGAATTCCCAGCACGCCAGACATGTCTACCTCCGGGTGGAAACGAGCGACGGAGACCCCAGGGTCATCTCCGGAACGCCGCGGGAGCCGTAAGTCTCGAAGTCCCCTTCGCATTGCCGGAGCGCCTTCAGAAACCCGGCCACCGTCTGGGCGGATTCCCGGGCAATGACAAGGTTGACGCTGGCAATTTCCGAAAGATGGACAAGATTTGCTCGCAATTCAGAGAGACAGGAAAACCCTTCCGGCTCGGACAGGAAGGGCTTCTCCGAGCGAGAAAGACATGCCGCCAGGCCGGATCGTTCGAGCAATTCGGAAAACCGGTCAGACTGCAGGACTTTCCGGGACAGGACTTCTTCAAGCTCTTCCGGACGTCCGGAAAGGAGAAGCTCTTGCTCTTCCAGCAATATTTCGATCAGGAGACGCACATGCTCGAGCAACAGCGGCAGATCGGAGACGCGAATGGCATCAGGAGGAGGGCAGGATTCCCTTTCAGGCTCGCCGGACAGGAAGCGGCTCATATCGGGATCTCCCGAAAACGCGAAAGAGCTGTCCGAAGGTCAAGGCTCTCCTTTTCTGTTTCGGGCTTCGGCGACGGCCGTTTCGACCATTTTTCGAAGGATGTCTCTGGCTGGAACATGATATTCACCCCGATCGACCCGGTTTTTGATTTCCATCACTTTTGCGGACCGGACGTCCGGCACTTCACGGATCAGGTCCCGCAGATGGGCGATCTGCTTCGCCGGACCGGAAATCACCATCAGATCCGTCTTCTCCGTCCCTGCCGGCGTCGTCGTCTCCGGGATCTTCCCGGCAGACTCCGGCTTTCGCGCACGATCCTTGCGACCGACCTCTTCCGGACGGATGTTGCCTGGCTGGCTTGAGCCTGTCGGCCCGATTCCGGTGCCCTGATCCCCCATGATCCTCTCCTTCTGTTCCCGAACTTGTCTGATCCACTTTATCGGTGGATCTTCCGAAAACTTTAGAACAGGAAAAGAGCCGGATCAATGAAAAAGAGTCAAGGATTGCCGTCCGACCCTACGGAATAAGCTTGATGGCGGCCTGCGGAATCTGGTTGGCCTGAGACAATACCGCCGTACTCGACTGCTGCAGAATCCTGTTTTTGACGAAGTTCGCCGTTTCGCTCGCGAAGTTCACGTCCTTGATCTGGCTCTTGGATGCCTGGACGTTGACCAGGGCCGTATTCAGATTCCGGATCGTCCAGGTCATTCTCTCCTGGAACGCGCCCAGGGTTCCCTGGATGTTGTTGAGTTCAGCCATGGCCCCGTCGATGGCAGAAATCGCAGAAATCGCCATGGTCTCGTTCATGATGGAAGTCGCTCCGAGACTCATGACAAGAACCGAGTTCTGGTAGATACCCAGTACGTCTGTACTGATGGATGGAATGCTGACCACCAGCCGGTTGGTATCATCCGTTCCGGAATCGATCTGGAAAACCATGCCGTTCATCATGCTTCCGTCCAGCACCTTTCGCCCGTTGAAGTTCGTCACCAGGGCAATTCGGTTGATTTCGCTCATGAGGTGCTGGTATTCGTTCTGCAACACGGAAAGATCTTCGGGAGCATACGTCGAGTTCGCAGCCTGAATGGCCAGCTGGCGCATCTTGACCAGAATGTCGTTGTCCGTCAGAAGAGCCCCGTTGGTCGTCTGGATGAGCCCGGCACCGTCGTGCGCATTCCGGATTGCCTGCTGAACCGACTTGACGTACGAATTCATCACCTGTCCGATCGCATATCCCGCCGGATCGTCTGCCGGGGTATTGACCCTGTATCCGCTGGACAGTCTGTTGATGGAACGGTTCAATCGGTCCTGGGTGGCGTTCAGATTGTATTGAGCGCCCAGACTGGCCGTATTCGTATTGATTACCAATCCGCTCATTTTTCTTCCTCCATGGTTGTGCCTTCTGTATCAGGCTTCGATGTCCAGGCCTCCAGGGCCGGAGACCCGGGGGTGTTCGTCCGGACGGATAGCATCCCCGCGAAAATCTTGCCGGAACTGTTCTGTGATCTCCCGGGAGAGTCCCATGCCTCCGGCCCGGGACATCTCTTTCGCCAACTCTTTCTGATACATCTCCTGAGCCACGTCCATTCCGGTTGACGACGGCATCATCCCCCCCTTCGGAACGGTTTTCCACATTTCCCGGACAAGAATCCCGATCATCATTTCCTCGAACATACGGGAGGCTTTTTCAAACTTTCCTGTCGGATGCCCCGATCTCACGGAGGACCCTTTGGAGGAATCAGCCTCCTCCTTCCCCACCCCCCGAGGAATGATCATCCCGCCACCCGGATCCGGGCCTTCAACGCCCCGGATTCCTTCAACGCTTCCAGTATCGCAATCAGATCCGGCGTCCGGGTTCCCAAAAGATTCAAGGCCCGGACAAGCTGACGGAGGGAGACCGCACGCTCGACGATCCGGAACGGTTCGCCCGGAGACTTTCCCAGCGACGGGGTTCCGACTTGTACGGTCAGGTCTTTTTGTGAAACCGCACACGGTAGCACCGTAACGTCCCGGCTGATCACGATTGTGCCGCTCTGCTGGTTGATGACCACCAGTGGCTCCGAGTCCGGGGTGACTCTCAAATTCAAAACATGCGCCATGAATCCGACCACGTCGTCCTGGTCTGTCGATGGAATCGTGACTGTGATGGTTCCTGCATCCGATGCCTGCGCCACGCGGGACTGGAAATGCGCATTGATCGCCCGGACGACGCGGGAAGCGGTGGTAAACGAAGAGTGGTTCAGGTTGATCCAGAGATGTTTTCTGCCGTTAAAGACGATCGGAACACTCCGGACGACCAGCCCCCCGTCTTCCACACGTCCAATGGTTCGTCTTCCTCCCAACGGCTCCTTCTTGTCTTTGGGAAAACCGATGCGCTCGGCTCGTGTCGTGTCGACCGGTCCCTGGGCGGTCGCATAGACGTTCCCGTCCGGGCCCTTGAGGGCTCCCAGAAGAAGAGTTCCTCCCGACAACGACGTGGCATCGCCCACGGACGCGACACGAACGCTCATCCGGCTGCCGACCCTCATGAAAGGGATCAGGCGGCCCGTGATCACCACAGCGGCCACGTTGCGTCCGCGAATTTTTTGATCCAGGTCCCGGACATTGACCCCCAGACGGGAAAGCGCCGATTCCAGCGTTCGCCGGGCAAAGGGTGTCATTCGGGTGTCTCCTGTCCCCGGAAGACCGACCACCAGACCATATCCGACGAGCGGATTGTCCGTCACTCCTTCCACATGCGCGATATCTTCGATCCGTTCTGCCCGGGAAGAATCCGGTACCGTCAGGAAGAATTCCGAAAGGACAACCAGGATCAAGATCCAAGGATACGGCTTCATGAACCTCCTCCTCCCTGAATCGGCGGAGGACCCGATTTTGTCTTCGGAGGATTCCCGCCGGACTTGCCGTTCGAACGCCCGTTAGATACAACCGCGGGCACACTTGCAGGAAGGGGACTCCGGTTCTTCTGAAAACGTCTTTTCTGTCCCATCTGCCGGTGGTCGTAGCGGTAACGCGCCATCGAAAGCTTCCGGACGGGAATCGTGTTGTCGTACCCGATGTCCTCTCGCCGGATCCTCCCTTCGAGGATCCAGCGCCGGACTTCGTTCTTTCTGCGGACCGTCCGGTGAGCAAAGACGACCAGTTCGTCGGGCGGCGCTTCGCGGACCACGACCGCTCCCATCAAACTTTCCCGATCCTGGGGAAATCCCGGAAGACCATTTTTGACCGGAATACGAATCCAGACTGTTTCCCCCCTAAACCGGGCGTTCTGGTCGGATGCAAGGTCAGCTATCCCGTCCGGGCGATAAAGAGAGCCGTCGAAATACTGCTGGACCGGATGGGGTGGAAGCCGTCTGGGGGCCCGGTCGGTGACGACGGGATAGTGGATTTTTATAGCAGGAGCGCATCCGGATAAAAAAACGAAGACCAGAAGAAGGCCCAGAGGACTATTCTGCCGCATGGACAGTCCCTTTCAAGCGAATCCGGACGCGATCCGGACCGGTTACCGTCGCCTGGACCCGTGCACCGGACATCGGGTTGAAAACAGCGATCTGATCTCCCGTATGACCGTTTTCCTGGGCGATGCCCGACAGGAAAATCATAAAACCACGCCCCACGGCCTGGATCCGAACCGTATCACCCGACCGGACGCCCCCTCCCTCCCGGGAATGTCCGCCTCCGACATTCCCGGGACCACTCCCGGAAATTCGTTTCGCACGGGAGGTCATCCGGACGGAAAAATAAAACATTTCCTCCACAACGTCCCCTTTTTTCACCAGGAGGGCCAGATGGGAGTCGAACCTGTCTCTTCCTTCCATCTCCACCTCTCCCTTCACTCCTCTGGCATCTGACACCGGGAACCCCTCCGGAAGATGAACATAAGACAGGGATCCCGGAGGAACGTCCAGCAGTCCGGAAACCAGACGGTCCAGCGCTCTCTTGTCGACCCGGACAGAGGCGTCGCCTTTCGGAATCAGAATGGATTCCTTTTCTCCCCTCGGCGTTCCGGAGAAAGCGCTCCCGGAGAAAAAGAAGAAAATCCCGATCACCCCGGCGAACCGGACCAGAATGCTGGCGGAGAGCATGAAACGTCCTCCTACAGCGTCGCTGTGTAGCCGAGCATGCGGTTGACGGTGCGAATGCCCGTGGCATCCATCTGGTAAGCTCTTTGACCGATTACCATGTTGACAAGCTCTTCGGCGACATTGACGTTGGACGCTTCCAGAAACCCTGACTGGAGACGCCCGGCCCCGTTCGTCCCCGGGTTGGAAAGCTGAGGTTGCCCGGACGCGGCCGTTTCCATATAAAGGTTGTCTCCCCGACTTTCCAGACCCGCCGGATTGACGAACTGGGAAACGACCAGCTGCCCGACCCGGACAGGACGGACCTGTCCCGGCAACATGACCGAAACTTCTCCGGCAGGAGAAACGTGGACGGACTTCGCATTGGGAGGAACGTTGATCGGAGGATTGGTCGGCAATCCATCCTGAGTGACAAGTCGCCCTTGTCCATCGATGCTGAAGGTCCCGTCCCGCGTATAGGCAACCCGTCCGTCCGGCAGAGAAACCTGGAAGAACCCGTTTCCCTGGATGGCGAGATCCAGCGGATTGTTCGTCTGTCTGAACGATCCTTGCAGAAAGATTTTCTGTACGCTCCCGGACCGCACCCCCAGACCGACCTGCATTCCGGACGGACTCTGGTTGCCCAGAAGGGACTGGGCCTCTCCCGGTGGAACCAGAGTCTGGTACATCAGGTCCTGAAAGTTCGCCCTTTGACGCTTGAATCCTGTCGTATTGACATTCGCCAGATTGTTGGTGATGACGTCAAGGCTGGTTTGCTGGGCTTCCATACCCGATGCCGCATTCCAGAGAGATCTGAACATCGTCCGTCCTTTCCTGCAAAAAATCAGGCAATGACCGAAATATCATTCACGGTTCGCCGGGTCAGCTCGTTGAGTGTCTGAAGGGCCTTGAGATGGGTTTCGAACGAACGCATAGCTTCGATCATCCGGACCATCTCGAACGTTCCATTGACGTTTGAGCTCTCAAATCCACCCGCAAGGATGTCCGGCTTGTCGACGGGGCGCGTCTTGCCATCCGGCAGAAAAAGACCGTCTCCGATTTTGGAGAGGTGATCCGTTCCGTTTTCGGGCATGACAACAGCCAGTCGTCCCATGACACGGGTCCCTTTCAACAGGGTTCCGTCCGCCTTCACGCGGATGGTGCCAGGAACGGATTCGGGAAGCCGGATATTTTTTCCGTCTTCGCCAAGAACTCCGTATCCTTCGTGCGTGACGAGACGTCCGCCCCGATCCAGCGTAAATCGCCCGTTCCGACTCAAAAGTTCACCTCTGGGCGTCTGGATCCGAAAGAATCCCGGCCCGTTGACAGCCACATCAAGGGGATTTCCTGTCGTACGGAAACTGCCCTGGGCATACCCCACATGAATGGCGTCCACACCGGCGTGGGGAACATCCTTGCCCGCCATCCCCCAGGGTGTCGGAAATTCTCCCCAGGGTGTCATCCGGACCCCGGGCTGATCGGAAGGTGTCTTGTGCAGCCATTCGCGATGAGGGAGGTAAGTCCGGAACGTGACGCGATCCCGCTTGAAGCCGGGGGTGTTCACGTTGGCCAGATTGTTTGTGAGCACGTCCATGAGCTGTTCCTGGGCCTGCGCCCCCGATACCAGTGAGAATTCCGCCTGACGCATCTCTTCCTCCCGTTAAACTTCCATGGGCGAAAAGCAAGCGTCATGCCATTTTCAAAAAATCTTATAATACATAAATTTAATAGTTAGTTAATAAAACGGAGGGCGAAACGGAGAACATCCTGATTGGCACTTTTTTCCGGACCGGAGGGAAATATTTTCCGTGCGGGAAGAGCCTTTCTGTTTCCCGCTCGTCATTTTAATGACGAGCGGAAAATCCACGTCTGTCAAGTGATCGACAGTCGTTCGACGGGCTGGTGGGTAGGGAACGGAGACGAGGACCGATTAGACGGGAAGGTCAGGGGAAAAGTCCGGATCGGCCGTCACCGTATTCACGAGAGAACCGACTCCCTCCAGCGTAACAGAGACCCTGTCTCCCGGAGACAAAGGGCCGACACCGGCGGGGGTTCCGGTCAGGATAACATCACCGGGTTCGAGCGTCATGATCTGGCTGATAAAGGAAACGAGGGTCAGCGGGTCGAAAATCATATCCGAAGCTCGTGCGTCCTGACGGACAACACCGTTCACTTCCGTGACAAGTTTCCGGTCGTCCGGAAGCGCTCCGGTCAGAATGACCGGGCCCAGAGGACAAAACGTGTCGAAGCTTTTGGCACGGGTGTATTGTACATCTTTTTTCTGCAAGTCCCGCGCCGTTACGTCGTTGGCGCACGTTATCCCGTACAAGCAGAGAGGAACCTCTTCCGGAGAAATCCGGGAAACCCTCCGGCCGATGACAATCGCGATTTCTCCCTCGTAATCCACTCTCCTGGACATCCGGGGAAGATGGATATGACCGTTCGGAGCCAACAGGGCCGAAGGGGCCTTCATGAACAGGAGGGGCTCCTCAGGAAGGGATTTGCCCATTTCTTTCCCATGGGCCCTGTAGTTGAGACCAACGGCAATAATCTTTCCCGGTGTCACCGGAGGATGAAAGCGGACATCTTCCACCCGATGCGCGCCATGCCCCGGACCTGAAAGCGGATAGACATGACGACTGTCTCCGGACAGGACCCCCCAGAAGAGACATCCGTCCTTTTCCACGCGGACGAGCCGGAAATCCGGAGGCATTTCAGGAAGTGCGATCATCTCCTGTCGTGCTCCAGTCCCAGAACATCGTCCATCGTATACAGGCCGGGTGCCCTCTTTCCTGCCAAAAAAACCGCCGCTTCCACCGCCCCGCGCGCAAAAGTTTCCCGGGAGGTCGCCCGGTGGGTCAATTCGATCCTCTCACCGTCTCCAAGGAAAAACACCGTATGATCGCCAATCACATCGCCACCCCGTAAGGACATGACACCGACAGAATCTTTCGGGCGAACCCCCGTCATCCCTTCACGGTGAAATATCCCGACCTCTTCCAGCATTTTACTACGGGCAGCGGCCAGGGACTCTCCCAGAAAAAGCGCCGTTCCACTTGGTGCGTCCTTTTTCATCCGATGATGTGTTTCAACGATTTCCGCATCGAAATGGGGAAGCTTCTTCGCCGCAATTTTCACCAGATAAGAAAGAAGGTGAATTCCCATGCTCATGTTGGGAGAAAGAATCAAAGGAATATGCGCTCCGGCTTTACGAATTTCTTCCTTCTCCGCAGGAGAAAACCCGGTCGTTCCGATCACCAGGGGGAGACCGGATCGGGAGAATGACTGTATAGTCGCAAGTGCAGAGGAAACTTCGGAAAAATCGATGCCGACATCCGACTTTCCGGCTGCCTCTTCCAGAGAATCGATATACATTCCCTCCCCGAAGGCGACCGGTTTTCCCTTCATCGGATCGCTTCTTTCGACAACCGCGGCGGAAAGAGTCGCGCCGGAATTCTTCAGCAGGACTTCCTGTATGGCCGTCCCCATGCGTCCTGCGGCTCCGATCAGCGCCACGCGAACCGGAGAACTCACGAAAGTCCCTTTCCAAGAAGCCCCATGTTTTTCAAGACCTCTTCCAGTCTGCGCCGCGGCCCCTCGGACATGGGAACGAGAGGAAGACGCATGTCGGGATCGATCATACCGGCCAGACCCATGGCGGCCTTGATAGGTATCGGATTGGTTTCGAGACCAAGCACCCGGTGCAGGGGAACGAGCTCCAAATGTTTGCGAAAGGCCTTTTCCCAATTTCCTGCGAGCGCTTCGTTAACCATCTCGGCCATAAGGCTTGGCACGATATTCGCCGAAACGGAAATCGCTCCCTTTCCACCAATGGACATGATGGGGTGCGTCAGGAGATCATCTCCGGAGTAGATTGCCATACGGTCTCCGACACGATCGAAAAGTTCGATGATCTGGGAAAGGGAACCGGATGCTTCCTTGACGCCGACGAACAACTCGACGGAAGCCAGACGCTCGATGGTTTCCGGCAGAATATTGACGCCCGTCCGGACCGGAACGTTATAGATGACCAGTGGAATATCGACACTTCTCGCCATCGCTTCATAATGACGCACGAGACCTTCCTGTGTCGGTCGATTGTAGTAGGGCGTGATGACCAGAGCTCCATCGGCCCCCATCGCGCTTGCCGCGCGTGTCAGACGAATGGCTTCGTCGGTACTGTTCGACCCTGTCCCGGCCAAAACCTGGATACGCCGGGCGGCCTGTTCAATAACAACTTCCAGGACGCGCTCGTGCTCCCGGTGGTCAAGCGTTGCGGACTCACCCGTCGTTCCGACAGGAACCAGAGCCTGGGTTCCCTCCCTGACATGAAAGTCAACCAGTTCCCGGAGCTTTTTTTCATCGACCCTCCCACCTGAAAACGGGGTGACCAGGGCCACCATCGATCCTTTGAACACGGCATTCGCTCCATGGGCCGAACGGATCGGCCCTTTCAGATTTTATGGGACACTTTCCGGACGGCCCGTGCTGTCTGGTCCCAGCTCGAGAACGGCCGGGGGACTCCCTTGGGGAACCGCATGGAATTTTTCCAGATCGGCCCATGCATGACGCAAGAGGGCCACCAGGCTCTCCTGATGCACATCTCCCGGATAGGACATCATTTCCCGAAACTCGGAACTGAGTGCGATAACTTCCGGAGAAGGCACCTTCCGGGCGCGCCCCGCATCATAAAACTGATCCAGGATCTTCCGCGCCTCGACTTTTCTTTCGGAGGACCAGGTGACGGGCATCCGGTTCATCAGGGCGTGGTCGGTCACCCAGTTTCTCATGTAAATGTAAGTCAGGGTATCCCCCCCCGTAAAGGTGAGGAGAAAAAACACCACCGGGACAGCCGACAGGATGATCAGGACCAGAAAGCATCCTCGTCCTTCTTTCCGGTGCGGTGCGAGCGGAACGTCATCGTCGTCGTGATCCGCCGGACGGGAGTCCTCAGACAATCCCCTCTCCCCGGATCAGATCATCGTACGTTTCGCGGGCACGGATCACCGAAAAACGGTCTCCCGAAACCAGAACCTCCGGCGGACGGGGACGCGCGTTGTAATTGGAGGCCATGGCAAACCCGTAGGCTCCTGCCGACATGACCGCCAGAAGATCTCCCGGAACAACTTCGGGCAGTTCCCGATCCTGAACAAGAAAGTCTCCCGTCTCGCACACCGGACCCACAAGATCCCCTTTTTTCCCGATTCCTGACCGCTTCACCACTGGCCACAGGTCATGAAACGCCCCGTAAAGAGAGGGCCGGATCAGGTCGTTCATACCCGCGTCCGCGATGTAGAACATCTTGACGGACGTTTCCTTGAGATACTGGACCTCTGTAACGAGAATCCCTGCATTTCCGACGATGGAGCGCCCCGGCTCAAGAATGATCCCCACGTCCAGCCCTTCCAGTCGGGACAGGATTTCGTGGGCAACTTCCCGGGGGGTCGGCGGTTTTTCGTTTCCGTAACGAATCCCCAGTCCTCCGCCAACATCCAGCCAGGACACAGAAATACCGTTGTCTTTCAGCAGACGGGCAAAAGCAACCATCCGGTCAAACGCATCACGGAAAGGAGAAATTTCGGTCAGCTGTGATCCGATATGCTGGTGGATTCCGACGATCCGGATGCCGGGCAGGCGAGCAGCCCGCTGATATTCCGCCAGGGCCTGATCCACCGGTATCCCGAATTTGCTTTTTTTCATACCGGTCGAGATGTAGGGATGGGTTTTCGGATCAACGTCCGGATTGACGCGAAGAGCGACCGGAGCGATTTTTCCCGACGAAACCGCCACACGGGAAAGCCGGTCGAGTTCCATCGCCGATTCGACATTGAACATCAGGATCCCCGCGTCGAGGGCTTCCCGCATCTCCGTTTCCGTTTTCCCCACACCGGCAAAGACGATACGTTCAGAAGGGATCCCGGCCTTCCGGGCCCGAAAGAGCTCTCCGCCGGAAACGACGTCAGCCCCCGCACCCATCTTTTCCAGGAGGGAAAGAACCTGGAGGTTTCCGTTGGCTTTCATCGCATATGCGATAATGGTCCGGTGTCCCTTAAAAGCCTCCTGATAGGAGGTATACGTCTCCCTCAGCGCTTTTTCGCTGTATATATAGACAGGAGAATCCACCGAAGCGACGATTTTGCTGACCGGCACATCTTCCACAAAAAGCTCGTGACCCCTGTATTCAAATCCGTTCAAATTCCGTTCCTTTCAATCGGCCTTCCATGAGTTGAATTTTCTTCGTCATCTCTCCATCAGTGCGAAGACGATTGCCTCTGCTTTTTCACTTCCTCCGGCGGGATCGGCGTTCCCTGAACTCCACAGGCCGCAAGGGAAAGAAGCCAGCTGAAAAGGATTCCCGAAGCCACCCAGCGACGGATCACCGGAGTGCGAATCATCGGCCATCCAGCTCCCGTTCGATTTCCCGGATCCGTTCTTCGACGCGCTCCGGTGCTGGACCTCCGGGGAGATCGCGTCTTCGGACGGAGTTTTCCGGGGTCAGGGCGCTCGCATACCCTTTGGGGAACGCCGGCGAGAATTCATGCAGTTCTTCGTCTGTCAGACTCGCCAGTTTCCGGCGATCCCGTTCACATCGGGCGACGATGCGACCGACAATCGCATGGGCTTCTCGAAACGGAATGCCTCCCCGAACCAGATCTTCCGCCATATCCGTCGCCAGAAGCTCGTCCCCGGAAAGTGCTTGCCGGAGCCGATCTTCGTCCAGAACCGACTCACCCGCGATCCGCATGAAGAGCGTCACCGACTGACGGATTGTTTCCGCTGCATCGAAAAGATGCTCCTTGTCCTCCTGCAGATCCCGGTTGTAGGAGAGAGGCAGTCCTTTCAGAATGGTTGCAAGACCCATATAGTGCCCGATGACCCGACCGGTCTTCCCCCGGATCAGTTCCAGAACATCGGGATTCCTTTTCTGGGGCATCATGCTCGATCCTGTCATATAGCGGTCCGGGATGCGGACGAAACCGAATTCCCGGGTGGACCAGAGAATCCATTCTTCTGCCCACCCCGAAAGGTGTAATGACAACATGACGGCCGCATGCAGAAAATCGGCGACAAAATCACGATCGGACACGGCGTCAAGACCATTGCCTGTAACGCCTGAAAAGCCCAGCTGACGGGCGACGCTTTCCCTGTCGATAGGTAATGTTGTGCCTGCCAGGGCTCCTGAGCCCAACGGAGAAAGGGTCAGTCCACGATCGACCTCCAGAAACCGACGACGGTCACGAAGAAGACGTTCGGCGTGCGCCATGAAATAGTACCCTGCTGAAATGGGTTGTGCCTGCTGAAGATGCGTATATCCAGGGAGGAGAATCTCCCTCATCCGTCTCGACTGACCGATCAGGACGCGGACAAATTCGGCGAGTAACCCTGCCATTTCGCGCGAACGATCGATCACATAAAGTCGAAGGTCCAAAGCCACCTGATCGTTCCGGCTTCGTGCCGTATGAATCTTCTGGGCGGGCGTGCCGACGAGTTCGAACAGGCGCTTTTCGATATTCATATGAATATCTTCATATTCGTCCCGAAAAGGAAAAATTTCGTCTTTTATCTCCTTTTCGATGCGGGAGAGACCTTCCTGAATAAGGTGCTCCTCCTCTTCCGTCAGAAGATGGACTTTCAGGAGCATCGCCGCATGAGCCCTCGATCCCTTTATGTCCTGCTGCCAGAGGGCCCGGTCAAACGAAATGGACTGCGTAAACATTTCGACTTCCCGGTCTGTCGATTCGGAAAACCGTCCGCCCCACAGTTTCTCCGGATTTCCACCGCTCTTTTCCGGCATCAGAATTCTCCGCCTCCAACCTGATCCGAATACAGTTTGAGGCGCAAGGACTGTATCCGGATAAATCCGGTCGCATCGGCCTGGTTGTAGAAACCGCCTGCCTCGAACGTTGCCAGGTCTTTCCGATAAAGAGAATAAGGAGAACGCCTTCCCATCACACGCAGCGCACCTTTGTAGAGCTGAAGGCGCACATCGCCCGTCACGCGCTCCTGCGTCTTCCGGATCATCGTCCACAGGGTTTCCCGTTCCGGGGAATACCAGAAACCGTTATAGACAAGAGACGCGAACTGCGGGACCAGCGTTTGCTTCAGCTTCAAAAGCTCCCTGTCCAAAGTCAGTGTTTCCAGTGCCCGATGAGCAGCGTACAACAACGTTCCACCCGGAGTCTCATAGACTCCCCGGGATTTCATTCCGACAAACCGGCTTTCGACAAGATCGATCCGTCCAATGCCGTACTCTCCTCCAATCTGATTCGCTCTTTCCATCAGTGGCACCGGGTCCAGAAGATCCCCGTTGATGGCAATGGGAACACCTTTCTCGAACGATACCGTCACTTCTGCCGGGATGTCCGGAGAGTCGACAGGATCTTTCGTCAGGGTAAAGATTTCGCGCGGTGGTGCAACCCATGGGTCTTCCAGAACTCCTCCCTCATAACTGGTATGAAAAAGGTTGCGGTCGATCGAATAGGGTTTTTCAAGAGTCGCATGGATCGGAATCGCATGCTTTTTGGCATAGTTGATCAATTCACTCCTGGACGACATGTCCCATTCACGCCATGGGGCGATGACCTGAATTCGAGGGTCAAAATACGCATAGGCCATTTCGAAACGAACCTGGTCGTTCCCTTTTCCGGTGGCTCCATGGGCCACGGCATCTGCTCCTTCCAGACGTGCGATCTCCATCTGAGCTTTGGCGATCAACGGACGGGCAATGGATGTTCCCAGAAGATAACCGTCCTCATAAACGGCTCCGCTCTGAATCATCGGAAACAGAAAATCCTTCACGAATTCTTCCCGGAGATCGCGGACATAGACTTTCGAAGCCCCCGTCCGGAAAGCTTTCCGGGAAATCTCTTCGAGATCTTCTCCCTGTCCCAGATCTGCGCAATAGGCCACGACCTGACAACCATATTTTTCCTTGAGCCACGTCATGATGACCGAGGTGTCCAGTCCACCCGAATAGGCCAGGACGACCTTTCCGGGGACCACTCCTTTTTCCTGGGACATGATTATCCTTTCCCCGTGCAAAAAAGCATAAGAGCCTTCTGTAAATGCAGTCGATTTTCCGCCTGCGCAAAAACCTTCGAACGGGGCCCATCGAGAACCTCTTCCGTCACTTCCTTCCCGCGATAGGCCGGAAGACAATGGAGCACAATGACATCGGGGGCCGCCACAGACAACATTTCCCTATTGATCTGGAAACCGGAAAAGGCCTGTTCCCGGATAGTCGACTCGGCTTCCTGTCCCATGCTCGTCCAGACATCGGTGTACAGAACACGGGCTTCTTTGGCGGCCTCCATCGGGTTCTCCATCCATGTGACGGATCCTCCGGTCTTCTTTGCCATTTCCGACGACCATCGGAGAATTTCAGCATCCGGCGCATATCCCGGAGGCGTCGAGACAACGAGATCCACTCCCAGGAGGGCCCCTGCCTCCATCAGGGAATGGGCCATGTTGTTTCCGTCTCCGACATACGCCATCCGTATTCCCTGAATGGACCCGAATTCCTTTCCGATGAAAGAGAAATCCGAAAGCGCCTGACAAGGATGATGTCCGTCCGTAAGACCGTTGATGACCGGGACCGTGGAATGGCCGGCAAATCGGTCAATCCGATCGTGACCGAACGTCCGTATGATGACCATATCCAGATAGCCGGACATGACCCGTGCCGTGTCTTCAATGGTTTCACCCCGGGCCAGCTGTGAGTCTCCTCCCAGAAAAACAGTGTCCCCTCCCATCTGATGAACGCCTGCCTCAAAAGACAGCCGCGTCCGGGTAGACGACTTTTCGAACAGGAGACCAACGGTTTTTCGAGAAAAGCAATTCTCGTAATCTTCCGGATTGTTCCGGATCCGTTCCGTCAGGTCCAGAATGTCCCGAATTCCTGAAGAATCGAGATCACTGACCTTCAAAAAGTGACGAAATGCTTTTTTTTCCGTCAAGACTTCTCTCCCGAAAGGCCGGAAAAAATCTTGTCCGCCACCGACAGGAAATCATCCGTTTCATCATAGGTGATCGAAAGTGGAGGAAGAAGCCGGATCACATCGTCAGCAGGACCGGTAGCGTTCACCAGGACCCTGTCTTCGCGGAATAGGTCCTTGATTTTCTTCGCACTCCCCGAGACGACAAGTCCGACCATGAACCCCTTCCCCCGAACCTCCCGGATCAGGGAGGGATACCTCCCCTTCAGGGCCATCAACCCGTCCCACAAATAGGCGCTCATCGTCCGAGCCCTTTCCGGAAGGAAATCCTCCGCAAAAAGAGCGCGCAGCAGTGCAGCTCCGGCCGCACAGGCGACAGGGTTCCCGCCGAAAGTCGAACCGTGCGTCCCCGACGGCAAAAACTTTGACAATTTCTCGTTGGTCAGAAGGGCTCCCAGCGGAAGCCCCCCGCCCAGTGCCTTCGAGGATACAAGGATATCCGGAACAAGCTCGTATTGCTCGTAGGCAAAAAGGGAGCCCGTTCGCCCCATTCCTGTCTGGATCTCGTCGAGGATCAGGAGAATGTCTTCTTCCTGCGTCCATCGACGGAGTTTTTGCAAAAAGTCTCTTTCCGCCGGGATGACCCCGATTTCGCCCTGGATTGGTTCGACGATGACGGCAACCGTTTCCGGTGTCCGCGTGGCCCGGACTTTTTCAAAATCATTGAACGGCGCATAGAGAAACCCCGAAGGCAAAGGCCCAAATCCTTCCCGAATCTTGGCCTGACCCGTCAGAGTCATCGCCCCCATGGTTCTTCCATGAAAACTGCCTTCCATCGAAATCATCGTGTATCGACCGGTGGAGGCCCCATAACGTCTGGAGAGCTTGATCGCTGCCTCGATGGCTTCGGTTCCCGAATTTGAAAAATAAACCCTGTCGGCAAACGTCCTTTCCACCAGAAGCTCTGCCAGATCCACAACGGCCGGATTATAATAAAGATTGGAAAGATGCACCATTCTCTGGGCCTGTTTCTGGATGGCATGGGTAATCCCGGGATGGCAATGCCCGAGCACGTGGATTGCGATGCCTCCCAGAAAATCGAGATAAGCTACCCCCGACGGGTCGAAAAGATAGCTCCCGCGTCCCTTTTCGAAAACCAAAGGTTCCCGGCTATAGTTTTCCAGCAACACCCTCGCCCCCCTTTCGCTCCACCCTTCCCTTATCGCCGATTTGGAAGTCGTCGGTGATTTCTTCAGAAATTCAGGCGGTTTCAAAAGACTGTCCTCTCTCGTAGAGATCGGATGACAAACCCAGGTTCTCTTTCACACTGGAAATATCTTCCCGGGTTCCGATCACGACCATCTGGTCCTGAGAACAGATCCGGGTTTCGGCCGTCGGGAGCACGAGGCGGGACGATCCTCTGGACTGAATGGCGATAATGTGGAATTTGATTCCGAGGACCTGTGAAAAGTCCGATACTGTTTTGCCATCAAATCGCGACCCCTCCGGGATCGTAATTTCGTCAAAAACGAATCCTCCGCCTTCGGGAGAAACAACCCGGTCGAGAACGTCCAGGATCGTCGGTTGTGTCAGGGCCAGAAGCATTCTGTGGCTTCCCAGGACGAAGGGGGAAACAACACGGGTTGCTCCCGCCTTGAGAAGCTTGGACTCTGTCTTGGGGTCGCTTGCGAGAGCAATAATGGATAGTCCCGGGTTGTCCAGACGTGAACTCATTGTTATGTAAACGGAGTCTGCGGCCCGGGAAGACGGTGTGACCAACAGGGAACGGGCTCGACCAATACCGGCTTTTTTCAGAACATCTTCTTCGGAGGCGTTTCCTTCCACCGTCAAATACCCTTTTTCCATGGCTTCCCGGGCAATTTGGGGGTTTTCTTCGATCAGGACGAAAGGAATCGACCGATCGACCAGACCGGCGATCACCAGGGCCCCAATCTTTCCGTACCCGCAAACGATAACATGATCTTTGAGAGAACCGATTTTACGATCCATTTTCCGAATTCCCAAGAGCTTGTAAACATGCCCCTCGAGGATCAGCTCGCTCAAGGTGGCGATTGCATAGCCGACCGTCCCCACTCCCCCGACAATCAGCAAAATCGTAAAATATTTACCGGATTGATCAAGAGGATGAACAGTTTGATACCCCACCGTTGACAGCGTGATAACCGTCATGAACAGGGAGTCTATGAAGTTCCAGTGCTCGATTTCCATATACCCGAAAGTCCCAACCCCCAGCAGACCCAATAGGACCAGCATGGCGACGAGAAGTCGTTGGGAGGAAGGCATCGGGAACCGAACCTATTGGGCCGGACTGTTGGCGATCAGGCTTTCCAGTTTCCGGTTCAGGTCTTCGGAAGAGAGGTCCGTTTTCAGGTACTTGACCCAGAGGGTTTTTGTATGTTCCAGATACCGGCAGTCGATGACCCCGGTCATTGCTCCGACCTGACGGCAGATCGGAGAAGGATCGTTCACGTCATGACCCAGTTCGCGCTCGAAGATCTGGAGATGGTTGGGATCGGTCAATCCCAGACACACAAGAAACCAGACGACAGACAGGATCAGAAGCCCCCCGAACAGGACCTTGTCCGAAATCGACACAAGATAGCCGCCGGCACTCCCTCCGACAAAAGCCCCCAGGAACTGGCTCATGTTGAAAACGCCGGACGAAGTTCCCCGGGTTTTCGTCCGAGCAAAGCGGGTCATGATCGAAGGCATAAGCGGTTCGAGGAGATTGAACCCGATGAAGTAGATCGTCAGTCCGGCAATGAGACCCGTCTTGTTCGTGTATCC
Organism: Nitrospirota bacterium; assembly: GCA_021826965.1. Taxonomy (GTDB): domain Bacteria; phylum Nitrospirota; class Leptospirillia; order Leptospirillales; family Leptospirillaceae; genus Leptospirillum_A. Next base: position 36,823 of record JAKAYA010000001.1, read on the forward strand.
CAACAGAAAGACAAGAAAACTCACAACAATCAGAAGAATGGAAAAAAGGAACGTCTGTTTCAGCTTCTTCTTTTTTTCCGCATAGATCATCCCCGGAACCATCAGGACAAGGCCGGAAAAAATAACGGGAAGGTAAACATGCCACATGGTTTTTTCCGGCATGTACGAGGACAGGAGGATCGGAAAACTGACAAAAACGGCTGTGAGGGACGCATGCGTGAAAAACACAGACAGATCCATCCGCAGGAGAGACGGGACCCGAAGAACATACCCCAGCTGATCCACCGAAAGTTCCATCTCGTTCTTCTGGACTGCACCATGCGGATTGGGGACAACGACAAAAAGAATCACGATTGACAGAACCGCAAGAAAAGCTGTCACCCAGAACAGAACCGAAACGTCCCAATGGGCTCCGACAATCGGGCCTACAACCATGCCGATGGCAAACGCGAGACCGATCGACATTCCGATTCCCGCCATGGCCCGGGTACGGACTTCTTCCCGGGTCAGATCCGCCATCAATGCGATGATGACCGAAGCGATCGCTCCCGCTCCCTGAAGAAGTCTTCCCAGAAAAAGAGTCTCCACCGATTGGGCTTCTGCGGCAACGACCGACCCCAGCGCAAAAATGACAAGCCCCATCGCGATGACGGGCTTTCTTCCGAGCTTGTCAGACAACATGCCGAACGGAACCTGAAAAAGAGCCTGGGTCAATCCATATCCACCCAGAGCAAGCCCAAGCCAGAATGGATCGGCCCCCGGCATTTTCCGCGCATAAAGACTGATCACAGGCAAAACGATGAAGAGACCAAACATCCGGATCGAAAATATGAGACTAAGACTCATTAATGTCTTCTTCTCAAGGGGAGTCAAATCTTCCTTTTCCATTTGCTTCCTTCCAGAGACAGCACTGACTTTGTTCTTGATCACCTTAGACGCAGGAAAGGACTATCGGAAATTTCATTCCGAAGGCGGGAACGCTTGTTCACTGAGGAACAGAGCGCCGAAAAACCAAGCCCTAGGGGCTCTGATCCTTGTCTTGTTGATGGACAGAGGGAAGAACCGTATGAGCCTTGAAAGTGTCTTGGCCAAACACACCCCACAACATGGAGAACAAGAGAAGAACAAAGAGAAAAACCGCTCCTGACAATATAAAAAAAACCGCCTTGGAGTCGGCCCACATCTTCCGGATCTCCCCGGTGAAAGACATATTCCTCCTTGCCCTTCTCCCTGAATCTCCGTCTTACTTGTTGTGGTAAATGGCGTTGATCACCATAAACCAACCGGAAACAATCAACGTACCAACGCCCAACAAAAGAGCCCATTGAAAGAATCCCCAGTTACCGACTGTCAAGATCATCTCAGCCTCCTGTCATTTCCTGTTCCCATCCCATCAACCGTTACTCCCTCCAGTCCGGACACTGGAACAGAGAATTTATAATACCATCATGTCACCCGGACGGGATCAAACGGTTGCCAAAAGTTCCTGAAAAGAATTTCCAGCCCTGACTATAACCTTTCACTTCCCCGATCTCAAGAGAGAAACCTCGTCTTTAAAGACGAGTCTCCGCTCATGTTTCCCGATTCTACCACAGTGGCAGGCCTTTGGAAATCCGGAATCCGTCAGACCATCAGAGGAGATTCAAACCAGATACCGACTGCCACAATCAATCCTATCCAGACATGCGACTTGAAACAGGACAAAGCTCCCCGGGGAGAAATTCCATTGCGAACCATCAGGGACTGCCATACCATAAACGCCAGGAATATTCCGACAGACCAAGGATAGTAGCGGTTCATTCCAAGATCGAAGCCGGCCGCCCAAAGAAACCAGGAGGCTGCCAGTCCAAAGAGCAGGATTGCTAGCCATAAACGATCCCCGAAGGTCACAGCTCCGGAACGGATTCCGGCCTGGACGTCATCCTCCCTGTCCGCAATCGCGTAAACCAGATCGTAGGCCGTTGACCAAAAGAGTCCTCCGAGCGCAATCATGAAAGCGGGCCAGGCCAACGTTCCCCGGCCTTCGGCCCATGCCATCAAAGGTGCAGTCATCCCGAATGGGACGCCCATAAAAATTTGCGGGAGAGGCATGAACCTTTTCATCAGGGGATACACCATTGTTGCCCCGAATCCGGCCAGAGCAACCCAACGGGTCAGCGGATGAAGGAACAAAAGGAGCGAAGCGGCTACCAGAGAAAATACGACAAACACGGCCCATGCACTCATGAGCCCAAGTCGTCCGGAAGGGAGTGGTCGATCCCGCGTCCGGGACACCTTTCCGTCGACGTTCCTGTCCAAAATATCGTTGATGGCACAGCCGGCCGATCGCATCACAAACGCTCCGACCGCAAACAACAGGATCATGAAAAAAGGGGGTCTTCCCTTCCATGCTGCCAGAAGTCCCCACAGGGCGGGCATGAAGAGCAGAAAAGTTCCGACAGGACGGCGAAACCGGATCAGGTCAAGAACGGCCAGGAAAGTTCTCACGGAAGTCGGACTCCTTCCAGAACGTCCTCCAGCGGAGGAAGAAACCATTCCCGGATCGTCAGTCGGGGACCTGGGCTGACGACAAGGTCATAAATCCTGTTCCAGAGAAGGGTCCTCTCCCATCGAAAATCCGGAACGCCCTGCCCCGTCCCCGGAGACCGGAGGATCGTCAGCCCTTCCCTTCGCAAGGGCCCCCTGTTTTTCGACAGAGCAGGACCGATCGGACGGGTATCCATCAAAATTTCGCGATCTTCCGGGGAAACCGGAGAGGGAATTTGGGTCAACGCCTGGACGACTGGACCCAGCCCTGACAGACACAAATAAACAAGGCGCGTTTCAGAAGAAGGGGGCGAAAGGATCTCGACAGAAACTGGCCCACAGCCAAGAAATTCCAGCGCACGCGTCAGGGAACCATCAATGCCCAGAAGAAGCCGGATACCCGGTGGAACACCTTTCAGAGATTCCCAACCGGAGACCCCTTCCTGGTAAACAACCGTTTCCCTGTTCACCTATGAAGGACTCGGGACTTCGAGCGAGGAAGAACGCGGCGTGGAGGGGCGACCCAAGACCGAAGCAAGTTCCCGCATGACTGCCCTCCCGATTTTCATCGGCTCTTCGTCCCAAGCCAAAAGACATGCCCTGGCAATCATCTTTCCCAGATGGCCCGGATTATAGAGCAGCTTTCGGATGGTCACCGGATTCAGGGTGATCGGATTGTAGTCTTCCTCGAGGTACCCTTCCCTCATCAGTCTTTTTTCAAATCCTGTATGTGGCTGGACTGCCAGGAAAAACACCATCGGATAAACCCGATCTTCCCCGAAGATCGAACAGATCGCCTCATAGGACCGGATGGATTCCCTGAGCGTTTCTTCCGTCTCCCCCGGTGCATTCAGAGAGTAGTTGAGAATGATGTTCCCCTTGTAGCCCGCGTCCCGGAGATTCCGGCAGCCTTCGACCAGCTGGTCGAGACGGAACCCCATGCGTAACGAGTCCAGAATTTCCTGAGAGCCGGAAGTCACCGAAACCTCGAGGTCCCCCATACCGGACTCCACCATCAGCCGGGCCATCTCCGGCGAAATGAGGCTCGTGCGGATGTACCCGCTCCAACTGATCTTCATTCCGCTGTCCCGCAGGGCTTTCAAGAGATCCATTGCCTCCGGGATGGCCTTGACTCCTGGAATGAACTGCGCGTCGGCAAACCAGAAATTCCGTATGCCCCACCGGTCGTAATACTGGCGCATTTCATTGACGATATCTTCCGGATCCCGATAGTAGACGCGCTTTCCCTCGATATAGGTATAGAGGCAAAAGGAGCAGCCATAGGGACATCCGCGCTTGGTCTGAATCCCGACCATCGTCCGGTGGTAAAAAGCATGGCCTTCAAATACGCTTTCGAGATAGGGGAGATCATACGGAGCACTGCGAATGGCAACGCCTCCCTCTTTTTTCCCCCGAAAAGTCTTGCCGTTCTTGCGGTATATGACCCGGTCATCATCGACAGGACGCCCTTCGACAACCTTGATGATCGCATCCTCTCCTTCGCCGACAACCCCGATAACACCTTCAGGCAAAAGTTTGATGATCTGGTCGGCAAACACGGAAAAAGCACCGCCGCCCACCATAACCCGGGACTGAGGAGCCAGCCGGATCCCTTCCTTGATCAAGCGCAGCTTTTTATTGAATTCGTTCTTGTATTTCCAGACCATCCGGATACCGTCCAGCGCCGCTCTCGCACGGACAAGAGGATTGGGCGAATAGTAGAATTCGAAAGCCCTCCGAAGGGAATTGTCACCCTCGTGCGGGGCAAAGATCTGGACATCCCTCCAGGAAAATGCGAGAAGGTCCGGCTGAAAGTCCCCGATCTTTCTCGCCAGTTCCCGTTTGACATCTTTTTCCGGAACCTGGGTGAGGTCCAGGACAGAAATCGTCACTTCCGGATGATGACGGTGAAGCCAGTTGACAAGATAACCGATACCGACCGGAAAGATGGGACTGACCGGGAGCCAGACAAAAAGAACTTTTTTCAAGACGGAAGGAGGCGAAGCGGTCGAAATCGTGACAGGAGAAATGTGTTCTGTCGACAACGGGGAAAACGTAGCCATTTCACCGGACCCCCATATGAATTGCAACGATACCCCCGGACAGATTCCGGTAAGTCACGTCCCGGAATCCCGCATCACGGATCATGGAACAGAAAGATTCCTGATCCGGAAAACGAGCGATCGATGCCGGGAGATATTCGTAGATGCCGGTCCGGTCGCCGGATATGACTTTCCCGATCGACGGGAGCAAGGCAAAAGAATAAAACCGATACAATTGACGCCAGACGCCGTTCACGGGTGTCGAGAACTCAAGACAGGCAAACCGTCCTCCCGGTTTCAGGACTCGAAAGATCTCCGACAAGGCCAAATCCAGGTGGGACACGTTTCTCAGACCGAAACCCACCACGAGCCGATCGACGGACGAATCCTTCAGGGACAGGAATTCGGCGTTCGACTGAACAACCACGACCGGACTCTGTCCCTGTCGGGGAGCCTGTTTGGATCGGACCTTATCCAGGCCGATCCGTAGCATTGCAAAATTCAGGTCCATCGTCAGAACATGCCCGGTCGTTCCGGACTTCGCCGCCGCAAGGAGAGAAAGATCCGCCGTCCCCCCGCAAAGGTCGATGACGGTATGGCCCTCTCGAATCTCCAACAGGGAAATCGTGAGTTTCTTCCAGAGATGATGGAGACCGAAGCTCAGGACGGTATTGTTGATGTCGTAAGCCCTGGCGGCAGACGTAAACATGTTCTGCACGACAGTCTCTTTTTCGGTCACACTGGGCAAGGGAAAGGTTTCCATAGTTCTCCGATTATATGTAATCCGGCCCCGGATACGCAAAGGGCCCCTTCCGGGAGTCGTCCGGCGACCTCTGGTCCGGTCCCGGATTATCGTGGCATCAGCTTTCCATCGACCGCTCCCCAGTAATACCACATGGAGAAGTTGGGGATCACGGCCATATATTCGTTGTTCCCGAATACCGGCAGCAAAACTCCCGCCGAGAACATCAGCCTCTCGGTCAAATTGTATTCGATTGTCGGTTGAAGGCCCATCAAATTAAAGTTTGTCGGCTTGAGCGAAGGCCCGATCCCATCGATGCTGAATGGGAGGCCTGACAGTCCGACAAACTCCAGAATTCCGCCAAATCCGGTCCTGTCGTTGAAAACTTCTTCCACACCGAGCCGATATTGGGCCAGATCCCCATACTGGATCTGCTGCTGCACTGTTCCGCCAGGGGGGATTCCATTGGTTGGAAAGTTGAACGTATAAAAGAAATCCGCAATATAGCGGAATGGTTTTTCGTTTTTCCGAATAAAGAGGCCCGTTGTGAGGGCGAGGGAACCGAAATGCGTCGAAGGGACGACGGATAAGGGGGGAAGTCCTCCCTTGGGAACCGGAGTCCCCAGCCATGTCGAAGTGGGCAAAGTGATCAGGAAGGGAGTCGCGATGGAAGGACGCCAACTGTTCGGATCCTGGACAACCCAACGATGCTTGATCCCGAATGTAAAGTCATTGAACCCTGTTCCATAAAGATTCTGCCCGTCGCTTGAGGAAAATGTCGATATCATGGATGGGAGCAACACCAGTTCATCGTTGCTCGTCAGACCGTAATAGATGGCCCCCAGGAGGAGAAGCTGGGTTTCATAATATCCATTCGGCAAACTCTGGATGCCACCGGAGTCTGTGTACTGAGCTTCCGTAAAACGGGAATAGAAAAACATCCTGCCGTTCAGCTCTCCCTCCGGCAGGGTATCCGCCAGAGGCAGGAATTCGGGTCCACCCGTAATGGGATTCCAAGTATGCCGGTACGCTGCCAGAGCATCGGGTCCATTTCGTGTCAGGGCCGGCGGAGAGAGATTTTTTTTCTTCTTGTGCGACAGGGTCTGCAAAGACGGCTTCGAAGCTGCGGGAAGTTTTTTCGCAGAATTGGATGGGGCAGGTCGAACCGGCAAATTCTTCTTTTTCCCTTTGTCCTTCTCCGAACCGGAGGCTCCGGACGGATTCCCCGATGGGGTGGAGGTAGCCCCGGCCCCATTCGGCACGACTGCCGTTGGAGATGGCGACAATGGATCCGCCGAAGCCGGACTGACCGTCGGCAGAAGAAATACAATCCCCAAAAGGATGAGCCAGCATCTCCCATCGTTTCCGCAGGATCTTCCCATGTTCATCTGTTTGCTCTCCCAATCTTAAGTGGAGGCCGTATTGTTCGCACCCCAAAATGCTCTATACTCACAAAAAGTCCGGCACACGCCAATGGACCAGGGAGGCTGGATATGGGTCTTGAAAAAATCGCGATCATCGATATCGGATCAAATTCGATGCGTCTGGAAATCCTTGCGCGCAGGGGTTCGGACTACTGGCTTGTGGAAAAGCAGAAAGAAACCGCACGGATTTCATCCGGAATGTACAACGAGACAACCATCACCCGAGAATCCCTCGATCGCGCAAAATTGGCTCTCTCGAAATTTTCCTCCCTGATCGCCTTCCACAGGGCAGACTATATTCGTTGCGTAGCCACAAGCGCTGTCCGGGACGCCAAAAACCAGTCGGATGTCCTGGAAGCACTCGAAGCTGACCTTCCTTACAAAATCGAAGTTTTGTCCGGTGAAGAAGAAGCATTTTACAGTTACTTTGGCGTCAAGAACAGTCTTGACCTCGATGACGGGGTTGTGTTTGATGTCGGAGGGGGCAGTACGGAATGCATCAGTGTCCGGAAAGGTCAAATGGAAACCGTCTGCACACTTCCCCTGGGAGCCGTCCGTCTGACCGAACTCTTCTTCCGGAAAAACGGCACTCCCAATGCGCGCGAATGGAAAAAGCTGGAAAAATTCATCGACCGGACCCTTTCCGAAGCTCCTTCATCCCTCGTCTCTTCGGTCTCCCGTCTGGTCGGTGTTGGGGGAACGGTCCGCCAATTGGCACGGATATCCCAGCGCATCCGGAAATACCCACTTTATCCGATCGTTCATCAATACACCCTTGAAAAACAAGAAATGGAACGGATCATGTCCTCCGTCCGGGAAATGTCCCTCTCCCAGAGAAGCGACGTTCTGGGAGTTCCGAAAGACCGGGCTGATATTTTGCCGGCAGGAATCTTTCTGATTTCGCGGATTATGGACCTGTTCCGGAGTGACACCCTGACCGTTTCCCAACAAGGTCTCCGGTACGGGCTCTTCATGGAATATTACCGGGGGAGCCGGGATATTCCTTCGGAGAGTCCCGCCCGGCTTACGTTGCGACGAATGTCGAGAAAATACGGAAGCTACAGGGATTCACGCTACCAGCGCAAACTGACACTGGCCCTGGGCAGGACACTCTTTCCGGATATTTTTTCCGATCTCCGCGAACGGGTCATCATCTCCGCCATCAGCACACTTTCGATGACCCCTCTCTATTTCCATCCTGTCACGGATACATCGAATATCGGGTCCCTTTTTCTGGAAGAGGACCTGCAGGGTTTCAGCCATCCCGAACGTGTGATGGTGACACTGTCACTCATCCGAAGCCGGAGCCCGCAGGAACAGGACTTCCGAAAAAACATGAAACCCTATTCAGACATGTTGACCGCAGACCAGCTGAACCGGGTGAACCTGTATTCCCGCCTGACGGCCCTGGCACGGGAAGCTCTTCTCTTTGCCGGAGGGAGAATGCCTGTTCTCTCCTTTGCCGATCCCTACCTGATGATTGCTGACCCCGGTGATGTGGACGATACCAGAAACCACGAATCCAAGCTGATCCAGACTATGGAAAAAGATCTGGGAAAAGGAAGGAATGTGATTGTCCAGTGGATGAGGTACGGAAAGTCTCCAGAAGGCGGTTCCTTTTACTGAAGAAGGGACTGGATCAGGGGATTGACTAGACGCCGGACGAACCGCTGGGTCTCTTCGACAGGCTTCGCACCGTCAAGAACAGAAAATCCATGCTCCTTTGCCAACGCCTCATATCCTTCCAGTACCCGGGACTGAAAAAGAATATAGGATTCCCGTGGACTCATCGACAATTCCATGTCCAGTCCCGCTTCATAATATTTGATATCCCGGACCTGGGTGATCCGGTCATAGGCCTTGGCCGGATCCATCCGGAAAAAAAACGTAAGATCCGGACGAATGGCAAATCGGAAATTGTTCACGAGCCATTCCCGTGGAATTCCCCGGGCGGCGTCACGGGCGATGGCCGTATAGATATATCTGTCAGACAACACTATTTTGCCGGCATTCAGGGCGGGGAGGATTTCGTGCGTATAGCGGTAACTGAAATCCGCGGCATGCAGCAGACTGAATCCATAGGGGGTCAGAAGCTGTTTTTTCTTGGCCTTCTTGATGATCGGAGAAATCTCCTGACTCGAGTTCCAGGCGTTGCGAAGGACTCCGAACCCCTTGATCCGGAGATAGTTTTCCAGAAGTTCGATCTGTGTGGACTTTCCTGAACCGTCAATACCTTCCACAACGACCAGGCGCCCCGGAAAAGAATGGCTTGTCATGACCGTCTACCTTTGCGGCGACTCCGATTTCGGAGGATCTGCGAGATGGCATGCCGCAACTCCTGTTGCTGAAGCTGGATCGGCTTCATCGCGTCAATGGTTTCAAACTCGTTTTCCAAGGCCATTTCCCGGTAAATTTCGATCAGTCTTTTCTGATAGATGACAAAAGAATCCTTTTTCCTGTTTGCAAGATTCAGGTCCATTCCGGCTTCATAATAGTCGAAATACCTTTCATCTCGAGATTTCCACTGAATCCGGTTCAGGAGATCTTCAAAACGGACATCCAGATAGAATGTCCTCGCCGGAGTCAGGGCAAAGTCAAACATTTTCCGGATCCATTCGCTATCGATTCCGCGGATCATCGCCCGTGCAAAAACGGTATAGACATATTGCTCGGCAATAACGACCTTGCCGGAGGCCAGTGCCGGGATGATCACATGTTCGAACCTGTCGACGAAATCGGCCGCGTAAAGAAAGCAGAATGTCACCGGGTCAAGGGTGTTGCGTTCCTTGAGCTTCGAGATCGCTCCCCGGATCAACTCCGCCGTGTTGCAAGGGGACAGGACGACCCCTTGGCCGCGAGACTCGAAGAAATGCTTGAGAAGTTCGGCCTGAGTGCTTTTTCCGGATCCATCCGTTCCTTCGATCGCGATCAGGGTCCCCGGATATTGAGAAGTTTTTTCCACGCCTCTGCTCTCCCTGCACACACGACAAACCGTGGCATGAAAATTTTCCAAGGACTTAGATATGGTCGATTTTCCGATTGTTGTCAATCAACAGCGCCCAGAACCTCAGCGCGTCCGGAGACAACCGAGAGTTCGCGCGTGGACTTTCAGAGGTTTTTTCGACAAGACGGCACCGTTCGAACTCCAGATAAAAAATCGGTAGGAGCGGCAAGGAAGAAGACCATGCATCTCGTAGACGTTTTGTGGGACGTCCGCCACAAGAGCTCCGTGGCGAAAAAGCAGATAATCTGTCGCACCGGCGACTCGCGTCCATTGGAGATAGAAACCATCTCCCTCTTCGAACGGAACGATGTGAATGAATTTCGGCGGAGAAATACTCGAAAATCCGTTTCCGGGACGGTCGGGTGGCGTCGAAGAAGACGCAGTGGAAGCCCTTGTGTAAGAAGTTGAATTTTGTTGTCCTGTCCGGGCTTCGGAGGATCCCCCAAAAAGCCCTCCCAAAAGACCATGTGGATTGTTCCAGATGGAAGAGGAACAACCCATCAAGATCAACGGGAAGTTCCAGACAAAGAAAAGGACGACTGATCTCTTTATTTTATCCAATTTTAACCTACATTTAAGAATAACAACAATTGACATTTCGATCAAAGCATGCGATCATTTTTCGTCCGGCTGACAGGAGTTCTGCCGCTTTCTGGAACAATTTCATCCCAAGGGTGAGAGTCATGAAGGAGTCCCCACAAATCCGTATCGTCATCGGCTCTGATCACGCCGGTTTTTCTCTGAAGGAATCCCTCAAACATCACCTCGAAAAAGATGGTCTGTCTTTACTGGATGTCGGAACCTTCAACGAAGATTCGGTCGACTATCCGGATTTCGCTGAAAAAGTCGCCCGCGCAATTTGCTCCGGCGAAGGGAATCTCGGTATTGTCCTTTGTGGCACCGGCATCGGAGTCTCCATCGCCGCCAACAAGATTAAGGGAATCCGGGCGGCCGTCGTCTACAACGATGAAACCGCCAGTCTTGCCCGCCGCCACAACAACGCCAATGTCATCTGTTTTGGTGGTCGGGAAGCCTCTGCGGAGCAGGCCCATGCCTGGACCCGCATCTTTCTCGATGCCACGTTCGAAGGAGGACGCCACCAGCGCAGGATCGATAAAATATCCGCCCTCGAATCGCCCGGAACCTCCGGGAAATCCTAACAGTCTTTCCGAAAGGATCAAAGTCAATGTCCTGGCTCATACAATCGGACCCCGAAGTCTATGGAGCAATCTCAGACGAGATTCGGAGAGAACAGGAAAAACTCATTCTGATCGCCTCGGAAAATTATGTGAGTCGATCCATTCTCGAAGCCGTCGGTTCCGTTATGACAAACAAATATGCCGAGGGGTACCCGGGCCGACGTTATTACGCCGGATGCGAAGCGGTCGACGAGGTGGAAACACTCGCCATCGAACGCGCCAAATCTCTCTTCGGCGCGGAACACGCAAACGTTCAGCCCCATTCCGGATCGCAGGCAAACATGGCGGTCTACCTTGCTTCGATAAACCCGGGCGATACCATCCTCGGAATGAATCTCGCGCACGGTGGACATCTGACTCACGGAAGTCCTGTGTCTTTTTCCGGCCATTACTACAAGGCTGTTTTTTATGGAGTACGAAAGGATACCGGTCTGATCGACTACGATCAGGTCGAAAGCTTGGCTCGGCAGCACAAACCCCGGCTCATCATCGCCGGAGCCAGTGCTTATCCCAGAACCATCGATTTCTCTTTTTTCCGGAAAGTCGCCGATGAAACCGGCGCCCACCTGCTCGTTGACATGGCCCACTTTGCCGGACTTGTGGCAGCCGGCATGCATCCGTCTCCATTTCCCTACGCCGACTTCGTCACCACCTCCACACACAAAACCCTTCGTGGACCGCGGGGGGGAATGGCCTTCTGCAAGGAGCAGTGGGCCAAACCCCTGGACAAGGGCGTTTTCCCAATGATGCAGGGGGGGCCTCTGATGCATGTCGTTGCAGGCAAAGCCGTCATGCTGAGGGAAGCTTCGATGCCTTCCTTCAAGAACTACATCGCCCGTGTTCTGGAAAACGCCCGCACGCTTTCGGAAACACTCGCCGCACACGGTTATGATATTCTCACAGGCGGTACGGACAACCACCTGATGCTGATCGACCTTCGGTCGAAAGGACTGACAGGGAAGGACGCAGAAAAACGTCTTTCGGATGCGGGAATCTACTGCAATAAAAACGCCGTTCCGTTCGATGACAAACCTCCGACCGTCACCAGCGGTATTCGACTGGGAACCCCTGCGATCACGACCAGAGGCTTCACATCTGATGAAATCCGAGAGGTCGGAGAAATCATCCACCGCGTCCTGTCGGGTCAAGGCAAGGATTCCGTGATGAAAGAAACACAGGAAGCCGTGACAGCCCTCTTAAAAAAACATCCTATCTACACGGATCTGGTCTGATTCCCGACACGGGAAGGACGGCATCTTGAAATGTCCCTATTGCAGCACACCGGACTCCAAAGTGACCGATTCCCGGTTGACCGGGGACGGGTTTGGAATTCGCAGACGCCGGTACTGTGAAAAATGCGGACGTCGTTTTACCACCTACGAATGGGTCCAGGAAACGCTTCCAGCTGTCAAGAAAAAAGACGGGAGACGCGAGCCGTTTGATCGACAAAAGCTGCTTCGGGGATTGATTCTGGCTTCTCAGAAAAGGCCTGTGTCCCGAGGTCAACTCGAAGAGGTCGCATTGAATATCGAACGGTCTTTTCTGGAGCGGGGAGATGCGGAGATCGATGGTCGTGAAATTGGAGAAAAAGTCATGGAGTCACTCGAAAAACTCGACCGGGTGGCTTATGTTCGTTTTGCTTCCGTCTATCGAAACTTTCAGGACCCGCATCAATTCATCGAAGAGTTGAAACGACTGATCGAGTCCGATCCCCCTCAACCATGAAGTCCGTCACCATCGTTCCATTGACAGCTCTTCGGGACCCTTTTCTGACATACGCCTGGCCGGAGAAAGAACCCGATCCCCTCCCGGGAACGCGCGTCCGGATTCCCCTGGGAAAAAGAGAACTTGTTGGTCTTGTCTGGGACGGTCTTCCTTCCCCATCGAAGAAAAATTTTACCCTTAAACCGGTCCTCGAGATTCTGGATACGGACCCTGTTCTTCCTGTCTGCCTTCATTCCATCTACCAGTTTTCTTCCTGGTTTTATCGCTTACCTCTCGGACTTCTTCTCCGAAATACTCTCCCCCAGCACTTCTCCAAAGCCCTGCCCTTTTCCGAAAAACGCCGGAGACGCACTCCCCCCTCTTCGGATAAACGAGAGCACACAGATCTTCCCCCGATGACCGATGATCAAAAATCGGTCTTCCTGGAGTGGGAAACCCGACATGCGAATTTGTTTTCCGTTACCGTCCTTCGCGGGGTTACTGGTTCCGGGAAAACACGCCTTTATCAGGAAATGGTCCAGAGGACTCTTTCCCGGGGCCAACAGGCTCTTCTCCTGACACCGGAAATTGGCCTCGTTCCCCAGCTTGAAGAAGCATTCTCCGGTCTTGTCCCCCAGCTGTCAGTCCTTCACAGCCAGATTTCTCCCTTAAAGAGACTTTCTTCCTGGATATCCATCCTGAAAGGGGAGGTCCCCTTGGTTATCGGTCCACGTTCTGCCTTCTTTTCCCCTCTGGAAAAGTTGGGGCTGATCATCGTGGATGAAGAACATGACTCCGCTTACCAGGCATGGGAAGGACTTTCTTTCAACGTCCGAAATCTTGCCCTGAAATATGCGCAACTCCGGCAAATTCCTGTTGTCCTCGGTTCAGCGACCCCTTTGGCCGAATCCATTTATTACGCGGACTCCGGCCGTTACAATCTCCTGAATCTTCCTCGACGGATCCACGGCCGACCTCTTCCAACGATCGCACTGACCCCTCCCGCCCGCCAGGACAAAATATTGCCTCCTCCCCTTCTCGCGGAAATTAGCGAAACATTGAAGAGGGAAGAACAAACGCTGATATTGTTGAACAGACGGGGATACGCTCCGATTCTTCGCTGTCTGTCCTGCAAAAGTTCCCCCACCTGCAAGAAATGTTCTGTACGTCTTGTTCTCCACAAAAAACCTTTCCGGCAACTCGTATGTCATCTTTGCGCATCTCGCTTTGTCCCCCCTGACCATTGCACCGAATGTGGCGGTAACTTGTTGTCGGAAGAAGGTCTGGCAACCCAAAAGGCGGAAGAATCACTCGCATTACTTTTCCCGCAGGCCCGTGTCATCCGTCTGGATCAGGACAGCCGGACCGGCAGTCAGAAATCCTCGACACCTTTTTCCGAAACCGACGGAAATATCCTGGTTGGCACACAAATGATTGCAAAGGGTCATGACTTCCGGAATGTCACATTAGGGATTGTTCTTGAGACAGATCAGGCCATGTCCCTGCCCGATTATCGCAGTGAAGAACGGGTCTTTCAGCTGGTTTTGCAACTGGCCGGGAGAGTCGGTCGACATAAGGAAGGAGGGCGCGTTTACCTTGTCACCGCGTCCCAAGGGTTACCACTCTATCAGTATTTGAAGAATTATGACCAGGATGGTTTTATCCGGCATGTTCTGAAAGAGAGACAATCGTTCGGATATCCACCTTTCGGACGGATTGCCCTTTTAACAATTGCATCACGCGACGAAAAAAGACTTCTCGAAACCATAGCCTCGCTTGATCCGTTCCAAAAACCGGGAGGCAGTATGGAGGGTGTCCTCCTGATGGGACCCGTTCCAGCCCCCGTTTACAAAGCAAAGATGTATTACCGTTACCAATACCTCATCAAAAGCTCGGCGATCGAAAAAATTCACTCGACCATCGATACCTTTCAAAAACATTTATCCTTGATCAGGGGGATTCATGTGGGATGGGCAGTGGATCCTCCGGACCTTCTCTCCTTTTGAAGTCGGACGGACCTTCAGGCGGAACCCCCATTTCCGTCTTCATCCGGAATTGTTCCAGAATCTTCTCCGGATGAAGCAGTCCCAAGAACTTATGATCTTCGATGGCATACAACGGCCGGATATCCTTTCCGATCGCATCATAGACCTGCCTCCAGTCCTCCTCTCCCAGAACGATTATTTTTCCGGGAAATACAGAAAGTTCAAGAGATCCAACTGTCCGGTCCTCCCATAAAAAGACGGGAACCTTTTTTAATTCTCTCCATTCGACGAAACCCAAGTACACCCCGTCTGAATCACATACGGGCAAGGTTTTCTCTCCGGACGGAAAAAAGTCCTCCCGGAAAGCCTGACCGACAGACCGGTCCGAAACAAGTGAACAGGATTTGACCTCGACATATTCCCGAAGATTGAGTTGGCGGAGGTATAGAACCAACCCCATCCTTCCTTTCCATACCAGTGTGGCTCGGGCAAGATGGATTCCCCAGAACAAAAGACCAAACCCGGACAGGAGGAGTCCCCGGGAGGCCAGAATCAGTCCAGACAAAATGATTACCCAAGACAAGATCAGGCCCGCCTGGAAAGGCCAGGAAGGAGGAGATCCGTCCATGCTTTTCCGGACACGTTCCTGCAGAATCAGGGCACCCATGTCCATCGGAACAACCGGAATCAGATTCACGAGAACAAGGAAAAAATTGGCCTGCATCCCGAAAAAGAGAAATGGCGCAAAGCCTCCGATAACCCCTTCCGGATGTCCGGAGAGTCGACTATAAACGACATGAAAAAGCAACGCCGCCAGGAGATTGGAAAGCGGACCTCCCATTCGCAGGATCATGTCACTCGACTGTGTTGGGAGAAAACTTTCCGCTTCTCTGGGAACTCCCCCCCAGATTGTCAGCTGATGTCCGTCATAAAAACGCCCCAAGAGACGGGACGCCAGCTTGTGTCCTCCTTCATGAAGAAGGACGCTGAAAAAATAGAGCAGGATAATGACGATGCCGATCAGTCCATCGAAAAATATTCCCTGACCGGGGTACTGGGTGGGGCCGAGTTCGAATGCCCCTGCCCAAAACAAAAACAATGCAAGAAACACCCATGAGCCATCAAATTGGAATCCGGAAACTTTTCGTTTCGTATTGGGGGTCATCATTTTCTCATCATATCAGCTTGTCGGGACGAAGTTTCTTAAATACTCCACGAAATGGCAGCTTGAGAAGATTCTTCCCTATGACCCGCGAAAAAGACCGATAATCCCTTTTTCCCGTCATGACAGATGCATAAATGGACAGAACCTGGGGGTATTTTTGCACCAGCCGAAAATAAACCCCGGGGAAACGGTATATGACCGAGGCGAGCTTTTGCGCATAAGAAAATTCCCGGAAAATCGAACGATAAACCCATCGGGAATAAGACTGACTTGCCTCTTCCGGGGACTGGGTGTGCTGAAGAATTTCCGAAACAGCGCGAGAGGCACTCAACATGGCGTAATAGATTCCTTCTCCAAGAAAGGGATCAACCATGGCTCCGGCATCGCCGATCAAAAAAAGTCCGGGGATTTTCCCATGTCCCTTGAAGCGCGAATAATTTGGTATCAACCATGTTGCTGGACCGAAAGCCGGTTCATACCGGTTCCCGTCCTTTTCCGGAAATGTATCAAGGAAAGAACGCAATGTTTCCAGAGGACGTTTAAGGGGTTTCAAGAACCCGACAACGCCTATATTTTTTTTTCCGTCTCTCTTGGCAAATGACCAGGCATATCCGCCAGGAACGGCAGAAAGATCGATCAGGACATCCGATGTCCGGGGGGGAGTCTGGCTTTGAATTTCCATTTCGGAGGCCGGATACATCCAAAGTGGCCTTTTTCTTTCTCGCGCAATCTCCTTGAGACCATCCGATTCCGTGTTGACAAGAAACCGGAGCACAGAGCTGGTCACGCCATCGGCGGCAATCAGAAACCGGGACTCGTAGGATCGTTGTGGATCACATGTCAGACGGAATTTTCCCTCTTTCCATTCCAGTAAACGGACGTTCGTTCCCAGCAGGATTTCCCCTCCCGTCGACTTGGCGCTTTCTACGAGAAAAGCATCCAGGTCCCTTCGATCGAACTGATAAGCGATCGGGATTCCCATATCGAAAAGGACCGGAGGCTGGATATCATAAACAAGATGAACACCTGTTGATACCGTGTGAGGAATCCTGTCCCACCCCTTCGGCAAGAATGATGTGGCACGCGATGACAAGCCTCCCCCGCATGCCTTCGTACGGGGAAAATTGGCCCGGTCCAGACCCACAACGCGAAGTCCGGCCTCACCCAAGAGTCGCAGGGCTGTCGCTCCCGCGGGACCCAACCCGACAATAATCGCATCGACTCTTTCCGTTTCTTGATTGCAGACGCGCGGGACAGACGACATTCCGACCTTTCCGGAAATCCAGCGTAATCATGGAACTACAAGGTGGAAGTCCATCCGATGTGATGCTGGGTCAAAAAAGCAGAAAGAATGGAAAACGCATTCGTAAAAATCAGTACACCCATAACAATCAAAAAAACACCGGAGGATTTTGTAATAAGGGGAATCCATCGGGAAATCTGTCGGAAGCTTCCAAGAAACGAATTAAACAGGATTGCGGAAAGGAGAAAAGGCACTGCTAGACCCATCGAATAGGCGGTCAACAGCTCGATTCCCCGGATGACTTCTCCTTGTGTCCCGGCGAAAAAAAGGATGCTGCCAAGAATAGGGCCAACGCAAGGAGTCCATCCGGCAGCAAATCCGACACCGATGAGAAACGTCCCTATGACGGTCGATTTCCGTTTCCCCACTGGAAGTTTGAATTCCTGGTTCAAAAATGGGATGCGTATCCAACCGGCGATGAACAGACCGAAGAAGACAATCAGGATCCCCCCCACCTTCCGGATCACTTCCTGATAGGTAAGCAAAATCTGTCCAACAAAAGACGCAGAGGCCCCAAATCCGATAAACAGAGCCGAAAACCCCGCTACGAAAATCAGGGAATGCCATACTGTCGTTCGCGTTACTTCCTGCCGGGTCATTTCGGAGTTCTTTCCCGTCAGGTCATCGAAGGACAACCCCGTTACAAACGAGATATAGGATGGAACAATCGGGAGAACACAAGGCGAAACAAAAGAGACAAGCCCTGCCAGAAAGGATAAGGGTAACGTGACAGAGGAATGATCCATATTTATTTGAGCGTGAAAATTCTTGAGGAAAAAATTTTCACGAATGTCCTTTCAATGGTCCGGAGAGAAATTTTTGCTGAAATGACGGATCTGTCCAGTTGACAGCACCTTCGACAGTCCAGGTCACCTTTCCCTGAGGATCGATCAGCACCGAATCCGGCAAACCGTGCACCCTGTAAGCATCTGCCACACGCCCCAGTCCGTCTATGAGAACCGGATAAGTCATCTGATGATCCTGGACAAATTTCAACAATTTCTTTTTTCCATCCAGGCTTTCTGAAATACCAAGAATCACCAGACGCGCCTGGACCTGTTTGCCGAGTCTTTCCAGAGAAGGAATTTCCTTCAGGCAAGGACCGCACCAGGTCGCCCAAAAATTCAACAGGACCCACTTTCCCCTGAAATCCTCCAATCCAATCACACGTCCGGTCACATCGTGCAGACGAAAATCGGTGGCACTCGCTGCAATCGCCCGTCCTGCCTGAACGCTCGAGAAAAACGGGAGGAGAAATCCTACGAGGAAAGTCAGAACAAAAAGAATCCTTTTCATGACCTCTCAATATCCGGAGCTGGCTTCCTTGGCCTTGATTGCCTGATAGGCCTTTGGCGTCTGCGGACCCTTGGCGAGAAGGGCGAGAACCTCCTCCAGGTTTTGCCGGACAATCCAGTTTCTCGGACCTATGACATGCTGTGCGACAACACCGTTCTGATCAAGAATAAACGTTTCCGGAACACCGGTAATCTTGTAGAGGTGATCGAGCTTGCTGAACGGATCCAGCGGGATCAGAAAATGGATGTTGTGGGACTTCAAAAACGGCGCAACTTTTCCCGAATAGAACATGTTGTTTTCATTGACAGCAATCAGGGCAAATTTATCTCCGACCTTCTGCCTCATCCCCTCATACATGATTTCCATGGAAGGCATTTCCTGCTTGCAGGGTTTGCACCAGGTTGCCCAAAAATTGAGCATGACGACTTTTCCCCGGTAATCGGAGAGATGGATGGGGGTCCCGTCCACTGTTTTCAAGGAAAAATCTGGTGCAACCATTCCAACTTTTACCGGAGCAAAACGGTACGTCACTACGAGGTAGGCAAGAATCCCCAGAAAAACCGCCCCTCCGGCCAGATAAGGCCAAAACTTGCGAATACCGGTCATCAGTCTCCCCTATGCCGCGTAAGCATGCAGTCCAGGAATAATAAAACTTACGCCCCAATAAAGAAAAACGACTGAAACGAAACCGCCGATGGAGAACCAGGCACTGGGAGCGCCTCTCAGACCTCTCGTCATCCGCGCATGAAGATAGGCGGCATAGACAAACCAGGTAATGAGAGACCATGTTTCCTTGGGATCCCAGGACCAATATCCTCCCCAAGCCTCATACGCCCACATCGCACCGAAAATGACACCCAGGGTTAGGAGTGGGAACCCGACCATGACAGCCTTGTAAGTCATGTCATCCAGGGCTTCCGTATTGGGGAACTCTTTCAGGATCCACCCTGTTGTTCCCCGTGATTCCGACCGCTTTTTCAAAAGGTAGATCAGTGCAAGGGAGGCGGATATTCCAAAAGCGGCATAAGACATGAACATTGTGAAAACGTGAATTTTCAGCCAATACGAATTGAGCGCCGGATTCAAAGGCTCCACCATCTGGTAACGGTATGGAAGAAGCTTTGCCGCACCAACGGCAAACAACACGAGTGTCAGAACAAATGCTCCCGCCACGCGAACCTTGTATTTCATCTCCATGATCATGTAGCCAAGAATCGATGCCCAGGAAAAAAGGAAAAGAGTTTCATACAGATTCGACCAGGGTGCGTGGTGGTCGGCGATCCCTCTTCCGACAAGAGCGGCCGTATTGACTACCCAGCCGGAAAACGTCACGGTCGAAGCCATTTGTCCCATTTCCTTCTTGTGGGAGATCAGGAAGAGAAAGTACAGGATTCCAGCGACAAGATAGAGTGCTACAACAGTATTATAGAGAAGAAATGAAGAGCCGATCGAATTGATGAGCGACATTTTTACCCCTTTCACTCAGGCCGGAAATGATTTCGCTATACGGGGAAAGTGTTTGACAGTTCCGCATCCCGCTTGTACCGGAAACAATCTTCTCTCCAAACATTAAGCTGTCATCAATCTCGAATATGATATCAGTAAGCCACATGCAATCAACTAGCCCGCTGCAACTGCCGTCGCCGAGCCCTTAGCGCCCAGGAAATCCTGCTTTCGGGAAGATACAATCTCCTGGACCACTTCCTGAAACTCTTTTTCAAAACCCAACTTGTCCTTGTGTCCGAATCCTCCGATAACGATCTGGACATTGCCGCCTGTATGCCGGATCCGTGCCCATATTTTTCGATGATAGACATAAGACGACAGAAACAATCCACCCACCAGCAGAAAGGACCCTGCCCACACGACTTTTACTCCGGGATCCTTCGCCACTTCCAGACCCGTATAGAGGGGGGCATTGTATCCGGCAAAAACGATGAAGTACGGAAGATTTTTCATCACCTGAATCTGCGGAAAGTTATAAAAAAACCAGGGGCGTCCGATTTCCTTCCCGTTCTGAATGACAGCCACCTGAATCGCAGGGTTTCCTTCCTTTTCGGATTTACTGTAAACCGAATTTGTTTTCGGATCGAACGCAAAATCCGAAACATATCGGAGGACTTTCAGCGAAAGATCCGTTTTGGCAACCGGCTCGACAGTATTCCACGGGAGCATGACCTGTCCAAGGAACTGTTTCTTGACCCGGTTGACGATCAGAACCTTGGCGCTTGTCAACCGGTCAAAAGCATTTCCGAAACTCGCCTGATAAAATCGGAGACCGTCATATTCGAGGGGATGATTGACGCTGATGACTTTATGCTTCACGACCTTTCCCTGTTTCAGGACATCCAGGTCACTGAAATACGATTTGATCATTCCATTCGGGTAGTGATCGATCCAGAACTTGTTCACCCGAAGACTGAAATCTCCCTGCGGTACAAACGTTGTCGAGTGCACATAGAAGGTCCCGAAAAGACGGAAGCCCAAAAGGCTTCCGAGCAGCCCTCCTCCCAAAATTACAATCACCGACAAATGGGCCGTATGGGAACCGATACGTCCCAAAACTCCTTTTTGGCCGAAGACAATGGTTTCCTGTCCATCCTGCAGAGTCTGGACCTTGTATCTCTTGCGAGTCAGAACAGATTTGACATGGCCTTCGGCTCCCTCCGCCGGAAGGGAGGCTTCCGACAAAGACACATCCCGGTATTCCCGCTGCTTTTTCAGAAACTCCCGACTGACATTGACCCGTTCACGAAACATGGACTTGAAGGTGATCGGAAATCTGTTATAGACACAGGAAAGGGCATTGATACAGAGAAGGGAAAGGAGGGAAACGTAATACCAGCTGTGATAAATATCATCAACTTTCAGACGGACAATCCATTTTCCCCAATTGTCTCCGTATTGGCTGATATAGAAGGAGGACTCGCGGCCCTGGTCGATGAACGTTCCGAAGATGGTCAGAAACGCCAGAATCAAAAAGAGAGAGATGGCAAGTCTCAGGGAGGACAGAACTGCCAGAACCCGGGTCCCTCGCAAGGACCAACCCTGCTTTGGCTCATTCTTGGCCCCGGCTGGAGGTTTCTTACCTTCGTAATAACCGACAGCTCCGGAAAGTTCAACGGTCTGCTGCTCGTCTGGAGTCAAACCATCCGGCATCAATAAGCCTCCATATCCATCGATAACAATGGCTTTTTGTCTAAGTCCAACATGAATTCGGGATTGCGCTGTCTTATTACTCTAGAACATCCCCCTTTCTGGGTCAAGAAATAGAGTGTCCGGATGACCAACCAGCGCACTTGAAAGAGATTCGACACGGATGTTTTCATTTCATGGGAGATGTCCGGCGATAAGAGTCTTGAGCGTATTGTCGGAGAAAACGATTCCTCCTCCGACAAGCGGTGAGGAGAGGTTCTGGTTAAAGGCGTTATACCAACCGGCCGTCAACCAGATGTGGTTCAGGATCGTATAGTTGAGATACATCCTGGTGAAGGGATTGGGCGCGATCGGATCATATGACCCGATGTTGTAGAGAACAAAGGTAAATGTCAGGTTGTCTGTCAGAAAAACATCCGTTCCCACTCCAAAACTGTTTTCAATCATGCCGGCCCGGACATCGAAGTTGTTGAATCGTTGCCCGAATTCGACACTGAATTTGATCGCATAGTTGTTTTGGGTCACCTGGGAGGGTCCAGCGATAAAGTTTCCGTTGACCTGTGTATAGGGCACGGTCTGATTATAATTTCCCAGCTGGGACGAAACAACCTGAATTTCATAAAACTTGTCCGAGCGCGGGAATATCTGCAATGTCAGAAAGCCGTCTGCGGCCGCATCCCGAGGAAAGTAATACCCCTTCATCGATACGTCGAGAACCATCTGATCAGATTTGTGGCTCAAGTCCGAGAATTTTTTCAGCGTGGCGTTCAGATTGTTGTACAAGTCGGGATTGTTCACCAACTGTCCGACAGTCCCCTGACCGCTGTCAATTTTGGCCAGAATGCTATCCAGGTGTCCGGCGGCCGAATCGACCTTGTTATAAAGGTCCCTGTTATTGACCAATTGGCCAACAGTTCCAACGCCCTTGTCTATCTTGGTCGCAATCGAATCGACCTTGTTCAGGATCGCAGGAGACTTGTCCTTCAAGTTTTTCGTAAACTCCCTCAAATTGTCTGTCAGAGCCTTGAGATTGTCCAGAGTCTTCTTCAGATCCTCCGTCCCTTTCTTGTTCCCCATCGCCCTGCGCAATGCCCCCGATATGGCTTTGATATCGTCTGCGATCCGGTTCAGCTTTCGGACAAGACGATTGACACTGACAGTTTCCCCGGGCGAAGACAGGGTCGTACCCGGCTGAACATAACCCGGGTCTCCCGGCTGGGAAGAACTCTGCGATGTTTTCGGCAGCGTCGGCCCCACCTGAGGCTGAACCGGATCTCCCCAGGCATAAGAAGGCAAAATCCAGGAAGAAAAGGCTGCCCATCGCCGCATGGATGGAGGGGAATTCCTCCGATCACGAAATAACCGTTCTTTCTTGATGATAGGCCTCGCGGATTTTCCGGGAACAAGTTCGATGTAGAGTTTTCCCAAAAAACCGTTCGAAAAGATAACCGGATGGATGTCGTCAGGAAGCTTGAGTCCGTTAAAGATCATCATTTCCACATGGGCCATCCCCGAGGACCGGAGAGTTATGTCCGTGACCTCGCCAACCCTGACTCCGGCGATTCGAACAGCAGTCCCTTTTTCCAGCCCGTCTACCGACCGGAAGTCGGCATAAATCCGATAGCTGCCCCTGGGAGTAAAATGGAAATGACCAAATCGCAATGTCAGCCCAATAGCGACCAAAATAGCCACCACAATGAAAAATCCCAGCTTTGCCTCGGTCGTCCAGTTCATCAAGACTCCAGAAAAATTATCGATCATGACGGTTACCGGGAAATGAAAATCGATTGATGCGCTGTGTCAGAGCGTTCCGATGGGGCCCTGTGTTTCACCTTTGACAAACTGGGACAGGACCGGGTCATCGGAAATAGTCAGATCCTGGGGGGTTCCAAGAAACCGGATCGTTCCCTGAAACAGAAAGAGGACCCGGTTGGCGATTTTTAGAGCGCTCTTCATATCATGGGTAATCACAATGCTCGTGACGGCAAGATCCGATTGCATTTTCAGAATCAATTCGTCGATAGCCGAAGAGAGGACCGGGTCCAGACCGGTCGTGGGCTCATCGTAAAGCAGGATTTCCGGGGCAAGCGCGATCGCCCGGGCGATCGCGACCCGTTTTTTCATCCCGCCCGAAATCTGGGATGGAAATTTCTTTTCGACATCCCGAAGCCCAACTTTCGAGAGTTTTTCCAGTGCTTGCGAGACAATATCCTTCTCCGGGAGGGACGTATGCATGCGCAGAGCGAAAGCGACATTGTCCAGGACCGTCATGGAGTCAAAAAGAGCGGATTCCTGAAAAACCATTCCCATTTTTCTCCGGAGGGCGTAGAGCTCTTTTTGTTCCAGAGCCATGATCGGATTTCCTTCCACATAAATCTCCCCCCGATCCGCCTTCATGAGCCGCATAATATGTTTAAGAAGAACCGATTTCCCTTGGCCTGATCCTCCAATAACCACGAACGTCTCTCCCGGATATACAGCGAAGGAGAGTCCTTTCAGGACATTTTGTGAACCGAATGATTTCCACAGGTTTTCCACACGGATAGGGGGAATACCCTGTTCACCTGAAGACACGGAACCTTTCAGAACAGCCATGCTGTGAGAAAATAATCAAGCACAAGAATGGCCATAGACGAGCTGACAACCGCTTTTGTCACGCTCTGCCCGACACCTGCCGCACCTCCCCGCGCGTGATATCCCATGTAACAGGAAAAAATCGAGAGTACGGCACCAAAAACACAAGATTTGACTAACCCCGAATAAAAGTCGTGGAGATTCACGTATCGGGCGATACCTTTCACATAAACGTTAGAGGGAAGTCCGAGCAAGTCGACGGCGACGAAATATCCGCCAATGATACCGACAAAGTCTGCCATCACCGTCAAAAGAGGCAAAGCGATCAGACCGGCATAAAAACGGGGTGTTATGAGGTAGACCAGAGGACTTACCGCCAGGGATTCGAGCGCGTCAATCTGTTCCGTCACACGCATTGTTCCCAGTTCGGCAGCCATCGAGGACCCGGATCGACCACTGACCATCAGACCGGTAATGACGGGCCCCAGCTCACGCGTCAGAGAGAGGGAAACAACCGCCCCCACCATGCCTTCGGCATTAAATTTCTGAAATCCGATCCAGGCTTGCAGGGCCAGAACCATCCCGGTAAACAGGGCGGTGACCAAAACAACCGGTGTGGAATCTGCCCCTACCCGAACGAGTTGCACGAGCAAATTCCACCAGAGAAATGCCGGACGCACAAGTCCCGTAAAGGCGGTGACCATTGTTATCAGCAATGATCCGGACAACGAAAAAAGTGTGATACACTTTCTTCCGATCCAGGCAAAGAGCTTCATCAACGGGAATTCCCGGAAAAACTCGCCTTTCTCGAATAGAACCGGGGCGAACGATTTCCCATCCTGCAGACAATTTCGTACGGAATCGACCGTATGCGATCGGCGATTTCCCATGCGGACATGCTTGCGTCGTTCCCGTTACCCATAAGTGTCATCCAGTCTCCCAATTTCGGGGGAATGCTGGCATCCGTCACGTCGACCATCACCATATCCATACACACTCTTCCGAGAAAGGGGAATTTCTCACCAGAACGTGTAGCCCATCCCCAGTTGGAAAGTTCCCGGGGCAATCCATCCGCATATCCCATTCCCAGTACACCTACCCGGGACTTTCGGGTCAGGGACAAGGTCCCCCCATAGGAAATCCGGCTTCCTCCCGGAAGTGTTTTCAAGGAAATCAGACGAGCCTGAACTTCCATCACCGGCTTCAGGCCTGAAAAGGGAATAAGGGGATCCACCGGTATACCGTACAGAAGAATTCCCGGCCGAATCCAGTAACGGGCATGTTTTTCCCAGGGTCTGTCTTTCTCGTCGATGATGTATGTCCCGGAAAGAAAGGCAGCGCTGTTCGCCAGATGGATGACAAAGGGCCGGGGTCGAATGACCCCCCTCCCCCAAAGCTCATCGAGCATGCTTCCAAAAAGGTCAATCTGTCGACAGGTTTCAGGGGCGTTCTCACCTTCTGGAAAGTGAGTCATGATCCCTTCAATATGGACCAACGGTTCCGATTCGAGTCTATCGCAGACCCAGGCAATCTCGTCGGGCAGAAATCCTAACCTGCCCATTCCGACATCCAGTTTCAGATGGATGCGAACTTCCACCTTCTTCCTGGCAAGGGCAACCGCCTCTTCCAGCAATTCCCGGTTGTGAATAACAGGAAGAAGGTCACAAGACAGGCATTCTTCCAGCTCCGCAGGAAGAATCCCGCCCATGATGAGGACATCCGTCGTGATGCCTGCATACCGTAACCGGATACCCTCTTCAAGTCCCATGACTCCCAATGCCGGAACTCCCAGTTCCATAAGCGATTTCGCAACCGGAACCATACCATGCCCATAGGCATCTGCCTTGACAACCGGAAGAATTTCAACATTGCCAAGCAGACGAGTCCGAATCAGTCCAAAGTTGTGCGAAAGGGCATCCAGATCGACAATAAGACGGCTCCGGGAAAGATCTCTTCCCGCACTTCTCGGAATCTCGACAAGGGAGGACTCGCTATCCATGGGTCTTGACCGGCCATCAGGTGGTCATGATCTCCTGTTCTTTTTTCTGGGTCAGATCGTCGATCTTCTGGACCGTCAGATCGGTCATCTTTTGCAACTCCTCCTGAAGTTTCTTCAAACGGTCTTCCTGAATCAATCCGTCCGATTTTTTTTTCTTCAAGTCGTCGTTACCGTCCCGACGAATATTTCGAATGGCGATCTTTGCCTCTTCCGCCATTTTTTTCAGGAGTTTGACCATCTGTTTCCGACGTTCCTCTGTCATCGGAGGAACCGCTATCCGGATGACTTTCCCGTCATTTTGCGGTGTCAGCCCGATATTCGCAGCCATGATAGCCTTCTCGATTTCCGGAATCATCTTCATATCCCATGGGGAAATGACAATAATCCGATTATCCATGATGTTCAGGGAAGCCACTTTGTCGACGGAGGATGGGTTACCATAGTAAGAAACTTTTACATTCTCAAGAAGGGACAAGGAGGGTCGGCCTGTTCGCAGGGTCTGAATCTCCTTTTTATAAAAGTCGACGGCACTGTCCAGTTTTTTTTGTAACTCTTTCAGGTCCGCATCCATATTGTTTTTCCCCTCCGGTCATCAATCGGCCTGCCTGTCAGTGGTGAACGAACGTCCCCAGGATCTCTCCTCGAATGACGCTCATGATATTTCCTTCTCCCATAAGATCGAAAACAACGATCGGCATATCATTTTCTCGACACAGCGCAATCGCCGTCTGATCCATGACCCGAAGGTTTTTTTCCAGAACTTCCGCATAGGTGAGGCGGAGGAATTTTTGAGCATGAGGGCTTTTCTTGGGATCTTCCGTATAAATACCATCCACTTTCGTCGCCTTAAGGACAACTTCCGCACCAATCTCACTAGCCCTCAATGCTGCAGCGGTATCCGTTGTAAAATAGGGATTTCCTGTTCCACCGGCAAAAATGATCACCCGACCTTTTTCAAGATGGCGAATGGCTCTTCTCCGAATATAGGGTTCAGCCAACGCCCTCATTTCAATCGCTGACAGAACCCTCGTCGGAACTCCTTTTCTTTCAAGGGCCGACTGAAGTGCGAGACTGTTCAACACCGTGGCAAGCATTCCCATATAATCGGCCGACGCTCTTTCAATTCCTTGCTCAATACCAGCCAATCCCCGAAAAAAATTTCCTCCCCCAATGACAATCCCCAGTTCGGTTCCACTGTTGATCACCGACTGGATATCTCCGGAAATCCTGTCAAGCACAAGGGGATCAATCCCAAAGGATTGATCCCCCATAAGTGCTTCGCCGGAAAGCTTCAGAAGAACCCTTTTATAGGGCCCCATCAATCGTTCCCTTCACCGATCTGGAACCGGCTGAACCGGTTGACCGTAATATTTTCCCCCAATTTCGCTATGGCCGATGCCACAAGATCCCTGACCAGAACACCGGGATCCTTGACATAGGGCTGATCCAGCAAACACTTTTCCTGCATATATTTGTCGAGCTTACCCTGAACAATTTGGTCCCGAATTTTTTCGGGCTTGTCCTGGACTTCTTCTTCAAATTTTTTACGGGCAGTGTCCTGAACATCTGGAGGAATGTCCTTCCGGTCAACATAGAAGGGAGAGGAGGCGGCAATATGCATCGCAAGGTTTTTGACAAGGTCCCGAAAGTCTTCAGTCCGAGCAACAAAGTCCGTCTCACAGTTGACCTCGACAAGCACGCCAATCTTGTTCCCCGCATGAATATAGGAAGAAACAATCCCTTCGGATGTCTTGCGATCCGATTTTTTCTGAGCTTGCAAAGATCCTTTCTGCTTCAGGACCTCAAACGCTTTAGCAATATCCCCACCCGCTTCCACCAAAGCTTTTCTGCACTCCATAAAACCAGCCTGGGTCTTTTCCCGAAGCTCTTTTACCAATTGGGCATTAACGTCCAATCCACATCCTCCTTCCTGCAATTTCTTTCCAGTCGCTCATGCCCCGAGAAGCGAGCGCAGGCTTTAAGATTCTTCCCCAGAGTTTTCTTTCACCCCTGCCGCCACTGTCTCTCTGGCAACATCCGGGGGAGCTGCTTCCTGCCCTTTCTGCACCTGGCCTTCCAGAGCTCCATCAAGCACCGCATCAGCAATACCTGCAGTGATAAGACGGATAGAGCGAATGGCGTCATCATTTGAAGGGATCGGAAACTGAATCGTGTCGGGGTCGCAGTTTGTATCGACCATCGCGATCACGGGTATGCCGAGCCGGTTTGCCTCATGAACGGCAATATGTTCCTTCTTAGGGTCGATGACAAAAATTGCAGCCGGAAGATGGCTCAATCCCCGGATTCCATCCAGGATGCTGGACAGTTTGCCGTGTTCCTTTTCAAGCTGGGCCGCTTCCTTTTTCGGAAGTCGGGAGATCTGGCCGCTTTCCATCATTTCTTCAATCTTGTTGAGCCTCTCCACCGATTTCCGGACGGTCTGCAGATTGGTCAACATGCCGCCTAACCATCGTTCGGTCACGAAATACATGCCACATCGTTGGGCTTCCTGCTGAATGATGGGCTCTGCCTGGCGCTTCGTCCCAACAAAAAGGATGCTGCCCCTGTTACGGACAACACTCTTGGCAAATTCCCGAGCGACCCGAAAACGCCTTACGGTCTGCTGGAGATCCAGAATATAGATCCCGTTTCTTTCCCCATAAATGAACCTCTTCATTTTCGGGTTCCATCTTTTGGTCTGGTGTCCGAAATGAACACCTGCCTCCAGCATTTCTTTCAATGTAACGTCGATCATAACCATATTCTCCTTGACACGGGGTTTAACCTTGCCCGGAACAGCACGCTCCTTCTTCCTCCCGCGACTCCTCAATGCTCTGGAAGAGGTCAGGAAGGAGCGACCCCATCTTCTTTCCGGCAAATCGGAAAGGCCTGTCCGGACAGACGGAGTTGAGTCGCTTCCAGAAACTGAAATCTCTTTATGATCAGATATTATGGAACTGAAATCAATGGACTAGGTTCTTCCTTTGTATCCGGCATTGATTCGGACATATTCATAGCTCAGATCCGTCGTCCAGTATTCCGCCGTCATGGGACCCATTCCAAGGGAGACAGAAAGGTGAATTTCTTTACCTTTCATCACTTCGAGAGCTTTTTCTTCCTGGGCCTCTCCCATTCCGATACCATGATGAACCAGCGAGACATCCCCGACCGAAATATCAATTTTCTCTTCTCTGACAACGACTC
The DNA here is from genome assembly GCA_021826965.1 of Nitrospirota bacterium. Lineage (GTDB taxonomy): Bacteria > Nitrospirota > Leptospirillia > Leptospirillales > Leptospirillaceae > Leptospirillum_A. The sequence continues at coordinate 66,146 of JAKAYA010000001.1, forward strand.
CTGCGTTCCCGATAGCAACCATGATTCGCCCCCAGTTGACGTCTTCTCCAAAAAAAGCCGTCTTCACCAGAATGCTTTTTGCAATCGACGCCGCCACTTTTTTCGCATCGGTTCGGGACTTGGCTCCCTGGACTGAAATATGAATAAATTTCGTCGCCCCCTCTCCATCATGAACGAGAAGTTCTCTCAGTTTTTGACAAACGCCATCCAGGGATTCGATAAAATCGGCATACGCCGGAGTGCCTTTCTGAATTTTTGGATTTCCGGCACACCCGTTTGACAGAATGATGACGCTGTCATTCGTACTGGTCTCTCCGTCCACGGACAATGTGTGGAAGTTGCGGTCGACGACCGTCTGGAGAGCGGCTTTCAGTGCTTCCCGGGAAATGTTTGCGTCACTCGTCAAGAAAACCAGCATCGTCGCCATCTGAGGATGAATCATTCCCACCCCCTTGGCGATCCCGCCTATCCGAACCGGGAATCCGGAACATTGAAACTCTGCTTGAGCCTCTTTCGGATAGGTGTCGGTCGTCATGATGGCCTTTGCGCATTCCATATTTTTGTACGGAGATCCCCCCGCAACAAGATCGGGAATCACTTCGAGAATGTTATTCACTGGAAGTGGGCGACCAATGACTCCTGTGGATGCGCAAAGAATCTTTCGGGCAGTGCACGTCAGAAACTGGGAGACCTTTTCCGTCATCCGAAGAGCATCTTGCATTCCTGCATCGCCGGTACAGGCGTTCGCATTGCCGCTATTGACAAGAATGGCACGTGCTTGCCCGCCTCGGATTCTCCTCTGCGAAAGACTGACAGGAGCAGCTTTGATCCGGTTTGTCGTAAAGAGACCTGCCGCTTCCGCGTCCACATCGGAAACAATCAATGCGAGATCTAATTTCCGGTTCGACTTGATTCCTGAATACAATCCGTTCGCCTGAAACCCTTTAGGGAATGTAATCCCTCCCTGTATTTTCCGTGCCAATTGATCTCCTCAATACGTTCACTCTCTGAGACTGCACTCTCAGGGGAATCCCCCGGCAAGGGGCAGTCCTTTCGACTCTTCCCAGCCCTGAATCAGATTCATGGTCTGAACCGCCTGTCCTGCGGCCCCTTTAAGTAAATTGTCGATCGCGGTCTCGACGACAGCCGATTTTCCGATGGAACGAACGGTGATCGCTGTCCTGTTCGTTCCACGGACCATCGCTGTTGAAGGAGGTTCGTTCGTCAAATGAACACTCTTCTCCTTTGTATAACATTCCCGCAAGATCTCCCAGGATTCATCCTCGGGAACTACCCTGTCAAAACTCAAATAGATCGAAGAGAGAAGACCTCTGTTAATCGGGATCAGATGTGGAACGAAAAGAATATTCAAGTGACTCTCGAAAAGGCATTCCACGGCTTCTTCCATCTCAGGCCCATGCCGATGGGAGAACGGCTTGTAGGACTTCATGTTTTCGGCGATTTCCGGAAAATGGGTATCCAGCGACAAACCCCGACCGGCCCCGGACACACCGGATTTTCCATCCACAAAGACTTTACTCTCTGTCAACAGACCCTTCCGTACAAACGGGAGCAGCCCCATCAACGTCCCGGTCGGATAACACCCGGGGCAGGCCAGTATTTTGGCTTTTCTTATCGCCTCCCGGTTCCACTCCACCAATGCGTATGTTGCATCCGGCAAACCCTCGGGATAAGGATGGGGGATTTTGTATATCTCGGAGAAACGACGAGATGAACGGAATCGGAAATCCGCTCCCAGATCGATGATCCGAACATCCTGATCCCGATAGAGTTTCGCAATCTTTGCACTTTCACCAGCCGGAAGAGCTGTAAAAAGGATTTGAACATCTTTCCAGGGTTCATCCGTCGGGTGTTTTTCCATAAAACCGGAAATAGAAAGATGCGGGAAAACGGATTCGACCGATTCCCCTGCACGGCTATCTGCAGCCAGGTGGACGATTTCAACTTCCGGATGGAAATGAAGAAGACGCAACAATTCCCCACCACCATATCCGGATGCCCCTGCAATTCCAATCTTCAGTAAACTCACAGAAGGAATTCCTTTTCATTCGTCCGCAAAAAAAAAGGGAGGTTTTCCACCTCCCTTTCGTATGATTCCTACATCGACTTAACGCTTGGAGAACTGGAATCTCTTCCGGGCACCTTTTTGCCCGTATTTTTTTCGTTCTTTGATTCGGGGATCCCTTGTCAGGAATCCCTCTTTCTTCAAAGATTCCCGAAGTTCGGGATTGATTTCAAGCAACGCCCGGGAAATCCCGTGCCGGATGGCTTCTGCCTGTCCCGTCAAACCACCGCCCGTCACGCGCGCAAACACATCAATCCGGGAAAGCATATTGGTGATTTCAAGAGGCGCCTTCACCTGATTGGACCATATCGTACGGGGGAAATACTCTTCAAGTGATCGGTCATTGATGCGGATCTGACCAGAACCGGCTTGAACTCTCACTCTTGCAATGGCTGTTTTCCTTTTACCGGTCGCATTTGATCGATTTTCTTCCAATGTTTCACGCTCCATGACGTCCTCCAAGTCTGACCTCGATCGGGGACTGGGCTACATGTTGATGTTCTGAACCGGGGAAAACACGCAACCGGGTCATATAGAGCTTTGCCAGCTTGTTCTTCGGCAACATCCCCTTGACAGAATGCATCAATATCGTTTCAGGCTTGCGCTCAATCACATCCTTGGCTCGTTCCTCCCTGAATCCGCCAGGATATCCACTGTGCCGGTAATACATTTTGTCCGTTAGCTTGTTGCCGGTCAGAACAACTTTTCCGGCATTGATCACGACCACGTAATCCCCCAGATCCTGATGGGAGGTGAAGCAGACCTTCCCTTTTCCCCGAAGAATCCTGGACACTTCCACACTCACTTTTCCAACTGTCTTCCCCGCTGCATCGATCAAAAACCATTTTTTCTCACCGACTTCGCTGGGTGAAGCAATGCGCGTTGACTTTTCCATCTTCTTTTCGTATTCCTCCCTGTTCGACCTAGACCCTCAAGATAACCGGCTTTGATTCTACCGGAGCATGGGAAAGGATGTCACTCCCGGAAAGGGAGGGAATGATCGAACGATACGCTTTGTTAACCTTGTCCAGATCCTTCGTAAAGATGCCGGCAATCTGGGCCATTGATGAATAAAGGGAACCGTCCTGTCGGTCCAGAAACAACTTGACCATTGCAGGAAGATCCTCTTTCTGGCGGGAAAGTGTTTTCCAGAGACGCTGAACCTTTTCATAAATCTCTTCCTGTCCTTGTCCCGCCCTGTCCATGACAGGTATGACAATACAATCGACTTTTCCCCTGAGCCAGTCCAGTCTGGAAGGAAATCCTGCAGGAAATGAATGGGCCGATGCAGCAAAAGGCACGACCGAAATTCCCAGCTCCGTCAAAAAGCTTGTCAAGGACTTCCCGATTTCCGCATCAAGAATAAACCGGGGTACACCAATGCGGTAGGAAAGCTTGATGTCCCTGTGAACAGCCACTTCTTTCGCCTTGTCAAAAACCTGATCCCGAAGACTTTGTATGTAATCCCGGTTTTCTTTTTTCCATTCCTTCAGAAGATTCTTGGACGACGTCTGGATGATCACAGAAATAAGATCTTTTCTCATAACAGAGCCGAAGATGGTTTTCCAAGAATAGAACTCTTCCATGGCATCGATCGCCGCAACGTTCAGCTCATACGCCGTCATGTTCTTCGGTCGGTACACGGCGTGGTGACCGTCATAGAGGCTCCAGTCCCTGCTGAGCAATTCCCTGTTTCCCGTTGCGTAAAACTGGTCGTAATCCGGCGAACCCGGCAATGGGGTCAGGATCATGAGCTGGATGGTTTCCAGACCATACTCCCTTGCAAAACGACTGGTTTCATATATCGTTTCCTTGTCGTCCGCATCCGAACCCACAACAAACATTCCGTGAATGCGAATTCCGGCTTCCTTGAACTTCTTGATGCTTGCCACAATCTTTTCATACGTCTGGCGCTTGTTGAAAAGATCGAGAGTCTTCGGATTTATCGACTCGAAACCGACAAAAACATTAAAACAGTTACTTTCTTTCATAAGTGTCAGCAATTCGGGATCAAACGCCGTTTCGATGCGGACCTGGGCCCCCCATTGTGGCGTCAGACCTTCTTCAATCATTCTGCGCAAAAGATCTTTGGTTCGTTTTCTGTTTGCCGTAAAGAGGTCGTCTGCGAAGAAAACATACTGGGGGTTATTGACCCGGATTTCCTCTATCACGCGTTCAATGGAATGCATCCGGAATCCATGCCCGTACATCCCGGGCACAGAACAGAATGTGCATGTAAAGGGACAACCTCTTGACGTTGCGATGGAAATGATGGCGTTACTGCTCCACCCCTCAACCAGACTGTAATCCGGAACCGGATTGGAATCGAGATCTTCTTTCAGCGGTCGGTCCGGAGTGTGGACCTTTTTTCCGGATTTCCAGAAAGATAATCCGAGGATCTTGTCAAAGGGTCCCTTTCCATCCATGGCCTCGAGCAACTCAAAGAGGGTCTCTTCACCTTCCCCCCGCACGACATAGTCCGAATAGTCAAGGGCTTCATCCGGGCAGAAGGTTACATGCGTTCCCCCCATGATGACAGGGATACCCTTGCTCCGAACCATTTCTCCTAACTTGTATGACTGGGGTGCCGTAGACGTGAGGGTAGAGATCCCAACGATATCGGCGGACAGAACTTCATTCATATCGACGGGGGAAACATCTTCAATATAAACCCTTACATCCCAACCCCTGTCACGCAACATTGTCCCCAGCAGGATCACTCCAAGCCGGGGTATCGTATATCGACTGTAAACATGAAGGTGCGTGGACTTTGGTTCAACGAGAACAAATTTCCTTTTTCTCATAGGATATTCCCCCGTCTTGTTCTGTCTCCTGCGCTCGTCAGCCCTCCGGATGAATTCGGGCTTTCTTTGCAAGCAACTCCTCCTGGGTTTCCTGATATTCCGGATCCAGGATACAGCATTCGTCGATAGGACAAACCGCTGCACACTGCGGATCTTCATGGAACCCGACACATTCCGTACAAAGCTCCGGATCAATGATATAAAGCGGATCCCCTTCGCTGATCGCATCGTTCGGACATTCTGGAAGGCAGGCTCCGCAGGAAATACAGTTATCAGCAATTTTCAAAGACATGCAAGCAACCTCCTCATTGCAGTTCAATCGAATTTTACGTTTGTCGTCTTAAGTGGATTTTTACAGGGAACTTACTAGTCCCTTCCCGGAAACCGGGTTTCGATTCCCTCCGGAAAGAATCCGGTACCCCTTCCCGGTGAATCATATCCTTACCTTTTCAGGACCTTGCCTTGATGGCTGTCGACCCAAAACAACAGGAAGCCCGTTTCGCCCCTGAACAAAGCCATGGTCTCGGCATATCTTTGCCATGCTAAGGTCTTCCATCATAACCTTGTAAACTTTCAGAATGCAAGGTGCCTCGCCCCTTTTGACCCGTCGTCGGATTGCCATCATGCTTTTCATTGTGTTCGCAAGGGATGTGTATTACAATCGGCCCACATTATTCCTTATTCTTATCTTTCAGACCTGAATCCTTATTTTCTCGCATTTTGCGATAACACAGACTGGGGTTCGATTTTGTTTCGTCGTTTCAGCTCCCTTTTTTTTCTCTGCACGATTCTTTTTATAACCGTCACAGGAAACAGTTGCTCCAGGAAAACCTCCTCGACAAACCTTTCCAGTACGATTACGGGAGTCGTCCGTCTGGGACCTCACGTTCCTCTTTGGATGATGCATGGCACCTTGACGGTCGTCGTTTATATGAAAGGATCGACTTCTCCCGGATATTTGCCTGTCGCCCTGGCGGAATTCTATCATCCGGCATTCCCGGTTCCCTTCCGGATCACTCAGGAAAACGTAAGGCTGTCCGGTATCGACCTGAAGGGAAACGTTCGTCTGGTTGCCAGACTTGTACTGGACTCCGGATCTCCGCTCGTTGCAAGTGGCACATACACTGGTTCTACCGATGGGGAAGTAACTGTCGGAGGACCTCCTGTCAACTTGTTGATTGATACCCCCTCCCCCCGAAGATGAAAGCGGAAGGCGCCAGAATTTCGATTCGCGATCTTCGATTTGCAGCTGTTGTCGGAGTCCTTCCCCAGGAACGAACGGAGGAACAGATACTGTCTTGCTCAGTCGACATCGACTTTCATTTCCTTCCAAATCATGATCCTTCCCGTACAGACAGGATACAGGACACGGTTGATTATTCGGCCGTCATCGAAGACATTCTCCATGCCGGCATCAAAGATTCTCCATTTCTTCTGGAAAGACTCTCCAGGATGATCGCAGAAAAAATCGCCAGCCGACATCCGGAAATCCGGTCGATTTCGGTTTTCCTGAAAAAAGTTCCACCTCCTGTCATCGGCGTGTCTGCCGAAACCATCGGGGTTTCCATCACCTATACTCCGGAGAACTATCCATGACATTCCAACCCAATGTATTTGGACTTCTTCTCCTGCAAACTTGCGCGGGGGGATTATATCTGACGAGCTTTGTCTACCGTTTCAACCGCGTCAACCGGACGTTTTACCGCTTGCACGGGACCCTGTTTCTGATTTTCTCCGGCCTGGCCTTTTTTTTCATGGGCCCGGCCACCTTTTCGCATCTGAGGTCCCTGGGGTTATCCAGCCCCGGACAAATCGCCATGACGTTTCTGGGTGTGGGAATAATCGCACTGGTCCTTTATAATCTCATCGTCTATTTCGGCAATTGGGAAAAACAAAAACCTCTTTCCCGACCAATCCTGATTGCGACAGCCACACTTCACCTTTTTTCACTGGGAAGCACATTTCTCGCACTGGCTCCGGACTGGCGACTCTCTCTTTCAAACATCCTATCGGTTCTCTCGATCCTGGGATCCGCGTTTCTGCTTGGCGCGGTACTCCTCGCAATGAATCTTGGGCATTTCTACCTGACAAATCCGACTCTGCCGATCGAACCTCTCCTCTTTCTCACCAGAGTTCTGACCGGAGTCATGATCTTTGTCGCATTGCTGGCTCTTCCAGAAATGGGCTATATGATCAAGACCAGCCCGGACTACCTGAAAGCCCTCCTTTTGGAGAATTTTGACGGACTTTACCTCTGGGGAAGGATTCTTTTAGGGATCGTCGGTGGAACGGTCATCACGATCCTCGCACTCAAGACGGTCAAGATGCATTCTACACAGGCGGCGACAGGGCTTCTTTATGTAGAACTGATCTTCATTCTTTTCGGTCAGGCGTTCTCGAATTTCCTCTTTTTAAGGCTCCAGATTCTCTCCTGAGAACTGTGGAGTTCTCCATCGTGATCCTTTTAGGGAGCCACGATGGAGAACTCTTCTATGTGCGAGAGGGGATCCGACTTGATAACGATCTGACGCCGGATCTTCCGTTCGACTGCCTGAAGGAAATCTCTTTCCTCCTCCTGGAGGACAGTCTGTATCTCCGGATGTACGAAGAGGATCGCTTTCTTTTCCTTTGGATTCTGTCCACCCAGCGGAACGCTTCTCAATTCTTCGAGTATCTCATAGGCAATGGTTCTGAGAGATTTCGTATACCCCTTCCCGTCACAATAAGCGCATGTTTCGCCCAGGAGGTGGACCAGATCTTCCCTTACCCTTTTCCGGGACATTTCGACAAGACCCAGATCAGAAATTTTGAGTGCGTTCGTCCGCGCCTTGTCGTGCGCCAGAGACTCCTGCAATCCCTGGAATACCTTTTCCCGATTCTTTTCCTTTTCCATATCGATGAAATCGATAATGATGATGCCACCTATATTCCGGAGCCGAAGCTGACGCGCGATTTCCGTAACGGCTTCGAGGTTGGTTTGAAGGATCGTCGACTCCGGATCGTTTTCCCCGACAAATCGGCCGGTATTGACGTCAATGACCGTCAACGCTTCAGCCCGATCGATTACCAGGTAACCTCCGCTCTTGAGCCAGACCTTTTTTTCCAGCGCTTTCGACAGCTGTCGCTCTATGTCATATGCCGAAAAAAGTGGTGTAGTCCCTTCCCAGTAACGGACACGTGACGCATAATCCGGCATGTAGGTTCCGATAAAATCCATAACCCGCTTGTATTCTTTCAAATCGTCGATATAAAGGGTTTCGACCTCATTGGTCAGATAGTCCCGAATTGTTCGAAAAACCACATCCAGGTCTTCCCGGACAAGAGAAGGAGCTTTCATCGTCTCCGCCCTGGATCGAATATCCTGCCAGAGCAATTCCAGAAAGATGATATCGGACCGGGATTCCGATTCCGACATTCCTTCCGCAACCGTACGGATAATATATCCCCCTTTTCCTCCCTTGAGCGCGTTCACCATTTCCTTGAGTCGCTGACGCTCTTCCTCGTTGGTGATCCGGCGTGACACTCCCACATGGTTCACTTGGGGCATATAGACGAGATAGCGACCTGGAAGACTGATATAGGTCGTCGCCCTGGGACCTTTCGTACTGATCGGTTCCTTCGTCATCTGGAGAAGGATTTCCTGACCTTCCGTCAGAATTTCTTCGATCGGCTTCCGGGGCATCTTGCGCGACGGTTCCGGTCGGGGCACCGGGACGGATGCCGGATCTTCCGGCAACATACCTTCCGGAGGTATCTCGTCAGAAAGGGCCGGAGGAGGGGACTGTTCATCCTGCGGCATTTCCCCGGGCAAGATGTCCGAACCTTCCACATAGATGTCATCCACATAGAGAAAAGCGGCCTTGTCCAGGCCAACATCTACAAAAGCTGCCTGCATGCCGGGAAGAACCTTGTTCACTCTTCCTTTGTAGATATTGCCGACAACCCCGGCTTCTCTCTTCCGCTCAAAAAAGAATTCCGCTAACTGGCGATTTTCCACGAGTGCGACTTTCGTTTCCTCATGACTGACATGTATCAATATTTCCACAATTTCTATCCTCCAAAAGCTGCAATAACCCACCATGAAGCCCGAACAGGCAAGTCCATTCGAGAATTCACAACCGACCCCCTGCATTACTCATTTACATCTATAGATCTAGGTTTCCTCGTGAATCCTGACATTCAGGACGAGAGCCAATCCCATCATCGAAACCAGTAACGCGGACCCCCCGTAACTTAGAAGCGGCATGGGTATCCCGACAACCGGCAAAATCCCGACTACCATGGATGCATTAACCAGAAAACTGATTCCGAACAGGCTTGTCATTCCAGCCGCCAAAAAGAATCCGCGCGATTCGCGGCAAAGGACGGCAGTCCTGTACCCGAACCATAAGATGTAACCATTTGCCAACAAAAGAAAAATTGCTCCAATCAAACCCCATTCTTCTGAGAAAACAGCAAAAGCAAAATCCGTATGAGCTCCCGGAAGATAGCGAAACTTCACCTGTGTCGCCCCTTTGAGTCCTTGCCCGAACCATCCCCCGGATCCGACCGCCACCATCGACTGCATCGTATGGTAACCCAGTCCCGTCGGATCCGATTCCGGATTGAGAAAAGTTCGGATTCTGTCTTTCTGGAAAGCATGGAGGTGATTCCAGAGAATCTGCCATCCGATCGGAAGCAGGATCACCGATGCCCACAGAGCCGTGAAAAATGTCCGGGATCGGACTCCTCTCAAAAAAAGAAAAACCCCGAGAGAGAAAAAAAGTCCAATAGCTGTCCCCAAATCCGGCTGCTTGGCGATCAGGATTCCAGGCAAAAGGGCCATACCGGAAGCTGCAAGGACCTTTTCAAAAGACAAGCCATCCTTGTCATCCATCTTCCCGAAAAACCAGATCAACGCCATCATCAAGGCGAGCTTCATAAACTCGGAGGGCTGAATCATTACGGGTCCATAACCGATCCATCTCCTGGCACCATGACTCTGGTGTCCGGCGAATTTGACAAGTATCAGAAGAACAAGAAGCACACCATAAATTGGAAAACTGACTTTCAATATTTGCTTGTACGGTATGCCGACGAGAATAACAAGCATTCCGAAACCTGCGGCTGCCCATACTCCTTGTCGGGCGGCCAGATGCCAGTCGATCGACCACTGCACAAGGATTCCCGACAGAACGATGGCAAGAATGTCCAATAAATAAAACGGATATGACCGGAATACGTAAGAAATCGGAACCGATTTCAAGAATGAGGCTCCTTCCTTTTCTCCGACGCCTGGACGTTTTCGTTTCCGGCCAGATAATCCTGGTAAAACTCCTGAAATACCGCTCGAGCGACCGGTCCGGCGACATCTCCCCCGTCTCCACCGTTTTCAACAAGAACGGAGACAACGATGCGCGGGTGATCGAAAGGAGCGAACCCAACGAACCATGAATCCGGACGGATCTTCTCATGGACGGTGCCGCCTTCAGGGATCCTGTTCGAAATGACCTGGGCTGTGCCGGTCTTTCCGGCAATTTCCATCTCTTTCATCCGCACAGGATGACCGGTGCCATGCGGTTCATTTACCACCGCCCACAATCCCTCCCTCAAAGAGGAAAAACTGGCTTCCCGAAGAGGAGTCGTCCGAACGGCCTCAACAGATGGAGAATTCCCGGGAGGATCTGAGGAAAGATAAAGGTGAGGTTTGACCAGCACGCCCTGTGTGGCGACAACTCCCATCAGACGAGCCATCTGTAAAGGGGTGACCGTCAAATAACCTTGCCCGATGGCGAAAGGCAATGTTTCCCCCGGATACCAGGGCTGGTGCATCCGCTTCATTTTCCAGTCGCGATCCGGAACCGTACCGGGATTTTCAGACGGCAAATCGATTCCTGTCCGGGATCCAAGACCAAAGCTGTGGGCCATTTCCGCAATCTTGTCCGGACCGAGCGCCATCCCTGCCCGATAGAAATAAATATCACACGACTGCATGATAGCCCGACGCAGACGAAGTATTCCATGGCCACCCCGCTTCCAGTCGTGAAAGGCCCATCCGCCAAGGAATACGATTCCCTTACAATTGAATGGTTTGGCGGGATCGATTACGCCCGCTTTGAGCCCGGCCATCGTTGTCACAACCTTGAAGACGGAGCCGGGAGGATATAACCCCTGGATGGCCCTGTTCGTTAATGGGCGATCCGGATTGTTCAGGAGGTCGTGCCATGTTTTTGCCGTCAGAGCGGAGGAAATCTGATTCGGATCAAAACTGGGATGACTGGCCAGAACCAGGATTTCCCCGTTGTTGGGATCAAGCGCCACAACGGCTCCACGACGGTCTCCCAACGCTGTTTCCGCAACCTGCTGCAAACGGAAGTCCACTGTCAGCCGAATGGATCTGCCCTGTGTCGGATATTTTGGCGCAAGCTTCCGGATGATGCTTCCCTGCGAATCCACAAGTTTTCGGGACTCGCCGGGAGCTCCTTGGAGGATGGAGTCGAACTCCATTTCGACCCCCGTCTTGCCGATCCCCGTTCCCGGAGGCAGGTGGTGGGCGTAGGACTTTTTCATGTCTCCCACGGTCAGGGAACCGACATACCCCAGAATATGCGCGGCCAACGTTCCCTGGATATAAGTCCTTTGGGGTATGGTCTGGATAATGATCCCTGGAAGGCGATACAGATCCATGCTGACTCTTCCGACTTGAGCCGTCGTCATATGGGCTTTCAGCGGAATTGGGATATAGCTGGGAAGCACATCTCGCATCCGGTCAAAAGCGTCCTGAAGGTCGGTGGGAGGGAGGGACAAATCCTGACTGAGAATGAAAAACGTCCTGCTTCTGTTCCGGACTTCGTCCGGAATGATGGAGACGACAAAATTGGTTCCGTTTCCAACAAGGATATGCCCGTTCCGGTCCAGAATAGATCCCCGGAGAGGGGGAAGGGGGACGATGCGGAGAATGTTTCCCTGGGCCAGCTTCACATACTTTTCATGCTGATCGATCTGGACTTCGAAAAGACGGAAAAGAAGAACAAAGAACCCTGCTGCAATCAGAATGAGGAGAGCAAGAAGCCTCTTCCGGGGTGTCGATGCAAGCCGGAAGAAAGAACCTCCTCCGGGGATGAATCGTCTGTTTAGCCCTGAAGCCGAACCGAATCCGGATAAACCACGAACACGCGTATACTCCAGCACATTCTCACCTTATTTAGTCGATGGCCGGCGACCGCTCTTTATCTATATCCAGAATCACCCGTCACCGGACAGGCATCCAACCCCTCAGGAGCCGGGTGCCATATATGCCAAGTATCAGGAAAGTCGCCATAATCCCAGTGTTAACCTCTGTTTTTGTGTCCTGCAAGATCCGGTGAAGCGACTGGGGATCGCCCAACAACTCCTTGCCACCCCAGATCCCTCCGAGATAGACAGTCATCACCGACCAGAAAGCCAGAATGGCATTTCTTGGATGGTCCCATCGAATCAGCGGGTACAAAAAATAAACCAGAAAAGATGCCCATTCGGCACGAAGAATCCATTCGACCCATGAGCCCATATTCAAAACGGAAATCAGAAGACCGACGGAAAACCCCATCAGAAAGACACCCCATGGGGAAACATTGCGCATCACAAAGAAAAGGGTCAGAAGGAGCCAGTCCACCCCCGCCTGCCAGAGCCCACCCGAATTCTGTATCGATCCGCCGGCCAGAAGGAGGATGCAGGCAATTCCGATCCGGCTCCAAGAATTCCTCACTTCGACTGTTTCCATTCGAGAGAAGACCGATTCCATTCACGGGGAGGCGTAAGTACATAGACGACCGACAGGTCGGAAAGATTTTCCGCCGCAACAACATCCAGTTTTTTGAACAGGAGGCCGGGAGAAGGACGGACATCCTTGACAAAACCAATCGCTTCTCCGGGAGGGAAAAACCCGTCTTCTCCACTCGTCACGACAGCCTGACCCTTCTGCACCTGTGTCATCGAAGGAATATATTCCATCGTCATGGGACGTCCCACCCCCATCCCCCGGAGGACCCCTTTTTGCTCACTCCCGGGAAGAAGTCCTTCCATGGCAAAAAAGGAGTCCTCCAGCCAGAGAACCTGGGAAAAATCCGGAAAAACTTTCACGACAAAACCGACCACGCCCTGAGGCCCCATCACACCGTCTTTTCGATGCACTCCCTGATCCTTGCCACAATCCACAAGAAGCGTCCTGTGCCCCAGAGTCGGGTTATCCGCAAGCAATCGGCAGGAGATCCCCTTGCTTACCACGCGTTTCTTCAGTTCGAGGAGTGCCTGGAGACGCTCGTTCTCGACCAGAAGGGATTCCGCCTTTTCCAGACGAGTCGAAAGAAGGACGACTTCCTTCCGAAGCATCGTGTTTTCTTTTTCCGCCTCCATCAAATGAGCGTACCGGTTCCAGAAAGAGGATGTCGTCAGATAGGTGTCCTGGAAGAGGCCAAGGATTGACCGGACAACCAGCATCGGAGGACGAACGATAATTTTCTCGAACAGTGCCGGATAAAACCCCAGGAACAGGAGAACGATTCCCGCCATGGAAAAGGCTATGACAATCCTTTTTCTTGTCAATCTTTACAAAGCTCCTGGCCTGACAACCGAAACTAGTCCCGGATGGACACCTTCTTCAGAACATCCAGTTCCTCGAGCGTTTTGCCTGTCCCCATAACGACTGTCGTCAGAGGATTGTCGACCGTTACAATGGGCAGATGAATCTCATCCCGGATACGCATATCGAGACCCCGGAGCATCGATCCCCCTCCCGTCAGAACGATCCCTCTGTCGATGATGTCCGCGGACAATTCCGGTGGGGTGTTTTCGAGCGTTTTCTGGATAGTCTGAATGATCCTCGCGATCGTGTCCGACAAGGCTTCACGAATTTCCTCCTCGGTCACCTTCAGGGTTTTCGGCAAACCATGTACGAGGTCTCTTCCCTTGATCACCATGGACCGGGGTTCATTCTGGGCACATGCCGAACCAACCTCCATCTTGATCCGTTCACCCATGGCGTCGCCAATCAAGAGATTATGTTTTTTTCGGATGTAGTGGATGATATCCTCGTCCATCTGGTCTCCTGCAACCTTGATGGATTCACTATATACAATGCCCCCGAGAGAAATCACCGCGATATCCGTCGTCCCTCCACCGATATCGATCACCATGTTGCCCGAAGGCTCCATGATCGGAAGACCCGCCCCGATCGCTGCTGCCAAAGGCTCCTCGATGAGATAGACCTCGCGAGCCCCGGCCAGTCTGGCCGAATCCTTGACGGCCCGCTGCTCGACCTGGGATATTCTGGACGGAATGCACACGACCATCCGGGGGCGAACGAAAGTCGATCTCTGATGAACCTGGTTGATAAAGTAGGAGAGCATCTGCTGGGTCACGTCCGGGTTGTCGATAACTCCGTTTCGCATGGGACGGACAGCCACGATATTTCCTGGAGTGCGCCCGAGCATCTTTTTGGCTTCATGTCCGATTGCGAGAATCTGGTCCGTCTTCTGGTCGATTGCCACGATCGACGGCTCATTGATGACGATCCCCTTGCCCCTTACATACACAAGCGTATTGGCCGTTCCAAGATCGATCGCAAGATCCTGCGACAGAAATCCGAACAAGCTGGCCAGCAAAGACAATGGAGCCTCCTAAAAAACGATGAATACCTGTTGGACTCGGGCATGACTATCATCCATCATGCCGTCACTGGTGGACGTTCTTCCTTGACTACCACGCGTGTCTGTGCAAGATCGTCTCCGAGCCTTCTGGCCGACCGCTGTCCGACCATCAGAAGGAACTCGAGTCCGACGATGCAAACAAAAAGAAAGGGTCCCGCATAAGGGATCAGAGAGAAAAGGAAGGCCCCTCCTATCGTCAGGTTCCGGACAGTTGACTCGAAGAAGCGGCATGGAGCTTCTTCCTTCCGAAGAACAAGAAGTCCCGTCAGACGCTTTCCCAGGCTCCGTCCTCCTGGTAGCCCATCTGCGACCAGCAGATAGGTGAATCCTCCTGCATCCCCAACAAGAGGTGCACCCAGCAGTGCACCCACTTTCTCGAAAGCCACCGCCACAAGCAGATCGACGAACTTCGAGAGGACCCTGTCAAAAAGGAAGGACCCCCTGTCTGAAATTTCAAGGAATCTCAAGTCAATCTCCGGGGACGTCCCGAACCGTCTTGCGGCTCCGGAAGGACTGTACGAAAAAGCTACACATTACAACGTAAAATTGCAATGAAAATCACCATTGCAACACGAAAAGAAGAAACGAGTCCGTCCGATATCCTGTCCTCAGGAAGGCGTCCCCGCAACAGCAGCCGAACGGAGACGGACCACGGACTCCTCGTAGGGAGGATGTCGAAAAATAGCCGTTCCTGCAACCAGGACATCGGCCCCTGCTTCGACCACTTCGGCTGCCGTGACAGGAGAGATGCCTCCGTCCACTTCAATCCGGAACGACAGACCCCGACCGTTTTCACGCATATGCTTCACCCTTGCAATTTTTTCGCGCATCCCCGAGAGATAGGCTTGTCCACCGAAGCCGGGGTTCACCGTCATAACCAGTACCAGGTCGACCAGATCGAGAACGTCTTCGAGAAAGGCTGCCGGTGTAGACGGGTTGAGGGCCACCCCCACAGAAAATCCCATTTTTCGAATCCGGTAAAGAAGACGATTCAGGTGAACGTCCGACTCTTGATGAACAATGATCCGGTCCACCCCGGCTTCCTTCATGTCGTCGAGGTAGGTATCCGGATGCCAGACCATCAGATGGGCTTCAAGAGGGATCGAAGAGAAAGTGCGGATGGACTGAATCACTCCGGGACCGAACGTCAGATTGGGAACAAAGTCACCATCCATGACGTCCAGATGAATCAGGTCGGCGCCAGAAGAGGAAATTTTCGTGACTTCGTCCCCCAGACGGGCGAAATCCGCCGCCAGAAGGGACGGCGCAATCAGAATCTCTTTTTGAATTGACGATCCGTTCAAAATGCGTGCCTCACCGGAGACGGAGCGGTGGGAACCATCCGTTCGAGTTTCCGGATGCGATCCTCCGTTCGAGGGTGTGTCGAGAACAAGGATAAAAGTCCACCTCCCTTGAAAGGTTCCAGTATGAAAAGATGGGCGGTGGAGGGGTTTACATTCATCGGCTCCTGCTCGACCCCTCGCTCAAGCTTTGCCAGAGCCCGGGCCAGAAAGATCGGGTTTCCGCACAACTTGGCCCCGCCTTCGTCGGCCATGAATTCCCGGGATCGGGAGATCGCCATCTGGATCAGAAAACTGGCAACCGGTGCCAAAAAAATCATGGCGATATCTCCCAGTCCTCCTCCTTCCCGTTCTTCCCTGTCCCGTCCTCCGAAAATGGCAGCCCACTGGGCCATGTTGGCAATCATTGTGATCGCTCCGGCGATCGATGCCGCAATTGTTGAAATCAGGGTATCCCGATGGATCACATGGGTCAACTCGTGACCCAGAACACCGGAAAGCTCTTCCGGTGTCAGCAGGTCCAGGATACCTGTCGTCACCGCAACCGCCGCATGTTCAGGGTTCCTTCCCGTCGCAAAGGCGTTCGGGGATGGATCCTCGATGATATAGAATTTCGGCACCGGGATATTTCCCCTCCTCGCGAGAGAAACGAGAATGTCGTGCAACTCCCGGAGACGAGGTTGCCCGAGCATGTCGGGCGTTACTTCCTTCGCCTTGTACATGGACAGGATGATTCGGTCGCTGAACCAATACGATCCGGCGTTAATGGCGATCGAGAACCCCAACGCCAGGATCATTCCCGCATCGCCACCCCAGTGTTTTCCAAGAAACAGGAGCACTCCCGTCAACGCACCAAGAAAAAGCACGGATTTCATTGAATTGATCATGACACCCCTATCCCCCCGAAAAACGCTTTTGATTGTCCGGAATCCGAGCAATTCACGTCGAATTCAGGACCGTTCCCGGAAAAAAACGGTGCCCCCTCAAGAATTCCTTTGAAAGCATGACTTTTCCCCCCGACTTCTGAATTTCCCGAACACAATAGACGCCATCGCCACAGTTCACGAGAATCTCCAGATCCGGTCCTTCCCATACCATCCCCGGTGTGCCGGCTCTCATGTTCCCTCTGTCCCAGACGAAACCGGAGTGAATCTTGAGCGTTCCAGCTACCGATTCGCAAAAGGTTCCGGGCCAAGGGTTCATAGCCCGTACGTGACGGTCGACCCCTTCTGCGGTCCATGTGAAATCCAGTTTTCCGACCTCCTTGCGGATCAACGGAGCCATCGATCCTTCGCCAGTCTGAGAAACCGGATGGAGAACGCCTGAAAGATACTCCTGGAGCTTTTCCAGAAGAAAGGGTGGGCCTTGCTCCATCATTTTTTCTGTCAGGGAAGTTGTCGTTTCCCCCGGGTCCACCGGTATCGACCAACGATCCAGAATCGGTCCCGTGTCCATTCCTTCATCCATCTTCATCAATGTCATTCCCGTAACGGGAAAGCCTTTCAGAATCGCCCACTGGATCGGAGAGGCGCCGCGCAGTTCCGGCAAAAGGGATGCATGGACGTTCAGACAGCCGAAACGGGGGAAATCGAGCATCCCTTTGGGAAGAATCTTACCATAAGCTACAACAACAATGACATCGGGAGACCAGTCTCGCAAGGTTTTCCAGTCTTCCGCCTTTTTAAGGGAATCGGGAGTCAAAACGGGAATCCGGTGATTTTCCGCCGCGGTCCGGACGGGTGAAGGAGCCAGATTGTATCCCCTGCCAGCCGGTTTGTCCGGACGGGTCACAACACCGACAACAGGGTATCCTCTCCGGACCAGCCCTTCAAGGAACGGGACAGCAATCCGGGGGGTTCCCATGAATGCCACGCGAAATCGGCTTGGATCAAAAGACATTCTTGCCCTTTCTCCCGTCCTTTTCGATCGCCCGGATTTCCTTACGGAGCCGAATCTTGTCCCAACGGGTCATCCGTTCGGACAACAGAACCCCTTCCAGATGGTCCATTTCATGTTGAATCAGACGGGCGAAAAGTCCTTCTCCTTCCAGAACCAACTCCTTACCGTCCATATCGATACCCTTGACTTCGATACGGAAGGCCCGTTCGACGGGTACAAAAATGCCCGGAAAGCTGAGACATCCTTCTTCTCCGGTCATGGAACCTTCTTTTGCGGAAATGACCGGGTTTATAACCGTCACAGGGGTTCGTCCCCCCGGATCGGCTCTACGGTTCATGTCAAAAACAAAAAATCGCTGGTTGCATCCTACCTGTGGTGCGGCAATCCCGATGCCCGGCACTATGTAAAGAAGTTCAAACATACCCTGGACGAGATCCACCATTTTCTGGTCGATCCGGGTTACCTCCGTCGACTTGACCGAAAGTCTCGGATCGCCATAAGATAAAATCCTGTTCGGTTTCAATTGTCCGTTCCCTGTCTTTTCCCCATACGATCAACCCCGTTTTCCGGCATCTCCGAAGACTCTTTCGACAATACACGGATTCGGAAGACTTTTTCGTCTCCAAATTCATACTGATCCGGATGAGCAAAACGAAAGGTGACACGATGCCATCCCGGGGGCAAATGATCGATCACAATCCGAATCGGCGAATTCCCTTCGAGGCTTCTCACGACAAGTTTGACCCCGTCCAGACGGACACCAACGAGACTCCGCGGATGGTTTTTGATGACGAAAACAGCTTTCCGCCCATGAAGATCAAAAAGCTTGACCATGATGCCCTTGGGAACAGGGTTGTCTTTCTGGGAGGCGGCCTCCGCGGAAAACAAACCCAGGATGGACTCCAAAAAGAAAAAACAGATCATCAGGAACCGGCATCGACCATCCATCGATGAATTGCCTCAATCTCTTTCAGTGTCAACGTATGCCCTTCCGGATGGGAAAACCATTCTCCCTTCCATCCCAGACGGGAAAATCCATGAAAACTTTTTTCCCCCAGACCGTAAGGTACGACCGGATCCTCCGTTCCGTGACCCATGAAGAGATTCTGACCGTTCTTTCCGATCCAGCGCTCTTTCAGAGAGTCCGGGTCGGGGTCATATGTCGACAACGCCAGAATTCCTCCCAATTTCCCGGTGATTCTGAGGCCCGCCTGCAAACAGACAAGGCCTCCCTGGGAAAACCCCGCGAGAAAAATCTTCTCCAGAGGAACACCCTTCTCTTCTTCGGACCGAACCCATTTCAGGAGTTGATCTGCAGAACGGTTCATGCCATCCCAGTCCGGATCCTTTTCAATACGCGGGGAAACGATGTCATACCAGGCTCTCATCCGCATTCCCTGATTGATTTTCACCGGACGAACCGGGGCGTTTGGAAGCAAAAAACGGAGAGAGTCTTTACCGGAAAACCCAAGATACGGGAGAATCCCTGCCAGATCCTGACAGTCGGCTCCCAGCCCATGCAACAGGAAAACGGTTCCCGAAAAGGGGGAGGGAAGAAATTGCTCCAAACCTCCTTCCGGACCAAAGTCAAAAGAAATACGGTCTCCCATTTCAGACATTCTCTCCATAAGACGAGGTTTTTGCAGCAAGCCCCGCCCGGAGACTTTCAAACGTGTCCACAGGAGGCAAGCAGACCGTCCCCCGACAAATCCATCCGGTCGTTCGATTTTCCGGAAAATGTTTTCTCATCCCCTCCGGCAAGAGGATGGACTGTCGGATCGCTTCCGTCAGATCGATCACAAAAGACTCCGGATCCATCTCCTGCTCGATTTTCCCTTTCCAGTCCTTTGCCTGGGGTCCCGAGAGAAGAAGCACCGGCTGAGAAGCGGAATACGTTTCCAGGGCAGCAGTCATCGTCGTGTAACCGGCAGGTTGCTCTTTCATCTGGGAAAAATAGAGTCGAAGACTCCGATCCGCGGCCGTATGGTATGGAAGGTGGCCTGTCAGATTCCCCAGCCAAAGAAGAGCCTGGGTCGCGACAGCGTTTCCCGAGGGAAGGGCTCCGTCGTGCCCGTTTTTTGGACGATGGATCAAAGTTTCATGATGTTTTCCTGTAAAGTAAAAACCGCCGGTCTCTTCGTCTTGAAATTCCTCGAGAAGAATGTCCGCGATTTTTGTCGAAAAATCAAGGTCTTCCGGACGAAAATCAACTCTCAGAGACTCAAGGACAGCCGAAAGAAGAAAGGCATAATCGTCAAGATACGCCGGAAGCGGATGCTCTTTTTCCGAAAAAACAGCCATGAGTGACCCATTTTTCCACATCCGTCTGCCGATAAAATCAATGGCCTTCCGACCGGCCGCGACCCATTCGTCTTTTCCGAAAAGACGGCCTGCATAAAGAAGAGCTTTCGCCATCAACGCGTTCCATGAGGCAAGGATCTTGTCGTCCAAGCCAGGTCTCACCCGTGAAGACCGGTAGTCAAACAGTTTTTGCCGGGAAGACTTTATCCGACTTTCAATTTCGGCTTCTTCAAGACCAAACTTCCTTGAAAGATCACCGATTGAACGTGCTTCGTGAAGATGCCAGGCATGCCCCTCGAAATTTGGGGGTCCGGAAAGCCCATAGTACTCGGAAGCTATACGAAACTCCCCATCGGTAAGAACGCGCCTGACCTCCTCAACCTGAAACACGTAAAAACGGCCTTCTTCTCCTTCAGAATCGGCATCCAGAGAAGAATAAAAAACTCCTTCGGCCGAGCGCATCTCCCGGAATAACCATTCGACAAGTTCTTCCGCGGTCCTGGAAAAAAGAGAATTTTGGGAAACCCTGGCCGCCAGTGCCAATGATTCAAGAAGGAGAGCATTGTCGTAAAGCATTTTCTCGAAATGAGGGATCAACCATCGATCGTCCACGCTATATCGGGCGAATCCACCCCCTATATGATCCCATATTCCTCCGGCCTTCATTCGGGACAGGGTCAATGCCGCCATGTGAACCGCCGAGGAATCCTCCTGCCTCTGGTAACGGCGCAGAAGATACGAAAGGTCCATTGCGTGCGGGAATTTCGGAGCCCCTCCGAACCCACCATATTCCGGATCAAACCGGGATTTCAGACTGTTCACGAGAGCATCAGACGGCGACAAGTCCAGTTCGACTTCCCCCGTCTTGGCAACCGGGTTGGTTTGCCCGAGATATTGCAATATCGGGTGATCTGTTTTTCCAAGTTCTTCCCGATGATCCCGGTAGAAATCACGAATCTGCTCGAGCACCTGTACGAATCCGGGAAGACCGAACCGTGGTTGGGCCGGGAAATACGTTCCTCCGGCAAAGGGGACTTGAGTTGGGGTCAAGAACATCGTCAATGGCCACCCCCCGTTCCGCCGGGTAATCATCGTATGCGCCATCTGATAAATCTGGTCCAGGTCCGGACGCTCTTCCCGATCGACCTTGATGTTGACGAAAAACGCATTCATCACCCCTGCGACTGCAGGGTTTTCGAAGGATTCATGCGCCATGACATGACACCAGTGACATGCGGCATATCCGATCGACAGAAGTACTGGCTTTTCTTCCTGACGGGCCCTCTCAAAAGCCTCCGGTCCCCATGGATACCAGTCCACAGGGTTATGTGCATGCTGTCTCAGGTAGGGACTTGTTTCCTCTTTCAGCCGGTTTGCCACGATGCCCCCTTTACGAAATAGGATTTCCACCGGCAGATGATCCGATGGGCTCCATGGAACAGAGCTTTTTTCGCAATTGAAATAAAACTGTTGTATATCCAATGTATGTCAAACGGATCAGACCCGTCAAAATAAGGCTCATCAATGATCAGACGATGCTCTTGTAACAAACTGGACACGCAAAGGAAGGTCTTCCGGACAAAACCCTCCGTCCGGAAGACAGGGAAGAACAGCAAGACAGGCGGTAGAGAGTCTAGTGGGAGACTTCCTGATGGTATTCTTTATGATACAGCGTTTCACTTCGCCTAAAAGCGATCGTCTGGTAGCAGCTGACAGAGATTTTTGGACGCGGACCGGAGCAACGTCCGGCTCCCAGATGAAACAGGACAACCTGATCCGAATTCTGGAGTGTCATCCAGTATTCTCCGTTTCGCCCTTCCGCCAATCCGGAGGGCTTTCCACCGTCAAGCGCAAGAATCTTCAAATCCGTACAGGCTGAAACCGAGGTCCCGTCACCCCGGAGACAATTCTCCGATAGCCGGATTTTTCCCACATGCAAAAGTGTTCCTTTTGCCAGAAGAATGAGTTCTCCCTTATGATTCACCGCAATCGAAACCGCACGGCCGATTCCTTTTTCCATGTTCAGAAAAACGAACGAAATCCCTGTCGTTCCCGTCTTCATGACCGACACGATCCGTCCGCCCTTTAGCAAAAAGGCCACCTTGTCACCTCCGATAAAAACCGGAGAGAAAGGACGGAGTTTTTCGTTTTCGGAATGCAACGGGATCGGAACCTCCCGAATACAAGTTGTCGCAATACATCCTTTGGGGATAAAAGCCAAGCGGTCTCTGTTTTTTTCCGTGACCCACAGGCCCTTTCCGGGGTCGACCGTCACACCGGAAGGGGCAGCGCCTCTGGACGGAAGGTCGATCGATTTCATGCAGGATCTCCCGAAGCATCCGGCGGGGATCATCGAAATCTGATCCGCCAGCTGTTCGGTGATCCAAACGGTGTGCGTAAGGGGCTCGACCGTTCCGGAAGACGGATACGACGGACTGCGCGGAAGAACGATTGTCCTGAGGCAACCGGACGCATAGCAACCAGAAGGAACAAAGATGACCCGATCCGCCAGACGGAGGAGCACAAAGGCACCACCGCGAGGCAATCCAATTACCTGCCCGGGGTCCGACAAAGGTATTTTCAGATGAAGAAAGGTCGCACATTCCTGTTTGACACAGGAGGGAGGAATGACATAAATACCATTTTTCAAAAGGGATGTGAGATAGATCTGTCCTCTGCCGTCTTTTCCAATCCCCCTGAAACCGTATTCGGATATTGGTATTTTCAGAGTCTGATAGTTGTCCTTGGCCAATAAGGGTTCTGCAGAGAACGAAACGGACGGAAAAAGGACCGCCGGAAAGAGTCCGAGCAGGTACAACAAAAAGGTCCTTATATCAAAAACCATCACAGATCCTTTCGATCAGGCAGGTGGATGAATGGCGATCTGGTTCTCTATCGCATGGTACAATCGGAGAATCGTATTTCGCGTCGCACCAAAGTCGGCGTGCGAAGAATCGGAATCTGCCTTCGCCCTGACAAGTATTCCGAATTTGTCCGGCACCATTGTCAACGTCAATCGTTCCGGTGAACGCCAGAAATTTCCCGGAACACGGATACGAAGTGTTTCCACCCTGCCCTTGAGGGGACCGCTGTCCGATTGAACCGACCAGGTCTCAAAATGTTTGATCCCGGCCAAGATGTCTTCCCGTACACGGGACGGTTCTCCCATATACTCCTTTGCACTCACCTCCGGCAGGGGGTAGCCGGAGCCGGTCCAGGCGGAATGCATCGTCAGGTAGACGCTCATGCGACTCCAGGGTCCAGGTGGACTGAAGAAACTGGCGTTGTTTGCGATCAGGTCTCCAAAGAAATAGACCAGACCTCCCAGAACAATGATCCCGAAAAGTGTTGCCGCCACACGCGATTTCATGAATGTCCGGCAAGGGATTCCAGGTATCTTTCAGCGTCTATCGCCGCCATGCAACCACTTCCGGCAGCGGTCACCGCCTGACGATAAACCGGATCCTGAACGTCGCCGGCGGCAAATATTCCCGGCGTTGAAGTGCGGCTGCCTCCGAATGTCTTGATATATCCGTTGGGATCCCGTTCGACGACCCCCTCCAGAAAACTGCTGTTGGGAGTATGCCCTATCCCCAGGAAAAATCCCTGGCACGGGTATTCACTTCTGGAACCGTCCACCACATCCTGCAGAAGGATTCCCGTCACCCTTCCTGCCGACACGTCCCGGACTTCGACCACTTCCTTGTTCCATACGAATGCAATCTTCTTGTTGTTCCTGGCTCGTTCCTGCATGATTTTGGAAGCACGAAGAGAATCTCTCCGGTGAACGATCGTCACCTTGGTACCAAATCGCGTCAGAAAAAGGGCTTCTTCGATCGCCGTGTCCCCTCCTCCGACCACCACAATTTCCTTATCCTTGAAAAAAAATCCGTCACACGTGGCACAGGCAGAAACCCCCTGCCCCATCAAGGCCTTTTCAGACGGAAGCCCGAGATACTTGGCCGAGGCGCCACTCGCAACAATCAGAGTCTGTGTCTCCAGCACCTTTTCGTCATCACAGACAATCCGGATCACGTCCTTCTCGCGAGTCACCTTTTCAACGACCCGTGTATCGAACCGGGTGCCGAAACGCAAAACCTGTTCGCGCATGGATTCGATCAATTCCGGACCGGTCACCCCCTTCGGAAATCCCGGGAAATTGTCGACATCCGTCGTTGTCGTCAACTGTCCGCCCGACTGGGGGCCTTCAACAAGCAACGGCGAAAGAAATGCCCGCGCGGTATATAACGCCGCCGTCAATCCGGCAGGGCCCGACCCCAGTATGACAACCTTCTCCACCCGAACGCCTCCTTAAGACTTTTGACTTGAATATTCCGGACGACCCAGAACTCATAAAACTTGAACCTATCATCCGACGAATCGGGCGTCAACGATTCCCTTCAAAAAAGACCGGCCGCCTCTCCCACTAAAAATATAACCGCAGTCCCTGGAGTATCTCTTTCGCGAATCCGGACTCGACCGCACTCACGCGATCGGTCTTTCCTCCGGACTTAAATCCTCCGGGTTTGTCGTTGGCCCAGAGTCGATTATTGCGGTATCTGGCGATCGAGAGACGTTTTTACGGGGGCATCCCGAACTTGTCCCGTCATAGTGACAAACTCCGGGTAATCGATTCCCGTCGAAAACCGGAGCGCGGCCTGATCCACCCCCATGTGGTAGACGGAAATCGCCAGACTGGCCTCGGCGTCCAGAAGATAGACTTCGGCCAACGTCAGCGCCACGATCGAGATCAGGTTGGCTTCATACTTCTTGTTGGCCAGCAACAACGCCAACTTGGCTTCCTTGACAGCCTTCGTGTACGCCACAATGTCCGCCGCGTCCGCACGGACACGATCATAAGCTTGCGTCACCTGGAGACGGATCCGTATTCTCCAGTCCTGTTCGTGATATTGGGATGTCAGGGTGGCTTCCCTGGCCCGAGCCACCATTCCGCGAATCATTCCTCCTGTGTAAAGAGGAACATTGATCATCGCTCCACCCGTCCATAAACCGGGAGAATAACTGAGTCCGTTGACCATATTCCCTAAATATCCATAATTTCCGAAAGCGGAAATATAAGGATAATGTTTCGCCTTTTCGGCTGCCGTCTGTTCAACTCCCGCATGGAAGCGATGGGCGGTGGACAAGAGTTCCGGGCGCTTGTGAATTCCGGTACTGATCAATTCTTCCAACGGCACGGGGACAAGAGTTTCGGGAGCCTTGTCTTTCAGCTGATAATCGTTCCGGCTTTTTTTCCCCAGACCCATGGCTTCGTTCAGACGGGCTATCTGGGTTTTGAGATCGTTTTGTTCGTTGACAAGAAGTGCCTGGGACTTCTCGAGATCCACGACAGCCAGATCGTAGTCCAGTCGGGATTTGTAGTTTGCCCTGTAGAGCGATCGCGTCAGGTCGCGCACCATTTGTCGTTGTTCGAGATTCTTTTGGTAAACTTCGATCAGTTTGCGATCCAGGCTCACATGATAATAGGCTTCCTTGATCTGCAGGATAACCCAGGCGTCACGAGTCAGGAGATTGTCGGTGGAGGCTTTCGTCATCTCCTTCCGGGACTTGGTCAAATGCTCGTATCTTCCGAAGTCGTAAAGAAGCTGGGTAACACCCAAAGAGGCCATTGCCGTCTGGGCCATCGAAAGGTTCGCATTGTGTCCGTATGGACCGAGAAGGCCGTAATTCACCGGCAAAAAGCCGGAATAGGCATAGGCATTGTTAAAGGGGCGATTGCCAACTCCCGGCTCCCCCACGCCGAACAATCCGCCGGCCCCGATATTGGGAAGGAAATGGGCGTTTGCAATCTGGACCGCCGCCTGAGCCTTTTTCACCTGGTGCTGAAACATGAAGATCCTGGGGTGATGTGTTAACCCGAAAGAAATGGCGGTATCCAAATTCAGTATGGCTGGAGGTCGATCCAGATTCTTTTGCTGGGACGAGCTGGCCGCAGATGCAACCCCCAAAAAACCCAATACTAAAACAGAAATCACACACCAGGTTCTGCAAAGACTCATTTTCAAACCACCTTCCTCTTCAAGAACCATTCCGAACTGAAAGATGAGAAAGAATAAACTTCACCAGCATCATAACTGTCTCGCCGGACGGAACGGAACCGCTTTATAAGCTATGGCATTGACCTTTTGGCCTTCATCTACATGCCATTTTCCCATCATCACCACTTTGTCCCCAGATAAGAGACCGGATTTTATTTGCACCCAGTTTCCATTATCGATGCCGATTTCAACTGGCTGAAGATGAATTTTTCCATCCCGTACCACTGCTACTGAATACCCCTTGTCTTTTTCTTTTCGAATAGCCATTCCTGGAATGAGAATCGCCCGGTTTATCTTTGACAGATAGAAAGTGAACTGGCCATACATTCCCGGATGTATGATGAACTTCGGATTTTCGATATCCACTTCTGATCTCATTGTTCTCGTACGGAGATTTTCTTCATTGTCATAACGCGTCACACGCCCATCAAATAACATTCCCGGCAAACCCGAAAACTTGGCAATGACTTTCTGACCTCTCCGGATTTGTGGAGCAATATCTGCCGGCACCCAAACATAGGCACGAAGAGTCGTCACTTGCTCTAACGTCACAATGGGCTGAATCGATTTTGTCTGATCGGTCCCCTGAGAAATGAGTTTTCCCTGATCGATAAAACGGTGGGTGATCATCCCATCGAACGGGGCCCGGATTGTTTTATAGTCAACAAGGGCTTCGTAGCGACGCATATTGGAAACTGCCGAGATATAAGCCGCAAGTTTTTCCTGGACGCGCTGTTTTGAAATCAGAGACGGATGAGTCAGCCATACTTTTTTGATCCGTTTATAGGTAAGATAATTGATACGCACTCGGGCTTTCTTTTCCTCTAGTGAATGGCGCAGTTCAGGATCCTGGATATAAGCCAGAATTTGACCTTTGTGAACATAATCTCCCTTATCCACATTCAATACCTTCAGATACCCGGGAACATGAGCATAGATAACTGTTTCCCGGAAAGATCGGATACCGGCAGGGATCGTCACCTTGTGATACATCTGACGGGAGCGTACCCGAATCACCTGTACGATCTGGGGGGGGAACTTGGGGGGATGGGCCGGGAAAATCTTGTTCAGCACGAAAATGGAGAAAGGTCCTATGATCAAAAGAAAAAGTATCACCCCCGCCCATTTCTGAATCTTGTGGTTGTCCGGAATGTCCTGAAGATTGATCTCATGACGCATTTCTTCAGAAACATTATCCTCTGAAGAAGCATCTCCCGAAGACTTTCTCTCTTCCGACACCTTGGCTCCTTTCCTTTAAACATAATTTATCCAATTTTCATCTTCTTCAAACGATATTGGAAAGTGGTGCGTTTCATTCCCAAATAATGGGCGGCCAAAGTATGATTTCCCTCCGCCTTTTCGAGAGCTACAAGGATCATTTCCTTTTCTCTTTCTTGAATTTCCTTTTTAAAACTTACCTCCCAGATTTTTCCCGAGTTTTCAAAGGGCGGTTTTTTCCATAGGACTTGGGCAAAGTCCTTTTCTCGAATAACTCCGTCTTCAGATATAACTGCAAGTCTCTCCAGCACATTTTTAAGTTCACGGATATTTCCAGGCCATTCGGCTCTCTGGAGAGCCGGAATCAAGGACTTGTCTGCAATAAGTTTTCGATGCAAGTCTACAGACAATTCCTTGAGTAAATATTCTACAAGGTACGGCAAATCCTCCAGACGCTCACACAAGGAAGGCATTTCCAGAACCAAAACATTCAATCGGTAATAGAGGTCCAGCCGAAAAACATCTTTCTTGACAAGATTCTCCAAATTCCTGTTTGTCGCAGAAATAATACGGGCATCCGTCTTTAGAGTCTGCTTCCCGCCAATTCGTTCAAATTCACCCGTCTCGATGATACGCAAAAGTTTTGCTTGCAAAGCCCATGGGAGTTCACCGATTTCGTCAAGAAAAATCGTCCCACCCCTTGCCAGTTCGAATTTTCCTTTCTGTAACGCATGCGCCCCTGTAAAAGAACCCTTCTCATGTCCAAAAAACATGGATTCCATCAAATCCATGGGGATCGCACCGCAGTTCACTACTATAAAGGGTTCGTACCGTCGTGATGATTGATTAACGATCATTCTGGCGGCAATTTCTTTTCCAGTCCCGGATTCTCCCAAAATCAACACGGGCGAATCGACTTTGGAATAACGGGTGATCTGTTCCCGAACTTCCTGGATGCGAGTATGATGACCAACTAAAGTCCATTTTTTACTTTCAAGTTCCTCACGTAAAATTCCATTTTGCGTTTTGAGAGACAAATGAGACTGAATTTTCTCCAATTTGATTCGGAGGAAGGATAAAGAAAACGGCTTTTCCAGAAAATCGAACGCCCCCAGCTTCATGGCTTCTACCGCTTGCTCGATTTTCCCAAAAGCCGTCATCATGAGAATGATCATATCGGGTCTGGCAGAACGGATTTTTCGAAGAACTTCGAATCCATCTTCTGTCTTAAGTCTCATATCTAAAAGCACGACATCCCAGTCCGCATTTTTCAGGCATACAAAACCCATTTCCGGTTCAAACACCGAACGAACCTCATGCCCGTCTTTTTCAAGAGCCGAAGTCAAAACATCCAGCAAGCTCTCATCATCATCAATGACCAATATTCTCATGACATTTCCCTATTATCATTGACACAAAGAAAAATGGATTCTTATCATGAAAGATCGGGATTAATTTTGCTCCAACTTATTATTAGAAAATGATTCATTTTTCCCATCAATTTATAAAGAACGGGATAATCCCGCGCCAAGGAGATTCACATGAAAACATCATCAAAATCCAAGACTCTTCTCGCCCACAAAAAACTTGGACTTTTTTGCCCGACCATCTCTCGACCCTGCATTTTTATCGAAGGGGAAGACAGAAAAACTTTTCTTCAAGGAATTATGAGTCAGGACCTCCTGAAACAAGAAGACTGGAGCTTGTCTTATAGTTTTTTCCTGAATCCCAAAGCTCGAATTTTGTTTGATGCGTGGTGCGGCACCTGTAACGATAAAATTGCTCTCTTTCCACCCTCTGGAACTCAAAAAGATTTTATTTCCCATCTCCAGCAATATCTTTTTTTCCGAACGAAAGCCAAAATCGTTGATTTGTCAGATACCTTCAGTGAGCTTCGTCTTGTAGGACCTGATACAATTTCTGCACTCCTCTCTCTATTTGATCATGATTTTTCGGGTTCCTCCTTCCGAAGGCTGAGAGATGGCGGATATGTCCTCATCCATCCAATTTCCTTCCAGCTCGACCTGAATGTCGGGCTGCAAGCAGATCTGTTCATACCCAATCAAGACTTTTCCAGAATCCGTAAAAGTCTCGAAGACTCCGTCCAAGAAAGAGAAGGGGTGATCATGGATGAAGATACCTACATGACCTACCTTACGGAAAAAGGAATACCTCTTTTTCCCACTGAGTTGAATACGGCTTACTTCCCTGCAGAAGCTGGTCTTGATACCGCAGGGATCTCCTACAACAAGGGATGCTATGTAGGCCAGGAACCTGTCACCCGACTGAAGTTCCAGGGACATATCAATCGACTTCTTTCCGGTTTCCTCATCAGCTCACCATCTTCTTCTCCAGAAACCTTTCCCCAAACTCTCCTCAATCCGAAGGACGGAAACGAGGCCGGTATCCTGACCCGAACAGCCTATTCGGATATTCTCGAGTCCGTTATCGGCTTGGGCTATCTGAAAAAAAGCGTCTTGGACAACGATACCGAACTCCTTTTGCCGGATGGACGGACAGCAAAGACAATCAATCTTCCATTTGTTTGACAGTCATTGCTCATGCATAAAAATTTTCATCAGGACTGCCTGCTTTTCCAACGATCTTCCAACCGGTGGAACAGGACAAAAAGGATCGGGACCTGAAAAAGCGTCAATATCGTCATGACAATCAGCCCTCCGATAACGGCTCGGGCGAGGGGTTCCTCTGGTCCGGAACCCTCACCCATCCCGACGGCCGTCGGAATCATAGCAAGTACAGTTCCGACAGCCGTCATTAAAATCGGTCTCAACCGGGTTGAACCTGCTTCAACGACCGACCGGACAAGAGGCGCACCTTTTTCCCTTAGTCGAATTGCAAATTCGACAAGAAGGACCGAGTTCGAAACACCTATCCCGATATCCATGATGACACCAATCATCGATTCCACATTGAATCCCGAACCTGTGATGTAAAGCATCAGAATCACACCTATTAATCCGAACGGAACGGACAACATGATGATGAACGGGTCAAGAAAAGACTGAAATTGAGCAACTAATGCCAGGTAGACCAGGGCCATCGCGAGAAGGACAGCGATACCCATCGACCCGAAGGATCGTTTCATACTGGCCAACATTCCTGTTTCATGCCAGGAATATCCATCCGGGAAAGGGTATTTTTTAAGGATGTCCTCGATGTTTTTGCCGATTTCCCCCATCGAAACCCCTCTCTTGTGCTGAAAATTCACAAGGACATCCACCACGCGCTCCACGTTATAATGGAAAATGGCTGGGGGAAAGGTAATTCTCTTGATATCTGCCACATCCCGCAAATACACAGGAGGAGCCGTTGAACCCGGGGCAGTGACATCCGCACTCCCCAATGGACGGATCAGAATGTTGTTCAGAGAATCCAGATCGGACCAGCGGTCTTCCGGATATTGGGCTGTGAGAAAGTATGGGTTTCCCGATTTCGGATCGACCCAGAAATTTTCACCGATAGCCATATCTGTGACCAAGCTTGTAATGACCTGACGTTCCACATCTGTTTCGGATAGCCCCAGAAAACCGGCTTTATTTCTGTCCACATTGACCATTAATCCCGGGTAATGAAAATTCTGCTTGACCCGAACATCTTGGGTTCCAGGAATCTGCTTAATCCTGTCCCGAATATCTTTGGATATTTTCCCAAGCACCCTATAACTTGGACCGAGAATCTGAAGATCGATCGGCGCTTCTCC
Organism: Nitrospirota bacterium; assembly: GCA_021826965.1. Lineage (GTDB taxonomy): Bacteria > Nitrospirota > Leptospirillia > Leptospirillales > Leptospirillaceae > Leptospirillum_A. The sequence continues at coordinate 97,200 of JAKAYA010000001.1, forward strand.
GGACCCGGACAGGACCTGAGTAATAATCGATGCCGATTCAAAATCAAATTCGATATTGGGAAAATGTTCTTTCAAATAAGACCGCAACCTGGTCTCATAATCCCATACCGAATGATGCCTTTTTGTGGAAGGGACCAACTGGACCAGGACAAATGACATATGGGTCCAGAGGTTAGTGGTATACATAGCTGCCCAACCAATCCGTATCCCCTCATTCGCCACGATATGAACGATATCCTTTTGCGGAATGACACGACGAATCGCTCCGTCGAGTTTGGCCATATAGGCGTCGGTCCACTCGACCCTTGCTCCAACAGGAAGTCGGACCGATATGATGAAAGAACCTGTATCATCGGAAGGGAAATACTCAGATCCCACTTGACTTGCCAGAAATAAGGCAGCCACAAACGCAAATGCCAGCATGACAGAAAATGTTTTTTGCTTCTTGAGAGCTTGGGTCAGAACCTCCCGATAACCATTTCTGAACTTGTCAAATGCGGCGTCAAACTTTTTAAAACCTCTCCTCAACGCGCTGTCATGGGAATCATAATAGGATTCCGGCCTCATGAACCAGCGAGAAAGAACGGGGACAAGCGTCATAGATACAAGATAGGAAGCCATCATGGAAAACGCGACCGCAGCCGCAAGGGGTGTGAACAAAAATTTGCCTTTTCCCACAAGAAAGAGCACAGGGGAAAAAACGATCATCGTTGCAATCGTCGAGGCCAGAACAGGCATGGCAACTTCTCCGGCCCCTTCAAGCGAAGCCGAATAAAGATCCTCGCCCATTTCGATATGACGGTTCGTATTTTCCAATACAACAATGGAGTCGTCCACCAGACGTCCGATAGCAAGAGCCAATCCCCCCAACGTCATGATATTGATCGTTTGACCTGTCATATGGAGAAGGGTGATTCCCGTCAAAAGCGACAAGGGGATGGAAGTAAAAATGATGGCTGTTGCGCGGACATTTCCAAGGAAGACCAATATCATAAAGGCGGTCAGAATGATTCCAACTATTCCTTCTCTTTCAAGAGAGGCGACAGAATCCTTGATATAGACGGACTGGTCAAAAATAACGGACATGTGAAGACTTTTGGGAAGACCATAAAAGGATTTCAGAGCTTTCCTGGTCGCCTCCACAACCTTGATGGTATTGGCTCCACTCTGTTTGAGAAGGGGAAAATAAACCGATTTTCTTCCATCCACCCTCACCGGATTGAACTGGAGTCTATAAGAATCTTTCGCTTCGCCTACATCCTTGATATAAACTGGTTGCCCATGATCAAATTTGATCGGAACATTATTGATGGATTTTGGTCCACCCAAGAGGGCGTTGACAAAAACATCATAATTCTGCGTCCCGTAGGTCGTGACTCCGGCCGGCCAAATAATATTCTGACGATTCAGCGTTTGAGCAATGTCCCAGATCGAAAGCCCACGAGCCAAAAGAGCTGTATTATTCGTATACACCTGAATCTGGCGAGACATGCCGCCGAAAACCGGCGGGGCTGCAGCCCCGGGAACAGTTCCCATCTGGGAGCGTACATTGTAATAACCGATATCGTACAACTGCATCTGGGAAAGCTCCTTGCTTTCCAGAACGATATCGGCGATCGGTATAGCCGACACGCCGAAAGGGATGATAATCGGCGGAAAAACGCCGGGAGGAAGGTATTTCAGGGAGGAATACACCATGGAAACCGTCATGGAAACACCTGCAGCGAGGGAATAGGATGATCTGTAACGAACATTGATCATGCTGATTCCTGTCACACTGTTCGACTTGATGCTCCGGATATAGGGAGCCTGGAGAATGATCCGCTCCATCTGTTCCGTGATTTCCGTTTCCACTTCATAGGGACTAAGTCCCGGAAAAACGGTTAACACTTCCACATCCGGATCCGGGATCTGGGGAAAAATGGAAACGTTCATCGAAGACAGGCTTTGACTCCCGAGAAGAACGATGGCGAGAGCAAATGCGATTATCGTGTATGGGCTCTTTAACGAAAAGCGGACAAGAAACATCCGTTGTCTTCCTTTCCTCGTTTACGACCTACCTGTTGCCGATAGCGTCAAATTACCAGATAGTCCAGTCTATTCCTGCAACCAAGTTTGTCATGACAATAAAATATTTTTACCTGGGCATTTTATTGTCATGACATGCTTGGCCCCTCACCCGTCTCTCTAATAGATAGTTGCATAAAGCTTCACGAGAATAGGCTCATTTTCCACCAATCCCTGAAGGATCTGGACATACCCTCCATTTTCATCACCGATGACAACGGGAACTTTTTTTACCTTCCCGTTCCGGATGACAAAGGCATAGTCTCCATGCCTTCCTTCCAAAATAGCCATTTTAGGAACAGATAGCGCATTTTTATAGGTCTTGAGGAGAATATGTGCCCACACATACATCCTTGGCATCAACGCGTGATCCGGATTCAGAATATCAACCTCCGTCCGCATCGTTCGGGTCTCATGATCAAGTGCATAATCATAACGTGTCACCCGCGCATAAAACTTTCTGCCCTTCAACCCCTGGGCTTCCAACCAAACCCTCAATCCTCTCTTGACATAACGGACTTCGCTTTCGGGAATCCCGACATAAAGGCGCATGGTATCAACATAAGACTCCTTGACAATAGGAAGAGCATCAACGGTCGTTCCCGTCCCACTCGATATGAGATTCCAGGGATCAATGTAACGATGCGTAATGACTCCATCAAAAGGGGCCACAATCGTCTTGTACCGGACAAGCTCATGATCATAATTTGCCAAGGCTTCTTTTTCTCGAAAAATGGCTTCTGATCGCTGAACATTTTCCAGGGAAATCACCCGATGATCTGCTTCCCAAACCTCTTTTTCACGTTCAAAGGTAATCCTCGCTATCTGCGCTTCCGCCAATGCTTTCTGATACCTCTGGTAAAGTTCCGGATCAAAAATATAGGCCAGAACTTGACCTCGATGGACAAAGTCCCCTTTGTCCACATTTAAAAACTTCAGATAACCCGGAACGTGCGCGTAAATCTTGGATTTTCGAAAAGCATGAACGATCCCGGGAATGACAGCCCATCGTTCAAGATTCCTTCTGCGTACATGAGACAGACGAAAACGTTTTTGATTAAAAAGCGGTGGTTTTTTCAACTCTATTTTTGCTTGGGCTGGAGAACTACGATAGCGGGATTCGAAGACTGTAACCAGAATAAGTATTCCTATGATGCTTGCAAACCAAAATAATTTTCTGGTCAAACCCGACTCCCCGTGTTTAATGCTTGCCTTTCATCTGTCATCAAAAAATCTTTCTCCAGATAATACGCAAGCCAAATACCAGCTATAAAATGAGACTTTTTTATATGTATCATAGCGCACAACAGACAAAATTTCGTCAAATATAGTCAAAAAAATGACATGCACTGAAGTTCTTGCAAAACGCTTCAATGAGTTTCAGAAAAACCTATCCGATTTCGTTTTGGGGCCTCGTTTGATCTGAAAATCATGCTTGAAGGAAAAGAGGTTTCGCCTTTCGTGTTCTATCATTGCCTCCACTCCGAGAACCAGAACTTCACTTCATGCGTGACGGTCATGACTTAAACCGATAACATGACTGCCACCAAAAATTTTTACGAATTGAACTGCCATTCGATTCACCGCACCAAGACAAGGACGCTTTCTCCGGAAATACCGTGACTCCGGCAAGACGACAACACGCCACATTCGAACCGAACGGGGTGCCAACAAGGCCGTTGTGGTTTGGCCTACAAACGGCCTGAACCCCCTGAACCCTCTTGACCCGGGAGCGAGAATACAGCCAACCGGCCTGAACCAACCATCGAAGTCATTTTCCGGATAAGGAAGGATTCTCTCGCAACGGTGAGTGAAAGCGAGGCGGACCGACCGAAAGGGCAAGCCATCGGTCTCGAAAACAGGCTTAAAATGGTCTTCGAGACTTTGAAGGAATGAGGAGGAAGGCAAGCAAACTTCATCAGGACCTGATACGAGGCCGAACCCATTCGGCACCCATTTCCGTTCCACGGATTGAAAGCCACTTGCATCATCGGCAGGAACCAGCCATTAAACTCCTCTTGACATCCGCCGACTTCCGGGCTCATGAGACAATACCGATGCCCACCCCATGTTGATCGGGAGGACCGATCCTGATCGAGAAAACGGTGCTCATAAAAAGTCCGCTTCCTGATGGCCAGGAGGGAAGACGCCTTCCGGCTTCCATGCGGCCTTCTGTCATCAGGAGCACGGAGAGCGCCCTCTGCAACTCTTCCAAATTTTTGGCGCTGTTCCGGAACGGATTGGCCTGATCAAACCGTGCATGGGAAAAAGTTGCTTTTCTCGCCATGGCTCGCCTCCATGACAAGAGTATATGTTCGTGACATCTTGATTGTCATTTAAAATCAGTTGATAAAAACATGGAAATCAATATCCGGGAAAATGGGACTCTTGCCCCGGATCTCCTCCAGCACCTCGGGCTTTGGTGAATTGTTGAGCACCATTTCCCGGAGAACCCGGAAATGAAAAAGATGGTCCTTCACGCGCCGGACCGCATAAGAAACAGCCGTCCCGGTTTTCATGAGAAACGGCCAGTCCGAACTCTGGGCCAGCAACAGTTCTCGGGCCATCTGGTCCAGGACATCTTTTCTGAGACCTTCCGAATGCCTTTCCTGACGTGCGATCCGGACCATTTCCCGTCCCGCATCTGTCAGCAGGGGCCAGATCCACTCATTGGATCCGTTGAGCCACACCTCATAATATCCGTTGACTCCCCAGGAGGAGGGTTCGGGATTTCCTTCCGACTCCCAATGACTCTCTCTCAAAAGACTCGAAGGGTTGGTGAACTCCACAACAGACGACTGAGCCGTTTCCCGAAAAAGTCCTTCCAGAAAATCGACGCCCTCGAACCACCAGTGGCCGAACAGCTCGGCATCAAACGGACAGACGATCGACGGAATCCAGTCTCCGGACGGAGACAGCTGACGGGCCTGAGACTCTTTTCTTCGAACGAAGTCTCCGGCATGCGCGAACGCCCGGCTCCTCGCCGTTTCGGGTTCGTACTGCGCCTTGTCCTCTGTTTTTCCGGTAATCCGGTGGTACTTGAATCCGGTCATCCCCCGTGGACCGTCGGTATGAAGGTAGGGACGTATGTAGTCGTAGGGCAGGTCATACCCGATGTCGCGGTAAAAATCCCTGTAGTCGAAATCGCCCGGATAACCTTCCTCCTGGCTCCATATCTGTTTGGAGGAATCCGGATCCCGCGCAAAGGCGAAAAGCCCGGCAGGGGTCCGCATCGGAGCATACACACCGGACGGAGGAGTGGGATCCGCATACATCAGTCCATGTGATTCCATGAAGAAAAAAGAGATCTTGTGCCTGGCGAGAACGGCATCGAGCCCGTCGAAATAGGCGCATTCCGGAACCCATATCCCCTCCGGAGGCTGTCCCATGATACGGGAAAAGGTCTGGACGCCAACGGCAACCTGCGCTTCGACCGTTTCCGGTACCACCGACAAAAGAGGAAGGAAGCCGTGTGTCGCACCGCACGTCAAGCCGTCGAGATTTCCCGACTGCATATGAGTCCGGAAACGTCCCGGAAGATTGCGAAACAGTTTTTCCTCCCAGTAGCGATGCAAGCTTTCCAGGCGTTCCCGATAGAATCCCGCAACCGTTTCCCACCGGGATCCTCGTGTCCTTTCTGTTTCTTTTTCAGCCAGTTCGCACAAAAGCCGAAGTCGTTCCGAAAATCGTCCGAGCAGCATGTCGTCGGTCATCATGGACAGAAGAGGGGGCGACAAGGTCATCGTCAACTTCCAGGGCACCCTTTCCGCTGAAAGACGATCCATCACCATCACCAAGGGCAGATAGGTCTCGATCATGGCCTCGAAGAACCAGTTCTCCTCGAGAAAGACGGGATGCTCCGGATGGCGCACATAGGGGAGATGAGCGTGCAACACCCATATCAGGCGAGAATTGGACGACATCATGCACCTCCTGGAAAATGGCGGTTGACAACAGACCGCGTACCGGAAAGACCCAGTCTTTTAAAAATCAGGGTAAAGCGCTCTTCCATCGTCGCCATGATGCCTTTGATTGTCTCTTCGGGAAGAAGGGAAAGGTCTTTCTTGAACGGACCAAAAATTCTCTTTCGGTTCTTGTAAACAAATTGTTCTTCCGTCTCGTTCTCCTTCCACTCTTTTTTATGCGCATCCTTCAGATATCCGACAGCTCTTTGGTAAAGCTCCTTCGGAAACAACGGATGATCCAGCACAAGGTTCTGGAACCCCGTTGCCAAATGAATTTCCAGTGTTCCCACACCCGGAAATCGATCGAACATCTCTTCCGGCAAGGTCGATGCTCCATGCTGTACGGCTCCTCCCATGTGATAGCGGTCCCGGGCCATGCGGGACAACGCTTCGAGAGCCGCAAAATCCAGGGCAACTTTCTTGATCGAACCATCCGCCAGGGGCACACCCCCATGGGATGTCCCGGTCTGAACGCTGATCTTGGAAATGCCGTCTTCCTTCGGTCCCAGACGGGCGAGATGCTCCCGGAAGACTTCCATGAACGCTTCCAGTTCGGCCGGTGTGGAGTTCTCCTTGCCGACCTCTCCGATTTCTCCGCCCACGGAAACGGGATGGTCCTTTTCCCTCCCGGCCCCCATGGAAATCTGACGGATAAAGTGCGTCAACTGTGCCGTGACCCGACCGTTTTCCCTCTGCTGCTCCCGAAGGTCTTCCGGTTCGAGACGAACCAGCGTCGAAGCGTCAATATCGATGTTGCGGTACCCCGCGTCCAGAGATTCCTGAATCAGATATTTCAGGTCCTCGATTTCTTTCTCCGGGGCTTCGCGAAAACGGGGCGCATTGACCTGGTAATGATCTCCCTGAATAAAAACCGGCCCCTGAACTTTTTCCTGAAAAGCCGCTGCCATGATCAGCCCGGCATATTCCATCGGCCTCTGTCCGGTATATCCGATTTCGGATTTTGCCAGTTCAAAGATCACAGGCCCGGCATCGATCGAGCGAATCGCCCGAAAGACGGCCCTGGCCGTCTCGTATGTCAGCCCACGGATATTGATCGCCGGAACAGTGAATCCCTGTTCCTCCCCTCTCCCGATGGCCCGATAAAGGGGTTCGATTGATTCCGACCAGGCACCGGACTGCATGAAAGCCGATCGTATCAGGTCGAACGATGCCTTCCGGACGGACCTTTCCTCCGAAAACAGAAGATCCTGGATCGCCTTTTCCAGATACCGGGACCGAAAGCGTTCCAAATCGGTGACGATGGACTCGTTTCCTGAAAAATCCGCAACAAGTCGATAATGTTCCCGAAACTTCTCCATCGTACTGTTTGTTTCAGTCATGTTCTTCGAACTCCTTTCCGCAAAACGGGACGGATATCCCTTACTTCTTCATTGTTGCTGATTGTCGTGCCGGAATCCTCACTCCGACAGATCGATTTCCCTTAAAAACCGGGCGGCCTCTTCGGGGGGTGTCGGATTGATATAGAAACCCGTCCCCCATTCGAATCCCGCCACGCGCGTCAGTGTCGGCATGATTTCAAAATGCCAGTGGTAGTAGTCATCCGCCTTTTCCTGAAGCGGAGAAGTATGGAGAATAAAGTTGTAGGGAGGATTCTGGAGCGCCTTGTTGAGCCGTCGAAGAACATCCAGAAAAATCCGGGCCAGAGCTTCGAACTGGGCTTTCTGTCCTTCCTCGTAACGCGCAGAATGTTTTTTGGGAAGAAGCCAAACTTCGAATGGAAATTTGGGCGCGAATGGCGTAATCGCCAGAAACTCCTGATTTTCAAAAACGATCCGGGATCCGTCGGCCAACTCCTGCCGGACGATGTCACAAAAAATACATCTCTCTTTTTCCTCGAAATGACTTTTGGCTCCCACGATCTCTTCGACAACCACCGTCGGAACAATCGGCAGGGCGATCAGTTGGCTATGGCTGTGTTCGAGAGAGGCGCCCGCTGCTTCTCCATAATTTTTGAAAATCATGATATAGCGGAAACGACTGTCTTTTTTCAGATCCAGAATCCGATCCCGATAGGCCCACAAAACATCTTCCATCTGCTTTTCTGAAAATTCGGCCATCATTTTGCGGTGTTCGGGAGTTTCGATGACGACTTCATGCGCGCCGATACCGTTCATCCTGTCGTAGAGCCCGATGCCTTCGCGATCCAGGTTTCCTTCGACCTGCAACGCGGGAAACTTGTTCGGAACGACGCGCAGGTTCCATCCTGTCGTGTTGGGGAGAGTACCGGGCAAACGGTAGGAAAGGACTTCCGGAGGCGTTTTCTCTTCCTGTCCGGGGCAAAGGGGACAAGTCTGATAATGGTATTCGATTTTCTCCACAGAGAAGTCGGTCGGACGCAAACCACGGCTTGTCGCAATGATGACCCACCTCCCGATGACAGGGTCCTTCCTGAGTTCCGGCATCAATGCATTCTCCTGTTTTCCTCTTCCTGTTCAAACGAAAACGTGACCACCCATCCTTCCCGGGCAAGATCCAAAAGCGGGAGCAGAAGGAAAAAGATCGTACCCTGATAAACTTTCTCAATGCCCTTTTCCGAAAGGGAAACCGAATACACAGGACGAAGGACCAATCGGAACGGACAAGAGCTTCCGATGGAAAAACGGGTTTTGGACCAGTCATCGGAGCCTTCGAAACCTGTAACAGATTCACGGTCCGAAGGTTCCAGCCAGAGCAGCTCTTCCTCCGGGCGGTCCAAAAGCACCAGCCGGCGCCCATGCTCTTCCCCCGCAAGCATCGTCAATGGAATCTCTGTTGCCCACACTTTTCCTTCCGCCCATTTCTCCGCGCCAGGAAGATTTCCGGAGATCCGGTAATGAACGGAAAACGATTCCGGATTAAGGCGGTATTCCTTGGAAATGGTCAACTCTTCGTCCTCGAGCCGGATTTCTGCCTCAAGAAGAACGTTGTCCGGGGAACTGGAATTGCACCGGAAAAGAGTGTCCGACAGATCTTTCTGACAGCGAAGGACCTGATCCAGATCGTTCCCCGTCACGTCCGCGGGGTAGACCGCGTCGACGAAGGCGCGCCTGGGTCGCGGATCGTATCGGATCTCTGAAGGGTCGGGCGCTCCGGACGGCATGTCGTGAATGGATGGAATGACCCCGGAAGAGGCTGCCCCTTCCGTCGGACTGGTCCGGTCATGATAGGTTTCGAACTGGCGGGTCATCGTATTCGTCAAATGGAAGAGATGTCTCCTGTCGTCGATTTCCGTCAGGCATCCCCCCTTCCCGGGCGCTATCCAGAGGGTGTAGTTCTCCCGGAGTACCAAATATTCATCATTGCCGTCCTGATCGAAGTCCCCGTTCAGGACATGAGGCAGAACGATCTGTCCATTGCGGATCAGCACCTCTTCCGCCTTCAAGAGGTTCGAATAAGCTTCATGACGCAGATTGGACAGGTAGATGCCACCAAAAAGACCATGCCAGAAAACGTCGTTCCCCTGGGCTCGCATCAAGGCTTCAAAGGCTTCGGGATGTCCGTCCCCTTTCACCATTTCGCTGACGAGAAGCATCCGTCCGTACAACCTTGCGACATCCGGATACTTCACCAGAAAATTCTCGAAAATCCCCCCGCGCAAAAAGGGCTGAACCGAAGACAGGATTCCTCTCTGCTCCAGATCTTTACGGACAGTCTTGAAATGAAGACCCATTCTGGCCGGAAGAGCCCATTCCATCATTTCTTCATAGGATGCATTGGGAAGCACCACCCGGCCGGATGGCTTCCTTTCCTTCACGATTTCGCCCATCGAAGCCACCCGAAGCCAATTTGCCTGACGGGTCATCTGCTCGAACAAGGAGCGAAGGTAGCCTTCCTCCCAGACCCAATGATAGGTTTCCGGCCAGACGCCAAATTTTTCGGCATCGTCGGCATATGTCAGAACGCGCCCTCCTCGCCCGTTCCGGTCCATGTAGTCAAGCAGCGCTTCAGGAAGCTGGAACGGAATGAGGTAGCGGAGATCCCGGGATATCGGGAACAAATCCAGATGACGGTCCAGCCACCCGGCCCGGAAATATCCGTGGAGATCTTCCGCCGGAATGCCCGCCAGAAGAAAATGATGATCATCAAGCGGCGCATACCCCAGTCCCGTTCCCGCAAGACGCGCAGGCAAATCGGTTTGCCATACCCTTTCCGCGAGCCAGAATCCCGGTGTCGTCAAACCCAGTCGATCTTTCATCCACCCGTTCATCCGCTCGACCTGCATCCGGGCATCGCGGGTCGGAAGCATGGCGAGAATCGGTTCGTAAAAACCCCCTCCGATCACTTCGATTTGTCCCCGGCCCGAAAGACGGACGAGTCGGTCAATATAATCCGGCGCGTTCTCTTCCATCCACACAAGGAGCGGTCCCGTCAAATGGATCGATGCGTGAATGCCGGGGAAATCATCCAGAAGCTCAAGCGTCGGACGGTAGCACCTGTCGTAAGTCTCCCGGAAGACTTCGGGAAAATTACCGACCGGCTGATGATGGTGAAGAACCATGACCAGGGTTGCTCGACTGTCGACGCCAGATGCTCCCATTCAATCATACCCTCCAGACAGACTGTGCAAAGCGTTCGTCCGGAACCCGGACGGGAAGGGCCCTTCCGCGTGGGCACTGATCGAGAAGCGACTGACCGTTGGACAGCTCTACAGTCAGATAAAACCATTCTCCCGGCAAAAGGCCCAGATCCTTCAGGTACAGGGCGAGTTCTCCAACTTTCCTGCACGCCCACAAGACCTTTGTGTCCGGCGTCCGTCCGGACGCCGGAACGTCCAGTGCGCCGCTTCGAAGAGGCAGCTGCCACTCCAGCTCTTCGCGATTGTGCAGACGGACAGTCACCAGATGCCCTTCCGTTTCCGCGACGAGAAGACCCGGATCCAGGTCGATGCGCAGATAGAACCGTTCGCTGTCAAATCCGAAATAGAGTTTCTGGATCAGGGGATCTCCAAGAAACATCGACCCCTGGGTCCGCACGGCATCAAATACGCCAGCCCCGGTCCATTCGTAGTAATGGGTCACGAGCCCGTCAACCACCGGCTGGACATAGTCCACCGGCTGATTGGCCGATACGTCCGGTCCCCCCATCTGGACCGGCTCATTCAGATAAAGAGGAACGTCTTTTCCCAGGAAACGATAGACATTCTGTTGATGGACACGAAAAAGACGGTCGAAATCGGCCGACTGAACCGTTTCAAAGTCCTCTCCGAACCACCAGAACCAGTCGCTCCCTTCCGCTGCGTACATTTCACGCAGGGCGGCTTCGATCGTTTCTTCGGAATGCCGCCCCGAACGGATCTCCAATTCCAGAAACTGTCGCGTTTTTCCAAGATAGTTCCATGCCTTGTTGTCTTCGTGATGACCTATCCAGATATTAAAATCATGATTGATCCAGGATCCGGACCCGATCTCCGCCAGAGGCTTTGCGGGAACTTCCTGAACGGCCTCCGTCACCGTCACCGCCTGCAGGCGCGGGTGATGTTCGAGCCTTTCGAAAAGGGAATTCAGGAAAAGATAGCCTCCATCGGGATAGCTTTCCCAAGGATTTTCCCCGTCGAGGATGATGGGGATCACTGCAGGATGTTCCCCTCTGTTGGCAATTTGCTCGACACGCTCCATGTTGCTGATCAGATCGAGAGCCGCTTCCGTTCCATTGTATCGGGCATAGAGAAACCCGATCCGGTCGGACAGGCCCCGGTCCCGGAAAATCAGCCGGGGACTTTTGGGGAGAGATTCGATCACATACGTGTGGTAGGGAGAAAGATCCCGCCATTTTTCCGATGAACGGGAATTTTTCAGCACATCCTCGTCGGAAGCCATCCATCCGACTCCCATCGACGAAGCCATTTCGACCAGTTCGGGACAGACGGATCCCTCCGACGGCCAGACGCCGGCCACCGGTTTTCCCCACAGGGATTCCTGCCGATCCAGAGCACGTCTTAACTGATCCCGGGCATCTTCGGGCCATGCAAATTCGTCCGGAAGGGAAAGATCGGGACGGGGTCGACGGGCGAATCGCGAAGAGATCAGGAGAGGGAGGATAGGATGGAAATAAGGACTCGTTGAAATTTCAATGCGCCCCTCATCGTGAAGACGACGGTATAGGGGGACCAGACTGGAAACGATCCGGATCTGAAGGCCGAGGATCTCCTTTTTCTCTTCTTCCGAAAAGCGCGATCCTTTCCGGATCCACTCATCGACTTCCGGATAATTCTTTCGCGCCGCGTATCCGAACCATGTCAGATTGAACCACACCTGCAGATCCAGAAAGTCCTGTGCTGTCATGCCGGATGCCATTTTCTGCCACTGATCCGGAGAGTGGACCGGCTGTCCGTAGACGCGTGCCCAAAGAGCGGCATAGCGGGGATAGGGTTTGATCATCGAATCGAAAGGACACGAAAAAAAATTTCGTAGCAAGAAGACTTTTTCTTCGGGCGAGAGTCCGGAGGCCTCTCTCAAAGTCAGTTGGTGATAGGAATCGAGAACATCCCCGGAAGTCAACATCTCCATCTGGTCCATCAGAGAGGGGACAAAGTTGACAGTCGTCCGCACCAACGGAAAACGATCGACCATATAAGGCAAATCATTATATCCGCGGACCCCGTGGAGGCGGACCCAGGGCAAAGGCATTTCCTTCATCACCGGATCGAAGTAAAAGGGCTGGTGCATATGCCAGACAAACAGGACTTTCGCTCTCAAACAGTCTCCTTGCCGGCAGACGAAAAGTCCTCCTTCGTGACGACAACCACGCCACCGGGAGAAACATGAAAGCGCTTGGCATCTTCTTCCGGGTCGAACCCGATGACGGTCTGGGGAGGGATCCGGACACCTTTTTCAACAATGGCGCGACGGATTCGGGCGTAACGGCCGACGTCCACGTCGTGAAACAGGATCGATTCGGAAACCTTCGAAAAACTGTTGATCCGGACGCCAGCGGAGAGGACGGTTCGGTCGATGTGTCCTCCGGAGATGATGCAACCTCCACTGACAATCGAATCCGTTGCAATTCCGACCCGGCGGTTGGCCTCGTCGGCAAATACAAATTTGGCCGGAGGGACCTGAGGCCGATAGGTCCTGATCACCCATTCCGGATTATACAGGTTGAACACGGGAGAGACGGCCACCAGATCCATGTTCGACTGCCAGTAAGCATCGATCTGGCCGATATCCCTCCAGTAACCTTTCTCCGTGTCCTGCATTCCCGGGAAAGTATTTTGGCTGAAATCATAGACATGAATCTTCTTTTCCAGTGCTAGCGCTGGAAGGATGTCCTTGCCAAAATCGTGGGACGAATCCGGATTCTCCGCATCACGAGAGAGCACGTCCACCAGGAAACGCGCGTCGAAAAGATAGTTTCCCATACTTGCCAGGCAACGCGATGAATCTTCCGGCATCGGCTGCGGATCCCGGGGTTTTTCCTGAAAAGACAAAGCCCGCCATTCCCTGTCGATCCGGATCACTCCGAAGGACGACGCTTCTTCCAGCGGGACGGGAATCGCGGAGACGGAAACCGGCAATCCGGTTTCCAGATGTTCCTCGACCATCTGGTGGATATCCATCTTGAAAATGTGATCCCCGCTAAACACGCAGACCAGATCGGGATTTTCATCGAGTATCAGGTTCAGATTCTGATAGACCGCATCCCCCGTCCCCTGGAACCAATGGGGACCTCTTCGCATCTGGGCCGGGACCGGGTCCACGTATTGATCCAGCAGAGAGGACAGCCGCCATCCCCGCGAAAGATGTGTGTTGAGCGAATGGGATTTATACTGTGTCAGGACTTTGATACGTGAATAACCGGAGTTGACGAAATTGGACAGGACAAAATCGATAATACGGTAAGCGCCCCCGAAAGGGACGGCAGACTTGACCCTGTCAAGAGTAAGCGGGTAGAGTCTCTTCCCCTCTCCACCGGCCAGAATGATTGCAAGAACGTTCGGTTCTTTTCCCATCCATCCGCCTCCTGAGAAATTGATTCCCGTTAGTCGTCCGAACCATCACGTCAGCCTATCAAAGCATCGTGCAACCACCGGACAACGTAAAAGCGGAGGGGCGTGAGGGCCACGATACCCCAGGTGAAAAGCAGTGCGGAAGAAAAGAGGTAAGCCAGCCATTTCTCCCGCCGTTCTCCCCGACCCAGAAGCCGGATCGAATGGATCGTCCCGAACAGACCCAGCAGCAAAAAAAGGCCCCCGTAAAGCAATTTTCCCCTTCCCTCCGGTTTCATCATACAGGCTTGGCGGCAAAAAACAAAGCGCCGGACCCTGAAAAAAGGCGTCCGGCGAATAGCATGCCTTCCAAACGGTCAGTCCGGTAAAGAAATGTAATGGCGGCCGCCCTCTTCCACAACCTCGTAGCAGCCGACCTGCACCCCCGGGTGATTGGAGCTCGCTCCGGTCGTGACGTCGAAAGCCCACATGTGCAGGGGACAGCGAACGACCGTCCCGTCCAAAGGACCTTCGGACAACGGTCCTCCGCGATGCGGACAGGTGTTGTCGATTGCATGAACCTTCCCGTCGACCTTGAACACTGCGACGGCGCGAGAACCCACTTCGACGGATACCCCGCCTTTGTCCGGAAGGGGGGAAGAAAGATCGAGAGGCATTTTTTTCATATTTGCAAAACTCCTTCATTAACAGAAAAATCAAAATGATATGCGGAAATTCGCCTCCGCGACCGAAAGGGATTCCGAATGTCGGGAAAGACTTAAGCAAGGATATTTTAACTTCCCTGCATTAGACACCTATGCCCCTTCGTGATACATTACCCTGATAAGGATGACAAATAAAGCCTGTTGGTGCAAGACAAGTCCATAACTCCGACCGAAAATTCCGGAGTTGTATTCCTCGTCCTGCCGGAATGGCCGGACTGAATGAAACCCGCCCGGAACACCTTCCGGGTTGCCGTGGAGAGATGCCAGACTTATGGAAAAAGACCCCAAGAATACCAACGCCTTGAACCCACAAGAACAGTACCTGCTGGATCTGATTCCGGACAAGGATCCCCTTATCCGAGAAATTGCCTACCTGACGAACCATCACGGCCGTCCGTTTCTTGGACCACAGGGCGGCATGCTTCTCGCCATTCTCGCGATGATGAAAAAAGCCGTCCGCGTCTATGAATGGACCGGGGCCTATGGCTATTCGACCCTGTGGCTGACAAAGGTCCTTCCCCAGGAGAGCCAGTATACGATTGGCACGATCGCCGACGAAAATCTGCGGCTCATCTCAAACTACCTCAAGAGAGCCGGACTCCAGTCCAGGGCCCGAATCGAGATTGCCGATGGTCCGACCCACATTGCGAAGGCTGAAGGAACCTACGATCTTGTCGTCCTTGATCTCCAGCAAGAGCGTTCGAAGCTGTCAAGCTGGCTCGACATCCTTCCGGCCAAGGTTTCCCCCGGAGGAATCGTCTTCTCTCTCGGGAACCTGCCGGCCGGTGTCGGCACTTCCCAATCCAAGAATCTGACGGTTTCGGCCGTTGAAATGTACAACCATCGTATGTTCAACGATCCGCGCTTCCTTTCGTCTCTGCTTCCCTTGTCGGAGGGCATCCTCGTGTCCTGGCGAACAGACAGGGAAGCCTGATGAACAAACAGGAAGATTCCGGAGCGCGTCTGATCATCGCGGCCGGTGAGGCGAGCCCTGACCTTTATTACAGGACAAGGTTTCTCACCCCTGATCCGTACATCTATCTCGAGATCCAGTCTGAACGGATCATTCTCGTCAACGATCTCGAAATCGACCGGGCCCGAAAGGAATCGATCGCCAGCCAGGTTCTTCCGACCCGGGACTGGGAGAAAAAACTCTCCGCATCCGGCAAGTCTCCGTCCGCTATAAACATCGTCTCGGCTTTTCTGGAAGAGAAAAAAATCCTGGATATCCAGGTTCCTTTCGACTTCCCCCTGGGATATGCGGACGGTCTTCGCAAAAACGGATTCAACGTAACCGCCAGCGCGGGTCCTTTTTTTCCCGAAAGAGCCTTCAAGTCCCGTGACGAAGCCCGACAGATTCGAACCGTTCAAATCGGGGTCGAGGAATCTCTCCGGGAAATCGTACGCATCCTCAAAGAATCGAATATCCGGGACGGATTGATCCATTATGGGGGAACGGTCCTGACATCGGAAACGGTCAAGTCGATTCTGAAAAAAGAACTGATCGGGAAAAATCTTCTCGGGGAACATACCATCGTTGCCGGCGGGGAACAGGCCTGCGATCCCCATATGGAGGGGGAAGGTCCACTTCCGGCTCACCTGCCAATCGTATTCGACATTTTTCCCCATCACGAATCTACCCGGTACTTTGCCGACATGACTCGAACCCTGTTCAAGGGATCGGTCAAACCAATCCATCGAAAGCTTTACGAGACCGTTCTGGAAGCCCAGGAAAAAGCCATCTCTCTTGCCCGTCCCGAAGAAGAATCCCGAAAACTCCACCAGTCTGTCGTGGATGTATTTGAAGCTCGCGGTTACAGGACAGGAGAAAAAAATGGACGTATGGAAGGATTTTTTCATGGTACGGGCCATGGAGTCGGGCTGGAAATCCATGAAGCGCCCCGTGTGGGAAAAACCGGAGAACTTCTGAAAGAAGGGCATGTCATCACCGTCGAACCGGGCCTCTATTATCCTGGAATCGGCGGAGTCCGAATCGAAGATATGCTCTACATCACGGATACCGGATTCGAAAACCTGACGACGTTCCCCAAAGATTGGGGAACCGTCGCCATTCCCTGACACGCATGCTCCCCCAACACCTGATTATCGGGTCGGGCGGTCCGACGGGAAAACGCTTGAGAAGCCTTCTGCTGTCTTCTCGTTCGACCATCATCAATACGACCCATCGACCTCCTCCGGCTTCCCTGGAACTCGAAGGGGTTCGCTGGATTCATCTCGATCTCCTGGACATTCCCCGTGGGTTACAAACCCTTTCCCCGCTGATCGAGGGAAAAAAACTGACAAGTCTGACTTTGTTTGCCCATCCGACACTTTCCCGGAACAGAAACTCGCTCCCTTACGGAGAAATGACGGCCTTTTCGGTTGCCCTTGAAGGCGTCAAGTCCATTCTGGACCTTTGTCTTCCAGCCCTCGATAAAAGCGTTGTCTTGACAGTTCTCCCTTGCCTGACCCTTCACAAGGCGGACGGCTATCTCCAGGCCAGGGTCTATTTCGGAGGTCTCCGGGGATTACTGGAGGAATATGCCCGGAGCATCTCTCCAAAACGAACCTGTTTTGTGAATCTCGAAGTTGTTCATATTCCGGGAGAGTCCACCCCCCACATTCCTGCCCCTCTGCTGAACCGCATGAAAAAAAACACACTCGGAGGGTTTCCGGATCCCGACTCTCTCGCCCAGACCATTCTGGACTTGACCAACCCTCCAAAACCATGGATGCATGGAGAAACGATTCGCATTCCGGACACTGCCTTTTTCTGATCCCTTTTTCACTGGCCTCAACATCCTGTCTTCTAAAAGAATTCCTGGGTTTACCATGTGATCACCGGATCAGGGGGCGAATTCTGTCCAGACCGGAAGTCACCGCCTGATCCCCTTGATGGAAATCTCCGGAAACAGAAGTTTCCCCTTCAACTGTCGCACCGGCCACAACCCGGATACGACGAAAATGCCCCGAACCGTCCCGTACGATGACCGTCAACTGCCCCGTCCGGCTTTCAAAAACCGACTGGGCCGGTACGATAAAGCTCGTCCTGTTCCCGGACACAGGCCGCGGAATCAGGACAGACACCCAAAGATCAGGCTCGAGCATTTGACCTGGATTGGAAAGGGCGATCCGGATGGGAATCGTCCGGGTCATAGGGTCCACCATGGGCGATACCTCCTCGATACTGGCCGGAACCTGGTGGTCCGGATCGTGCAGGGTCCGGATCCAGACCGGGCTTCCTTTCGTGATATGCCCCTCTTCCCCGGGGTATATGAAGGCCTTGACCCACAAGTGTCGAAGATCCGAGACTTCAAACAGAACGTCTCCGGGATGCACCTGACTTCCCTCGATCTCTCCTGTCTTGACAATCGTCCCGTCAATGGGGGAACGGACTTCATACCGATCGGTCGGTTGCCGAGTTGCAAACAGACGACGAATTTCCTTCTTCGAAGCGCCCATATAAACCAGCTTGGATCGGGCAAGAGCCAGAAGACTGTCGTGAGGAGTCAACCGACCTCCCCGATTGTTGAGCACGCTGATCAATTCCGATTCTGCCGTCAGAAAATCCGGACTTTTGAGAACCGCCACGACCTCATCTCTCCGGACGTGATCACCTGGGAAGGCACGCAGTCGAACTGTCGAGATCGCTGAAACCCGTGCCATAACCCTGCGGTAATAATGTGGGTCAAAGGTGATCCTACCGGGAATGGATCGGAAAGACTGCAGCATCCCCGGTCGCACCAGAATCGATTGGACCGGAATTTTTTCCGGAGAAGGTGGAGGCAAAACCTTTTCCGGCCTTCGAGAACAAGCGCCTGCCAGAAAAGCGATCCAAAGAGAAAAAAGGACAAATTGCAGGAAAGACGGAAAACATTTTTTCCGGAATTTCATGACCTTTCCTCCTTTTCCGGAATCGGACTGGTCTTTTCCAGGAAGGTCAGTATTGAAGGAATGAGGAATGTGGAAGAGAGAAAAGAGCCTACCAAGCCTCCGATGACAGCAACGGCAAGAGATCGCTCCATGTCGAGACCCGAACCACGTCCGACGGCGAGTGGAAGAAGAGCTGCCAACGTTGCGAGGTGGGTCATCACCAGGGGTATGAACCGGTCTTTGACAGAAATTTCCAGCCGCTCCCGAAGGGTTCCACGGGCATCCCTGAAGCGCCAAGCCACGAGGAAAGCGTTTTCGGCAGTAATCCCCACAACAAGGATCAGTCCGACGAACGAAGAAATATTGAGCGAATGGTTCGCCAACGTCAGGGAAAAGAGCGCTGTCATCATGGAAAAACATATGGAAAGAAAGATCGCAAACGGAGATTTCCAACCTCTGAAGGCCCCAAAGAGCAATGTCAGAACAAGCAGGAATCCACCGGAAAGGGCAATGGACAAGTCACGGAAGCTTTTCCGTTCCTCGGCCCAGGCCCCGGAATATGTCAACCATACAGATGGCGGCAAGGGAAGCCGTGCAAGTGATGCGCGGATCTCCCGGATCGTTTTTCCGAGATTTCTGCCGTGCAATCGGCCCTCGATCGTCAAAACGGGAGAAAGATTGAGGTCCTCCTCCTCGAAAGCCGACGGAGGATGACGGACAACAGCGATCTGGGACAATGGAAGGATTCCCGACGGGAGGACCAGCGGTATCCGTTCAAGGCTGCCTTGATCCGGATTGTACGCTCCGGGATAGACGACCCGAACGCTCTCCGGGATGCCTTTCACAATCAGCGTTGTCGCCCGGACTCCCAAAAGATCGGTACGAAGATCACGAATGACCGAGTCTGGCGTAAGACCGAAGAGCGCAGCCCTCTTCCGGTCGACACGGACATCGAGAGCCGGAAGCATCGGACGGACCGAAAGATGAGGATCGATCATTCCCGGAATCCGGGAAAGTTTCTGCTGAATTCTGGAAGCCCAGACCAGAAGAAGTTTCCGGTCCTGCCCATGAATCTGGACAACGATCGGGGCCTGGACCCCGATCAGATCTCCCAGAGCGTCTTCCAGCACCTGGGAAAAGTCGACATCCATTTCGGGCTCATGAAGATGGATCCATTCTCGGAGATGATCCATGACGGAAAAGATGGTTTCCTTCCGATCCGGTGAAAGACGGACAACAATGTCTCCCTTGTTCGGTTCCGTGATAAAGAATCCCATTTCCGCACCCAGTCTTCGGGATGTCGCAATCACCGAAGGATACGAGAGAATCTCTTTCTCCATCCGATGAACGATCCGGTCGGTGTCGTCAAGCGACATTCCCGGGGGAGCATGAAAGTTGAGAACGAACGAGCCTTCATCCATACGTGGCATGAAATTGGTCGAGAGGTGACGGAGTGAAATGCCCATCACAATTGCGAGGACAACCAGCAGAGCAAGAACGTAACCCGGATTTGGACGAAAAAAAATGGATCCCGCGACGCTTTCGGATATCTGTGGAGGTCGTTCCGGCAGATCGAGGTAAAAAGGAGTCACGAAGGTGTTCACCAGGAGAGAAACTGCCAGGAGGGAAACAAAAGCCTCTGCAAGAGGTTTGAAGAAGGCTCCAACCAGACCGCCGATACCGAGGAGAGGGAGAATCGCCACAATGGTGAGAAATCCCGAAAGGACAAATGGAGGCATCAGGCGCAAGAGACGTTCCCGGAACCTTCCTCCCTCCACAACGACGATGAAGTCATCGATAATCAGCCCCAGAGCTGCGGCCATTCCGCCCAGACTCATCAAATTGACAGAAGCTCCCAGAAAATCCATCACACCCAACGCGATCAAAAAAATGGGCGGCATCAAACCTGCCACGATCAGCAACGGTCTCGCCTGGCGGAGGAACAGAAGTACGACGCCCAGAGAAACTGTCAGACCGGTCAGGAGCGCATAGATGACATGTTTAACTGCGGACTCCGCAAGATCTCCCTGATCGTAATAGATGCGGACAGAAATGCCAGGAGGAAGAAGGTGAAGAAGGTTTTTCCAGTTTCGAAGAACTTCCTGACGTATCGTGATGGCGTTTCCACCGTGCGCACGAAAAACCTGGAGAAGAACAGCCGGAGAGGCATCAGCAGACACTCTGACCCATAAATCGGACGGCCGGATGCCCTCCCGAACATTCGCTACCTCACGCAAGGGAACCGGAATGGTGCCGGGAATAAACAAGGAACGGATATCCTCCGGCCGGGAAAAGACATCGTTGACCTGGATCGTCTTCAAGCGATGGAACCCGGTACTTCGTCCGACAACCCCAATCCGGTTTTCGAACGCAAGAGCATCGATCACGTTTTGCATCGTACGATGTACGCCTGACAATTTGTAGGGGTCCACCTCCACATGAACTTCCCTCGTCCGGCTCCCCATGATTTCGGCTTTCCAGACTCCCGGCAAATTGGACAGAAAGGGAACGATCCGATAACGAGTGATTTCTGTCATTTGCATCATTTTTTCGTGTGGACCGAAAAAGGCAATTCCCAAAACGGGAGTATCGGACGGATACATCCGCAATGCACGGATCTGTGTTCCACCCGGCAGACCTGAACGAACACGGTCGATCGCCTGACCGACACGGGGAAGGGCCATTCTCATAGGAGAAGTCCAGGAAAATCTCAAAAAAAACTCGGCTGATCCCTGCATTGTCCTGGAACGGACTTCCCGAACACCCCGTACACTCCGAAGAGCCATACCTACAGGGCGCGTGATCCGGCTTTCCATCTCATGAAAGGGAACATTAGGGGAAAGCACGATCACAGAAACCCGCGGGAAGTCGATCGAAGGGTAGATGGCGGTCGGCATTTTCAGCGCATGTAATCCTCCCAAAAGTGCCAGGACCATCGTCAGCAGCAAGGAGAAGGATCGCATCCTGAACAATCGACCAAACAGGCCGGGGAATCTGTTTTCTGACTTCTGAAAGAATTCGTCCGACATCAGGAGGAAAAGCCTTTGAAATCCAATCGGTCGGACACCCAAAACACGGTAAACTTCAAAATGGGGACTCCATCAATCCAATCTTTTTTTGACTTGTCTAGCGTGATCTGCTGAGAGACATTCCTTTTCGCATCACGTCATATTTTTCTTTTTACACAAGATACAACAATTTCCCGAACGGAACCATCAAGAGTGTACGTGATCGGATCAGTCCATGATTCTGGGTAAAAACCAAAATTAAACAGGAAAATTTTTTTGGAAAAACCTGGAATAGACCTTGAGAAGGGGAAAGAAAAATGGTAGGCACGGGCGGTTTCGAACCGCCGACCTCTACCGTGTCAATGTATTAAAACCCATGGATTTTACGTGAGGTCAATCATGATTATTCATTATTTTAAATAAGATAAAAAACAGAAAAGAATCACGGTTAACCATCATTCTCCGATCACGGTGTGCCAAAATTGTGCCAAGGAAACCCTTGACGAGTGACCTACCAGCCATGAGCCTATGGGGAACAGACTCTCCCCCCTTCTTAACAGGGCATCCTTGGAAGAAGCACAGGCCGGGTGCGTATTTTGTCCATCCGTTCTTCAAGATCGACGTTCTGTCGTGATAGAGGCAACTTCTTGCCTTGCCGCATTAACCGGAGATCATTGATTTTCATGCCGATTTGAATGCATCGAACTCATTTTTTAAAACCTTCGGTCAAAATTAGTGAGCGTGCATGTGTTCCCTCAAGATCCGGTTGATGACTTCGGTGAATGATCCTTCTTCTGAAGACATCGCTTTTTCTTCGTAAAACTGGGTCACATCTTTGTCTAACATCATTGTCACCTGAATCTGGCCGGCTTTGACCTCTGGGGCTTCGGGCACGCCGCGAAATCCTTTTATTGGCCCGCGCCGCTTGACCTTCAGGTTAGTGAGATCATATTCCTTGCGCATAACGAATCTCCTCTGATTTTGTTGCCTTTCGGGCTGAGATAATGCGGATCACGTCAGCTCTCATGGTATAGCTGACAATCAATACACGTCCTTGATTGGAATGGGCGATAAGAAGTTCCCTGTCTTCATCGTCACTGTGATCAGGATCATAGAAGGCAATCTGGCGCAGATCGTAAAAACAGCTTCGGGCTTCCTCAAAAGTGACATCATGTTTTCGCACATTGGCTCTAAACTTATCAGCGTCCCACTCGAAAGCGATCAATTCAACCTCATTTTTCTCAATTCTGAGGTATTAATAAAAATCGGGACGCAAGCTCCACCGATTGGTGCTCCCTGAGAAGGGACGCAAAGACATGCGTGCCTAAAGGTCATGTCTTTCACCGGCATACACAATTCATTATACTGAAAACCGTGCAAACAAAAACCTTCCTACTTCCTGTCGCTTGGACTAAACGATCCAAGTCCTGATGAGGAGGCAATGTGCCTGCGGAAATCCGGTAAAAATCCGGGCTGGAGCGACCTCAAGCCGAGTCTTGCCGGGCTGGATCGCAACGGTCTGCTCAAATTGATCCAGGATCTGTACGCCGCCAGCAGGGACAACCAGTCGTTCCTGCATGCTCGCTTCGGATTGGGCGAGGATGTAACGGGACCCTTCAAGGCTACCATTTCCCGCTGGGTCTGCCCCGATGTCATACGCAACCAGAATATTTCAGTCTCCAGGGCCAAAAAGGCCATCTCCGACTACAAGAAAGCCATCGGCGATCCCGAGGGAATGGCCGAACTGACAGTGTTCTACTGCGAATCCTGCACGGAATTCCTCGGATTTTGCGGGATGGATGACGCAGGATATTTCAATGCCCTGACCGGCATGTTCGCTCAGGCGCTGAAAAACGTCGGTCGACTCGATCCCGATCTCAGGCCGCCTTTCGTGGAGCGGCTCGAAACCGTGCGACGCGAAGGACACAACTATGGCTATGGTGTTGGGGAGGACATGGACGACCTGATGAAGGAGTCCGGACTTGGCGGGGAATGAACCGGAGCAGAATCGGCTCGAGGAGCAGTTGCGGCAACTAAAGGAAGACAACGCCCGCCTCAAGGCTCTGCTGACATCGCACGGCATTGCATGGGAGAAAAATCCACCTCTTCCTGCGATCCAGCCTCCGGGGCCGGAACCGGCCACCCCCAGGTTTTCCAGTTCCGAAAAAGTCTCCCTGTTTCGCCGCCTGTTCAGGGGCCGGAACGACGTCTACCCGCTTCGATGGGAATCTGCCAAGGGAACGTCAGGTTATGCTCCCGCCTGCGGGAACGAGTGGACGCCGGGAGTTTGCCACAAGCCGAAGGTCCGTTGCGGAGATTGCACGCAACGCGTGTTTCTGCCGGTGACCGACCAGGTCATTTACGGCCATCTGACCGGTAAGCATACCATCGGCGTCTATCCTCTTCTGGGCGACGATACCTGCTGTTTTCTGAGTGCCGATTTCGACGAGGCGGACTGGAAGGCCGATGCCCGGGCCTTTATCGAGTCCTGCAAGGAACTGGATATCCCTGCCGCACTCGAGGTCTCCCGTTCCGGGAACGGAGCCCATGTCTGGATCTTCTTTTCGGACCCGGTTCCTGCCCGCGAAGCCCGCCAATTGGGAGCGCTCCTGATCAGCCACACCTGCGATCGCACCCGGCAGCTTTCCTTGTCCAGCTATGACCGCTTCTTCCCGAACCAGGATACCCTGCCCAAGGGAGGATTCGGAAACCTGATCGCGCTCCCCTTGCAGAAGCTTCCCCGCGAAAAAGGGGGCAGCGTGTTCGTCGACGGGCATTTCGAACCCTACCCGGACCAGTGGGCCTTTCTGTCCTCGATGAAATCCCTGTCCAAAACAGGTCTGGAAAACGCCCTCCTGCGGTCGGGCGATAGTCGGAATCCCCTGGATGTGGCCTCTATCTCCGAGGAAGAGGAGGGCAAGCCGTGGCAACGGCAACCAACGCCCTCAATCCGGATATCCGGTCCGTTTCCGGAATCCCTGACCTTGGTGCTTTCGAACCAGATCTTCATCGCCAAAACAGGTCTGTCTCAGTCGTTGGCAAACCGCCTGATCCGTCTGGCCGCCTTTCCGAACCCGGAGTTCTACAAAGCCCAGGCTCTGCGTCTGCCTGTGTGGAACAAGCCGCGCCTTATCGGTTGTGCCGAGAACTACCCCCAGCATATCGGGCTCCCCCGGGGCTCTCTCGATGCCGTTCTGGAACTGCTCGAACAAAACGGCATCGGCTCGAAGATCCAGGATGAACGTCTTTCGGGAATGAGGATCTCCGTCAAGTTCACCGGAACCCTCAGAAAAGACCAGAAAGCGGCGCTCGGGGAGCTTCTGAAACATGACGTCGGAGTATTGCATGCACCGACGGCCTTCGGCAAGACCGTCACCTCTTCTGCGATGATCGTCCGCAGGAAAGTCAGCACGCTGGTGATCGTCCATCGCACCGAGCTTCTTCGGCAATGGCAGGAGCGCCTCATCCGTTTTCTCGACATTTCCAAGTGTGGACTCGGCACGATCGGGGGCGGAAAGACCAAACCTTCCGGAAAGATCGACATCGCCGTCATGCAGTCCCTGTCCCGACGGGAGGATCTGGCGGAATTCCTCGACGGGTACGGCCAGATCATTGTCGACGAGTGCCACCACCTTTCCGCGTTTTCCTTCGAGTCTGTCCTCAAACAGGCAAAGGCCCGCTATGTCGTCGGTCTGACCGCGACTCCGGTGCGCCGGGACGGACATCACCCGATCATCTTCATGCAATGCGGACCGATCCGCCACAGTGCAGACAGGTCGGAAACCACGCCGGAACGACTGGAAGTTTGGCCGCGGCAACTCTCCTGTCCCGACATCCCGTCCGGCTCGGCCATCCAGGAGGTGTTCCGCATCCTTGCGAACGACCCGGAGCGCAACCGTCGCATCTCCCGGGATGTGATGGCGGCCTATCGGGAAGGACGAAAGATTCTGGTGCTGACCGAGCGGACCGATCATCTGGAACTCTTGCGCGAGGCCTTGGGCGAAACCATCGAATACTGCTTCGTATTGCACGGACGGCTTTCCAGAAAGACGAGGGCGACCATTCTCGGCGAACTCGACGTTCTGAACGAATCAGCCCCGCGCGTTCTTCTGTCCACCGGGCGCTTGATCGGCGAGGGGTTCGATCATCCTCCCCTGGATACCCTGGTGCTGGCGATGCCGATCTCGTGGAAAGGAACTCTTCAACAGTACGCGGGCCGGCTCCACCGGGAGTGCACCGACAAGCGGGATGCCCGCATCTACGACTATGTCGAGACCGGTCATCCTCAACTGAATCGCATGTGGGACAAACGCCAGAAGGGCTATCGGAACATGGGATATCGGATCCTGCCCCTGACTTGACCTCCCCTACCCTCCGGGAACAGGACCGGACAAGGTCACTCTCGCCGGAATTTCTCTGAACATCGGGGTTGTCAACGCTCCAATAACCACTGAACAACCCCAAGACGCTTCGTCCTTCCGATCCCTGGAGGAACGAAGCGGGGAAAAATCACCCTCCCCTATC
Source organism: Nitrospirota bacterium (assembly GCA_021826965.1). Classification (GTDB taxonomy): domain Bacteria; phylum Nitrospirota; class Leptospirillia; order Leptospirillales; family Leptospirillaceae; genus Leptospirillum_A. The sequence goes on from JAKAYA010000001.1 coordinate 123,286, forward strand.
CCGGTCGACGGACCTGCAGTGCGGACGCCAGCAGGGTCAAAGCCTCGGACAGGCGCGCGGCCGTCTCGGGGGAAGGAAGAGGAACCCTGAGATGCTGCTTCCCCGTAGAGGGTTCCCTTTCAATCCAGGGATGGCCCGAAGAGGAGGGATTTCCGGCCGCTCCCAGAGCGGACGCCAGCAGGGTGCCCACCTTGGCCAGGGCCTGCCACGGGTCGGCGTCGGCGTCAAAACCTCCGGAACTTTCATTCGAAGCTGTCCCTTGGCCTTCTTCACCCGACTCTCGCATCTCCCTCTCAACAGAGAGGGACTCGAGGGACTTCTCCGCGGCTCCCGTCTCTTCGGCGGGAGGCACGGCTTCGGCCGTTCCCATGCGACTTGTCACGCTCTCGATCTCGTTCATGAAGCGGGTAAGGCGGGACCCTCCCAGCGAGACCTCCCCCACACCCCCGTCGAGGATCCCCGCCGACAGGGACCGCTTGAAGGACAACACCGAAAGCATCCCTTCCTCGATCGTGCCCTTGGCCACGAAATTGACGATCTGGACCGGCCGTTTCTGTCCCATGCGGTGAATCCGCGCGATCCGCTGCTCAAGGAGGGCCGGATTCCAGGGAAGATCCATATTCACAAGGATCGAGGCCTGCTGGAGGTTCAGGCCGGTGGCACCCGCATCCGTCGACAGGAAGACCCGACACTCCGGATCGTCCCGGAACCGATCCACAAGCGCCGGGCGCCTTTCGGACGGAACACCCCCATGAAAACGGACATATCCGATCTTCCGGGCTTCGAGACGACGGACGACGATGTCGTGGGTTCGCGTCCACTGGCTGAAGACCACCGCCTTGGCCTCAGGCTGGGCAAAGAGATCGTCCAAAAGGGCTGCCAGCTCGTCCGACTTGACCCCGTGGTCGCTTTCCGGGTCGAGAAGATAGGTGCTGTTGCAGACCATGCGCATATTCTGGAGAGCGCAGGTCAATCGTCTCTGGTCCGTGTCCGACAAAAATTTCGTCTTTCTCCAGCGCTGGACAATTTTCGCCACAATGTCGGCATTCTCCTGATGGTGGACCATCTGAGGCTCGGTCATCGGCACCAGGAGGTTCTGGTCGGTACGCTCCGGGAGCTGGGTCAACACCTCGTCCTTTCGGCGGCGTATCAGGACCGGGGCCAAGGTTTGTCCGATCTTCTCGAGTCCGGTATATCCCACGACCCGGCCGGTCTCGTCCTTGACCTGATGTTCGTGCAAGAGCTTCCAGGTCGGGCCGAGCCTGTAGCGGTCGACGAACTGGACGATCGAGACGAGTTCCTCCAGCTTGTTCTCCAGCGGAGTACCGGTGAGAACCACGGCGTAGGGGCTGTCGATGCGTTTGAGCGCCCTGGAGGCGATCGTGTTCCAGTTCTTGACCCGCTGGGCTTCGTCGACGATCACCAGCTCAGGTCCCCATGCGGTGATCAGGTCGAGATCGGGTTGAAGTTTCTCGTAGTTGGTGATCTTGCAGAAGTCCTCCAGAGCAAACTCCTTCTGACGGTGGACGCGCCCGCCGGAAATCACCCTGGACTCCCGACCGGAGAATTTCCGGATCTCGCTCTGCCATTGATACTTGAGGGAGGTCGGACAGACGACAAGAACCTTCGAAACGCCGAAGTGCCGGGCCAGGATTTCGGACGCGGCGATCGCCTGGATGGTCTTTCCCAGGCCCATTTCATCGCCGATCAGAGCCCGCCCCGCACAGACGGCGAAAAGAGCCCCCTCCACCTGATAAGGATACAGTGGTACCTTGAGAAGGTTCCCAAGTCGCTCCCTCCTTATCTCTCCGTGACCAAAGAACTCCTCCAGGACCGTTTCGCGATGTTCGGTGTCCTTCCTCCCGGCGATGAAGTCCAGCGCGTCGTCGTGGGCGCGCATTTCGTGCCCTCTCTGAGCCGAAAAACTCATGAACTTTTCAATCTCGCCGAATCTCTCGGGAGAAAGCATGGCCTCGCGTTCCGCGTCGAACAGCGTTTCGGCCCTTTTCCGCACAGGCTCAGGGCATTCCGTTCCGGCCCTGAAATGTACCGAAAGCCCGTGATCGTTCCTGAGGTACAATTCGGAAAAGGGAGGACGGTAGCCTTGCGCGAAAGCCGCTTCGGATCCCGGAAGCTTTTCCAGGGCCGCAAGGACAAATTCGATGTGTTTGCAGGTTCCCAGTTCGTTCGTGGCATAATCCGGACAGAAGCAATGATTGTCTCCCGGCCTGTTACCCCGGATTTCCACGCGATAGACGCTCTTGGAGAGAGGATTGCGGACGCGGTACTCTGAAAAGAACGGCTCCGTCCCGATGTTCTCGAGTTCGAAGTTCTGCTCGCGACCGAACTGGCGGCGGAGCCTCCTCTGCCATTCGACCGGCGAAAGATCCGCCGGCGGAAGAGTCCGGGACAATTTGGGTTCTTTAGACGATTTGTCGCTTTCGGGAAATCGCGTTATTTTCATGAAGAACCTCACCGTTCGTTCAATATTTCCGGTCCAGACAACATGTCTTGAACTTCTTTCCGCTCCTGCAAGAGCAGGGAGCGTTCCGTCCGATACCTTTCCCGCTCATCGATCGTGTCTCCTCCAAATACATCCCGCTTCGGAAAGCGTCTCCCGCGTGTTCCGGAGGATCAGCCCTCCTGCCAGTCGATCCCGTTCTCCGCGCACCATTCGATCGCAATCGACCGAAGGGCGTCGCCCCGGTACCGGAACCACTCCTCCCGGAGATCCAATTCGTCGATCCGGTCCTTGAAATACCGAAAGGCGCCCTTTCCGCGAATCGTCCGGAAGAGATCCTCGCGTCGGCTGACGTCGGCCAAAGAAGCGATGAAATCTTTCATGATCCGGTATTCGTGGATATCACACCGGGACGGCAACGGGACAAATTTCTCTTCCTCCGACAAGATCTCTCGGGCCCATTCCACCTCTTCCTCGTCTCATGAGTAATACGGAAAGGAGTCCGAACAGAGATGGATACGTTATCTTGTAACTCCAAAGCATCGTTGAAGGACAATTCGACCCGTTTTATCTGAAGATTCCGGCGCTTGAGATCGTCCATTCTTTCCTGAAACTCCCGGAGAGATTTCTGCACCATACGCGCCGCATCCTCCAGGGTAAGCGTCCCCCTGTCCCACCAGGCACGCAGGATGAGGAGATCGTCGAGATCCAACGGCCTTCCTGCAAGACCCTCTTCTGTCGCCATTCTGACAAAGGAAATCTCCGGAGGACCCCCAAAGAGGACTAGAACCACATCGGTCGATGTCGTCCGATCATAAGAGGGGACGGCTCTCCCGTTTCTGAGTTGCTCGAAGAAGATCGTATCGATCCCCCGGGCGGTCCGTTCGACATAGCCCGCCCGCTTGAAAGCATCGGCCAGCTTCGGATTTCTCGGGTGAGGCGCCGTCACCAGAAGATTCTCCATCGAAACCCCTTCGGGAAGTCCGCCGGGGCTACTGACCTCAAGGCGATCCTTCCTCCACTGGATATAAACGGCATTGAGACGAGAGTTTCACCTCGTCCGATCAGATTCCGGACCTCTTCTGGAGTCACAGTCCCCTTTCCCTGGAGTGAATACTAACCGAAGATTGCATCCGAACGTTTGATGTACTCGACAAAGTTGATACAAGGAACAGAAACTTCGGCCATATCGCAGACAGCTGGAATTTTCCTCTTGGCCATTTTATCGGGAAGCTGATTCTGTTTCCCTTCATCCGAGATTAATTCCGCCCCATGGGCGCGTGCCGTGGCGATGATAAGAATGTCATTTTCCCCCACCTCTTTGGGATGGTAGCTATCTCCCACAATTCCAAGCAAACACTTGATACGCATGGCGTTTTGCATGATCAAGTTATTGATATCAAGTTTTTCGGCTATGTTCTAGTAAACGAATGAAGTCGACCTGGAGCCACAATCGCCTGAAGGATCGCCCGGGAGAAAGAGACAGAGGGGATTTTCAACTCCAGAAATCGTCTCCACCCCAGA
>JAKAYA010000058.1 GCA_021826965.1 Nitrospirota bacterium
CATGCAGGTCCACAATGCCTCTCTTGAGAACTTGCAATGCCTTGAGTGGAGATTCGATCAAACGGGAATCCATCTGGCTTACCCTCACATATTGCGGGTCCTGGAGGACCCGTGGCGGATCGTTGTGATTTATTCCCGAAACTAGCGTTGCATCAGTGTATAGAAAAGCTGCCGGATCCAGTCATCCGTCAGGAAAGGAAGACGGGTCGGGTCCATCATCCGGAAGAGTGTTCCACGCGTGTGCAGATAAGGGCTTCGCTTTCTCCAGGAAGAGGGCTTCGACTCCTCCAGTTCAATCATGGGAACCGGTTCTTCCCGTGGGACCAGGCGACACGACTCCATCCGGGTAGCCACCAGCAGGCCTTCAAGGATCGACCGGACATCGGAAACATCCCATGACCCTCCCGGTCCGGAAGCAGCGACGGAAAAGGAGACTTCTTCTTCCCGCTGTCGCCCCTGCAGAAGGATCGCTGGCTTGTCTTTTCCGGCGGAAGGAAGAAGACACTGAAGAGGCCAGGCGTCCGGAAGGGCCTTCGAAGGCACCGTCCATTCCCACCCGGACAGGGTTCGTTTCTCTTCGAGATCTCCGGACAGGTCGAGCACCCGGTCGTAGACATCCTCCCCTTTCCCCAAAGACAGCGCGATTGTCTTCTTTTTTCGATCCTGTCGAAGCAGAAGGGGTGTCCGGCTCCAGGGTATAGCCGTGCGGGACAGCTGCCTGTGCACGGCCTTCTGTACCTCCCGGAACAAAGGGTCGGCCTCCGGATAACACGTCCAGGCGGTCAGAAGACAGGTCAGGGCGCGGACTTTGTAAACCGGATTTTCCTCGTCCGGAGAAAGACCCAGAAAAAGGCCCACCGTGTCGAGAAAGTCCTTCCATTGTGACAGTTCATCGGGAAATATCGACAGGTACTGTTTCAGAATTCGGTCCTGTCGCCGGAACAGATATCCGTTCCACCAGGTTTCCAAAAACCCGGACAACCCTTTCCGGCGAAAAAATCGGACCATCTCGTTTTTCATTCCGTCGAAGAGTCTCGGAAAGAGCGTTTCCTGGATCCGGTCGAATTCCGGCATCCATCGATCGCGTTCCTGAAGGGAGAACCCTGATCGCAATTCCGGCATCCCCGCCAACTGCCACTTCTTTCCCATAAACAGGATGGATGGAGTGAGAGACCGGAAAAACCGCGGGTCTTGCATGGGAAAACCGACCGTGTCGAAAAAAGAGCTCAGGGGCAAACCCGGTAGACCTCCCAGAAAGGACGCGGGAGCAACGGGCACATCTTCATAAACGACGGAAGTCTCATATCCCTGTTTTTCGGCGAGGAGCGCTCCCATCAAAGGAAGCACTCCCCGACCGACGATCAGTATTCTGGGCACAGAATTTGTCCGGGTCTAAAAGATTTCGACGGAAGGAAAGAAATACGCTATCTCGAAGCGGGCCGTCTCGGCGGAATCGCTCCCGTGGACTGCGTTTTCCTCAATCGATCCGCCGTAAAGCTTCCGAAGCGTTCCGCTTTCCGCTTTCTGGGGATCTGTCGCACCCATCAGTGTCCGGTGGTCGGAAATGGCGTTTTCCTTTTCCAGGACCAGCGTCATGACCGGACCGGAAGACATGAAACGGGTCAGACTGGAGAAGAACGGCCTCTCCCGATGGACGTGATAGAAGCCTTCCGCCTCCCTTTGGGAAAGCCATTGCATCTTTCCCGCACAAATCCGGAATCCTTCCTTTTCATAGCGAGCCAGAATGACACCCAGGTAATTTTTCCGGCAAGCATCCGGCTTGATGATGGCCAATGTCCGTTCAATCATTTTTTATCGCTCCTTGGTTGATAGGCAATTTCCTTGTGTCCTGTCCAGGTCTCCCGTACCTCATCGGCATCGGGAACTTTACGGTCGAACAGGGACATGTGCTGGCGATGGATAAAATACCACCCCAACGTGGTTGTGAAAAGAAAGGGTACGATCTGATAAACGACGGAAAGGGCAAGCGCCTCTTCATCCCGGACCCCGAAGAGACGCATGGCATAGAGAGTCGCGAACTGGACGACCCCGATCCCTCCGGGTGAAGAAGGCACGACGAGAGCGAGATTGGTGAAGAGGAGAAGCGACAGGGACATCATGACCGGATGCATGTCCAGATCAAAAATCCGGAGATAGAAATAGCATCCAGACAGGGTCAAGGCCCAGACCGTGAAGGACAGGCCGAACAGGACGGACAATTTGCGAAAAGATGCCAAAATCGAAAGTCCGTGCAAAAGCTTTTCGCCAGTCCCGGCGATACGCCCTCCGATCGTTTCGGGATCGGGTCCGGTTCTTTCCCGGAGGAAGCGGATCAGTCCTGCCCTGTACCGGACCGTAAGCAGGAGAGCGAAAAAAACGATCGACGTGGCCGATCCCAGAATGAAAGCTTTCTCCCCGATACCGTTTTCTCCATGGAGAAGAAAAAACAAGAAAAGAATCAGGCTCAATAGAACAATATCAAAAAATCGTTCAAGAAAAATCGTTGAAAACAGGATGGCCGAACTGATTTTCTCCAGTCGGTGGGTATAGATCAGGCGGACCATTTCTCCTCCCCGGAAGGGAAGAATGTTGTTCGCCATGTATCCGACCAGAATCGAACCGTAGAGATGGGCGGGCGAAACTCTTTTGGTCACCGAAAGGGTCGTTCGCCAGAACAGGGCCCGAAACAGGAAAGACAAGTTCATCAGGGCCAGGATCGGCAGGACCCACCCATAATGGCCTTTCCAGAGAAGGTGAAAAAGGAGAACCGGATCCGCATGCCGGAAGGAGAACCACAGAGCGAGGCAACTGACCAGAACACCCGCAAGAAGATGCATCTTCTTGCGTTCAATTGCCATGTCGTCCCAGTCTGTCCTGAAACTCCTTGATCGTGCGGAGAAGACCTTCCTCGACCGGGATCCGGGGTTCCCATCCCAAAATCGCGCGGGCTTTCGTGATATCCGGCTTTCGCCGGGAGGGGTCGTCCGAAGGCAAGGGCTTGAAGACGATGGAAGAAGGGCTCGACGAAAGGGACAGCACCATCCTGGCCAGATCGATGACCCGGTATTCGACGGGGTTCCCCAGGTTCACCGGACCGTCGAAATCATCCTTTTCCATCGCCAGAACCAGACCGTCAACCATGTCCGAGACAAAACAGAAGGACCGCGTCTGCGTCCCTTCGCCATAGACGGTCAGCGGGTTTCCGAGAAGAGCCTGATGACAAAAATTGCTGACCACGCGTCCGTCGTTAAAAAGCATTCGAGGGCCGTAGGTATTGAATATCCTCACGATTCGGGCATCCACTCCATGGACTCGCCGATAATCCATGGCCACCGTTTCCCCTCCCCTTTTTCCTTCATCATAACAGGAACGCAATCCGACCGGATTCACATTGCCAAAATACTCTTCGGTCTGGGGATGGATGAGGGGGTTCCCGTACACTTCCGACGTGGAAGCGATGACAACCCTGGCACCGGAAAGACGACAGGCTTCCATAACCTGCCACGTTCCCCAGACAGCCGTCCGGAACGTTTCCAGCGGAGTGGTCTGATAGTGGATGGGCGACGCCGGGCAGGCCAGGTGAAAGATGCCGTCATAAGCCCCGGAAAAGGGATCCGCGACATTCTGTTCGATCAAGCGGCCGATTTTCCCTACGTCGTGTGAGAGGTTTTCCCTGGATCCCGTCTGGAAGTTGTCCAGGATGTCGACGGAATGGCCCTCGGCCAACAGCCTCCGGACCAGGTGAGAACCGATGAAGCCGGCACCCCCCGTCACAAGATAGGATTGGGGTTTCGATCTGTCAGAAATTGTGGGACCTCACTTCCAATGGAATTTCGGGATAAAGACCCGTCGATTGGGGGCTGATGCGCATGGCAAAGGTCATGACACCGTTGGAGGTCGCCTTTCGGAACGCCTTTCCGTAGGCGGGATCGATACGATCAGCCGGCAGGACATGGTTCACATCGGGACGCTGCACAATAAAGAGGATCGCGGCCAGATCCCCTTCCCCTGAGCACCTCTCCAGTTCCGTCAGATGTCTTGAAGCCCTCTCGGAAACGGCGTCGGGAAAGAGTCCCGCATCATTCTCCCGATACGTGACACTTTTGACCTCCAGAAAAAGACGCTTGCCTTTCATGTCGAGAAGAAAGTCGACCCGGCTTCCTGCCCCGAAAGGAACCTCGCGGGCGAGTATGCGTGCAGCGGCAAGATCGGGATGCAATTTTTCCCGAATCACTTCATCGGCAAGGGCGTTCGCAAGCAACGGATTGATTCCCACCCGGACGCCGGGTAACGGCTCACTTTGTTCGACCCTGAAGCGATATTTGGTCGGATTTTTTTCCCGTTCCGGCACGGGCGACAGATAGACCGGGGTTCCGGGGTGCTCCAGACACGACAGGAGCCGTCCCGGATTGGGCGAATGGGCCCAAATCTCCTGCCCGTCCGCCATTCGAACCAGGACAGAATATCGCTTTTCCCGTCGAACGAACGTTCCGGATATCAGAGATTCCCGGTAGCGCAACCTCTGCCCACTCCATGCCAGGAAAATCCGTGGCGAACCAACTCCGATGGCTCATACTGGTTCCGTCCGTCCAGCACCAGATTCCCGGACATCAGGGATTTCACTTTTTTCCAGTCGGGATTACGAAAAACCCGCCATTCCGTCAGGAGGACGAGAACGTCCGCTCCCCCCAGGACGGAATAAGGGGTTTCTCCAAACAGAACGCTGTCGCCATAAATTTCTTTCAGTCCCGGCATGGCCGCGGGATCGTACAGGGACACCCTTGCACCTTCGCCGATCAGCCCGGCCAGAACAGTCAGGGACGTCGCTTCCCGGATATCATCCGTATCCGGCTTGAACGCCCCTCCCCAGACGGCGACCGATTTTCCCGCAAGCGGTCCCGTCAGTTCGAGGAGCTTGTTCAGGACCCAGGATTTCTGGACATCATTAACAGCCTCCACCTCCCGGAGAAGACCCATCTCGACACCCAAGCGGGTTCCGGTATGGATCAGGGCCTTGACGTCCTTCGGAAAACAGGATCCTCCGTATCCGACGCCGGCATAGAGGAAAGGCATGCCGATTCTCCGGTCCGATCCGACGCCGGAGCGCACGCTCATGACGTCGGCTCCGACCTTGTCGCAAATCTGGGAAATCATGTTCATGAAGGAAATTTTAGTTGCGAGGAGAGCGTTCGATGCGTACTTTGTCAGCTCGGAGGAACGGACATCCATGAAATAAACCGGATGGCCGTTCCGGACAAACGGGGCATAAAGCTCCCGCATCAACTCTTCGACCCGTGAATTCGCCACTCCCACGATGACCCGGTCCGGCCGGAGGAAGTCTTCGACGGCCGCCCCTTCCTTCAGGAACTCCGGATTGGAAACGACGTCGAACTCGACCGGAGACGGCCGATGGGCCAACGCTTCCTTCACCTCGCGGGAAACAAGGTCGCAGGTGCCAACCGGCACAGTCGACTTGACCACGATGATTCTGTACCCCTCCATGTGGCTGGCAACCGACCGGGCAACAGACAGGACGGCGTTCAGGTCGGCAGAACCGTCATCCCCTTTCGGAGTGCCGACAGCGATGAAACAGAAAAGGGAATTCCGGATGGCATGAGACAGATCCGTCGTAAACGAAAGGCGACCTCCGGACAAGTTGCTTTTCAGCATCGCTTCAAGCCCCGGCTCGAACAGAGGGGACTCTCCACGGCTCAGACGTTCGACTTTCGATGAATCGATGTCGACACCGATCACATCATGACCCATTTCGGCAAAACAGGTCGCGGTGACAAGCCCCACATAACCCGTGCCTACGACTGCAATCTTCAAACAGGTCCTCCACCGGAAAAGAAGCCGGTTCTCTCAGCCCAAAAGTGGCTTGAATTCGCAAAAGTCCTGTGGGATATTAACAGGGATGGCCATTTGACTCAAGTTTTCCCTTCAGGGCTTTGTCCCCGATCACGAGACGCTTTCTTCCGTCCCCCGACTTCCGGTCCGGGGGGCCAGTTTCAGCGTCCCTGTCCTGTCCGGACACTCTTTCACAGTCAGACGACGATAGGAAACGATGGATTCACGAACCACCGAGTGGGACATTGTCATTGTAGGCGCCGGGATCATCGGGTGCTCCATCGCATGGCATCTCCGGAAAGGCCCATTCCGCGTGCTTCTTGTCGAACGCTCTGAACCGGGCGGTCTGGCAACGAACGCCGCGGCCGGAATTCTCGGCCCGCTGAACGAAACCTCCGGGCCGGGCCCCCTTCTGGACCTGATGCAGGAAAGTCTGGCCCTGTACCCTTCATTCGTGGACGATGTCCAGAAGGCCTCCGGTCTTTCTGCCGATCTGGTTTCCTCCGGGATTTTGTCCGTTGCCACATCACCGGAAGAACTGAAAAGCCTGACTGCAAGATGGCAATGGCAACAGTCCCGGGGAAAAGGTCTTTCCTTCCTCCATTCCGACGAGATCCGCAAGGAGTTTCCCGATCTTTCCCCAAGTGTTCTGGGAGCCATCCACTACCCCCACGAATCCCACGTATTTGCCCCGCGCCTCCTCAAGGGCCTTCTGGGGGGCCTGAGCCGGACCTCCGTTTCCTTCCGGTCGGGAACCTCCATCCGGAAGATCCGTCCGGAGGGGAACGGGGATCTGACGGCAGAGACGTCCCACGGGGACCGGATCCGTTCCCGGAAAATTGTCCTGACACCGGGTGCCTACCTGAACGAAATGGAGATCCCGTCCCCTGTCCCTCCGGTGATACCGGCCAACGGGCAGATTCTTTCCGTCCGGATACCGGACTTCCCCCTGAGAAAAGTTGTCTTTTATCCGGAGAAGGGCTACTTCGTCCCCAAACTCGACGGAACAGTCGTCATCGGAGCCACGGAAGAAACGGTAGGATTCCAGACGCGAGTGACACCCCGAGGGATCATGGAGTTTCTTGCACCACTCGAACATGTGTGTCCCCGCCTGCTGGACGCACCTCTCCAGCTGACCTGGTCCGGGCTTCGCCCGAAAACGCCGGACGGACTTCCGCTCCTTGGACCCCATCCGCTCCATTCGAATCTGATCTTCGCAACGGGACACTATCGAAACGGAATCCTGCTCGCTCCCGTTACGGGACAGAAAATAGCCGCCCTTCTGCAAGGAAAAGACCTCGACGACCTCCGACCGTTTTCGCCCGACCGATTCGTTTGAGCTCCGTTCTCACATTCTGAAAAGAATCACAAGCAGTATCCCCTCCGCCGCAAGTCCCAGAAGGGACAAAAGGGCTGGCATTCCGGCCTTTCTCCCCCAGAACGCCAAAAGGTAGATAGCCTTTACGATGTTGTTGGACGAAGCGGCCACCATCGTACTGACCAGGATGACATGCGGGGGCATGGCGCTGCCCGGATGAGCGACGCTCAGGACAAAAGGAACAATGTCCGTCACCCCGACCAGCCCGGCCAGCGCATAAATACCGGATAACCCGAACGTACCGTGGACCCAGTGGGTCGAAAAGGAAATGACGATATAGGAGAAAGCGAACAGAAAGGCGGAATTGAGCTCCAGGGGATTCCCCGAAACATCCGAAGTCTTTTCCGGACCCGACGGATTTCCGAAGAAGGAGGCCCTCTTCGGAAAAAAGCCGATCGCGACAAGAATACCCGAAACAAAGAGCAGCAGGAGCGGACCCCATATTTCCCGCACGGCTGCAGGCCGGAGAAGAAGGATGACCAGCAATATCCGGAGGTACATCAGAGAATTTGTCAGGATGATGGCCGAGTTGATCTCCCTCTCCCGCCCCGACTGGAGACGGCCCTTGCGCGATAAAAGGATTGTCGAGGCGGTGGAAGAATAGAATCCTCCCAGGACCGCTTCGAGGAAATCGCTTCCTCCGGGCGAAAGAAAGCGCTGCGCGAGATAACTCGCATAGGACAGGGAGGAAACGACAACGACCGCCTCCCACACCTGGTAAGGAGTGACAGGAATGTAAGGGACGAGAATCTTCCGGGGCAGAAGAGGAAAAATGATTCCCGTCAGGAGAAGGAACTTCCCTGCCGTCAGGAGCTCGTTGACCGGAATTGTCTCGGCCAGATGATGCAGCTTGTCGCGGGTTCCCAGAAAAAAGACCGCCGAGACGACAAGGGCGATCGACATCCAGTAAGGTTCCCGAATGGCGATGGGACCCAGCAGATAAGCCAGAAGGCAACTGACGGCAGAGACCATGGAAGGAGAGTGACCGGAAGTCGTCAAAGCGGATCGGAAATAGGCATAAAGCCAACCTCCCAATACCAGAAGACCGACACTGAAGACGCTGAGTTGAACCTCCCCTCCCTGAAGGAAGGGGATTCCCATTCTTACGCTAACACCCGGTCTTTGTCGGGCGCGCCGTGTACTGGGTTTAGGGCGGGTTCATACAGCCCGCCCGGGGAAGCCTCAAGAATCCCCGGGCTGCACGCACGGACGCCGGAGACGAGTAGCGAGGCATAAGCCCCTTCCCAGTCCCGGACGT
>JAKAYA010000059.1 GCA_021826965.1 Nitrospirota bacterium
GCCGAGATCAAGAAGGATGTGACTGAAAGAGGTGCTTTAATCAAAGATATTGCGAAAAATATCAAGGAATACAAATCGGACCAGGCATCATTGAAGAAACTGGTTTCTTCGGCAAAACCCACCACCAGCAGCTCGAAGACAACGTCTCCTTCGTCTTCGACAACCACCACGGCTTCGAAGAGCCCGTCGACTTCGTCCACGAAGACGGCGAGCAGCACTTCCGGCAAGACGTCGACATCCGCAACGGATTCCGATGTCGCATCCGGCACTCCATCAACGTCCGCAAAGACGGCGAGCAGCACTCCGAGCAAAACATCGACATCTGCATCCGGCAGTACTGACGTTGCAGCTGTTTCTTCGACAAAATCCAGCACCACCAGCTCGACGGCAACATCCCCGTCGTCTTCAACCACCACCACGGCTTCGAAGAGCCCGTCGACTTCGTCCACGAAGACGGCGAGCAGCACTCCGAGCAAATCGTCGACATCCGCAACGGATTCCGATGTCGCGACCAGCACTCCGTCAACATCCACGAAGACGGCAAGCAGCACTTCCGGCAAAACTGCGACGACTTCAACCGATTCGGATTCGGATGTCGCATCCACCTCACCGTCAAGCTCCAAGACGAGCAAGACTGCCACTTCGGCCTCTGCCGACATCGCGAAGGACAAGAAAACGATCCATCTTCTCGTCGCTGAAATCGCAAAAGACCGCAAGTCTCTTCGGGCGGACCGCAATTCGACGATGGAGAGCCTGGAAAGCTCCGAAGACGCCAAAGTTTCCAAACCAAGCGCGTCTCTGAAATCGACGATCAAGACCCTGAGATCGAAACTTTCCAGTGCCGTGAAATCCCTTCGGACGGCGCGTCTGGATCTCCGGAAGGATATGTCCCACCATGTTCCGGCTTCTTCCTCTGTTCACGGCGCCGCAGCATCCTCCTCTGCAAAAGCGGGGTCCCACCCCATTGTTCATCCGGTGGTTCATCCGGTGGACAAGAGGTAACTTGTTCTTTCCAAGGTGTGGAGGGGGATCCCCTCCACACTTCTCTTATGCCTTGCTCTCGTCGCGAAGCGGAAACCGGATCAGAGTTCCGAAATCTGTCGGGGAAGGTCCCTCGAAACCCTGCGGAGAATTGCAGGAAAGGGAAACTCCTCCTCATTTCTTGCACCGGCTATTGTTGTGATGGGGCATGAAAGAAGGAAAAGGAACGGAGAATACAGGATGCGTTTCGGAAATCGGATAAAAATACTTTTTCTGGGCCTGGCTTTTCTGTTTTCTCTGCCGGATTTGACCTGGGCACAGGAGCAAGACGGCGTTTCTGCCGGTCAGGTCACCGGTTCTCCGGCCGATTCTGTCAAGAAAAACGATAAAGACGCGGTCGAACAAAAAGAAATAGAAAAACTCATCCGGAAAAAACAGTATCCCCGAGCCTATAAGATCGCCCGCCAGTTCGAACAAAAACATCCGACAGATCTGAATGCCATTTATCTGTTGGCGTATATCGAAAAAAAAGTCCACTTTTTAAGAAAAGCGTTGAAAACGGTTCAAAAGGGACTGAAGATCGATCCCCAAAATGTCGACCTGGCGATTCTGGAGGCGGAAATCCTGATCGAGCAGGGGCGTATGGAAAATGCCCGGGCGATTTTGAATCACTTCAAGCAAAGCCATCCAAAAAACAAAATCATTCGGCAGGATCTGCTCAAAACGTATTTTCCCAACGGGTATCAGAACAACATTCCTGTCATGGATCAGCATCTTTATTCGCTGGGATTGATTCAGACCCCGTTTGAGGCCAATGCTTCGCTCCTCTCGGCTCTTCCCAGCTGGAATTTGAATTTTTCCGCTCTGGGTATCAATTACACGGGAGGTGCCGTCTTTCTGGGGGATGTCCAGGTGGAATCCCCCATGGCCAGCGGTCTTCGCTTCATTGCAGGACGGACAGAATACCTCGGATTCGTTTCCGGTCAGGGAAACGGGACCAACAGCTGGACCTATGCCGGACTCGACGATCGTATCGACGACCATACGGACATTCAGGTCGACGCCGGTGACACCTCTCTCGCCAGAGCAGGCCTCTATGGCCATTTTTTTTACAATCCGGGATTCTTGACCCTGGACATCCAGGGTGTCGACAACATGATCTGGGGAGATTTCGGGCAAGCGGTCCAGATGAACGGAAGTGAGAGCGGTGTCAACGTATCCGCCAGTCTCCAGCTGACGAAACGGCTGTCGTTGGGAGCCAACTACTGGTATTACGACTATCTTCTTCAAAACGGCACTTTGCCGTACGGAAGCCTTCACAATACCTTCGGCTACATGGATTACCAATTGACGGAGGACCCGGAGCTGGACATTCTGGCGGGATACGATGACTGGACTGTTATGGCCGACTCGCCCGCCGTCGCCGCTCTTGTCCCGGAGATCATGCGGCAGCAATACGTGCTTTTGGCGCTGAACATGACCAAACAGTACGAAAATGGGTTGATGTTGAATGGACAATTCGGAGGGTATGATGACTTTTACAACCGCATCGCTTCGTTCGAGGGATCCCTCGGAATCCGTTATCCCGTTTCCCTGCACTGGTCTTTTTACGGGAATGCCGTCTACTTTAACGAGTCCACCGTCTACTCCGGGCCATCCGAAGAACTGATGATCGGGATCAACTTTCTGTTTTGAGAAAGGATTCATATATGTTTCAGAACACGGCGTGGTTCAGCAGGACAATCTGTCTGCTCATTCTTGTATCGGCTCTTCTTTCGGGAGGATGTGCCACTTCCCGCTACCGGTCTTCCGAACCTCTTGATCACATGTCTGTGTTGCTCCTTCCTTTCAAGAACCTGACTTCGACGCCGGAAGCCGGTAAAACCATTTCCGCCCTGTTCGTGTCATCCATTACGGTCAATCATGCCATGTATCTGGCTTCTGCAAGCCCGGGCACATCGAAGGACATTGCGAAAATGGCGGAGAGCGGAACTCTTCCGAACAGCGTTCTGGAATCTCTGGCCCGTGAACACATCGATGCGGTCCTCTTCGGCAACGTGACCGAGTACGAGTACCGGTCAGGACTGTCGACCGAACCTGTCGTCGGATTTACCTGGAAGATGCTTTCCACCAAATCGGGACGGACGCTCTGGACCGGTGCGGTCAGCAAGGTCGACTCCTGTTTTTGGGTCTGTCACGACACACTTGCCGAATTCGGCAAGGAACTTGTCGATGAGGAAGTGGAAAAACGCATGGCAGAGGACTGATTCTCGCTGGAAATCGATGATCTCCGGCCGGGGCTGTTGCCTCTCCGATCCGGGTCTCAAAAGGATGGGTCTGGCCCCTTTCTCTCCAGGGGTGAGACCCGTTCTGGACGAATTTCGAAGAAGATCTTCGGGTCTGTCAAAACACATCGACAGGTTTTTCACCTTCGCAGATTCCCCATCGGGAAAACGGTCCATGCAAAAATCCGGACGGACCTGATCGAGGGAGCCTTGCTTCGCGGTCGGTCCTCCGTTCTCTCCTGTGACGAAATTTCGACTTTGCCAACCTCCTCAAAATGGCCTACATTGAAAAGAGCAGGTCAATCTGGCTTCCGGGTCCCGGCGGATGACGAAGAGACCGCAGGCAACCCCGAGAGGGCTCCGTTCAGGACACAGCTCGCCGGAGCCAGTGTTTTGCTGTCCGGGGGGATTGTCGGAACATGTCTTTCCGCATTCTTGACCTGGTCCGGGAATTCACTCGGGCCCGACGGTCCTTTCGGAAATGTGCTGACAGAGGAGAGCGGGAATGGTCGATGGCTGGATTCTGGCCGGAGATATTGGCGGGACGAAGACGGCGCTGGGACTTTTTTCCCCGGATAACCTTGAGAAATCGATCGCCGCCCGAAACCTCCCCTCGGCAAATGTGTCCGAACGTTATCCGAGTCACGAGTTTTCCGGCCTGACGCCCATTGTCGAGACCTTTCTGAAAAAGAACCGTTCCGTTCTTGGGGATCTTCCGGTTCTGGCGACATTCGGTGTCGCGGGACCTGTTCTGGGAAATCGTTGCGAAACAACCAACCTTCCGTGGGTCATCGAAGGCGATGTTCTTGAAAAAGATTTCTCCTGGAAGCCGGGAACGGCCCATCTCGTCAACGATCTGGTCGCCATGGGGTGGGGGATCAATGTGGTGCGGGAAGCCGGAGGAATTCACTGGCTCCGGCAAGGGTCGGCCGACGGAGGGGGGAACGCTGTCCTGATTGCCCCGGGAACAGGTCTGGGAGAAGCCCTTCTGGAAGAAACCCGGGGGACGCTTCGTCCGTGGCCTTCCGAAGGCGGGCATTCGGATTGGGCTCCGGTGAACCCTGAACAGGTGAAACTCCTGGAATATCTCTGGACGCGCTTCGATCATGCGAGTTCCGAACGTCTTCTGTCCGGTCCGGGCCTGATCAATATCTACCGCTTTGTCTGCCTGGAAGGTCCGCGTCCCAATCTTCTGGACAGGGCCCTTCCCGAAGAACATCTTCCCGAACACATTACCCAGTCGGCGCTGGACGGAACCGACGCTTGCGCCCGGACGGCCCTCCGGTTGTTTTCCGAGATCCTCGCCCAGGAGGCGGGGAACATGGCGCTGAAGGCCCTTGCCACCGGAGGAGTATTCCTGGGAGGAGGAATTCCGGTCAAGATTCTGCCTTTTCTGACGGAGCCTTCCTTTCTGGAACATATGGCCGAGAAGGGACGATACCGTCCGTTTCTTGAACAGGTTCCGGTCGGTGTGCTTGTCCGGGAGGAGACCCCTCTGCTGGGAGCGGCCTATGAAGCTCTTCTGCGGTTGAAAAATAAAGCGGAACACGCTTCGGGAATATCTTGAAAATTGCCCGCCAATCGGGCAAAGATGAAGAGTGTTGCAGGGATGGTTTCCGGAGTCGCCGTGTTTTCCGCGTTCGCGCATTGTTTTCCGGTGGGAGGTTGAACGATGGTGTCCCGTACCGAAGAACATTTGAATCCCGTTCTTCCCCGTCTCCGTGTGTTTCCGGACGAAGCCACGCTGGCCCGGGAAGGGGCGGCTGTCTTTGTCGAGAGCATCCGGGAGAAGATCATGTCGCAGGGACACGCTTCGGTGATTCTGGCCGGAGGCGGTTCTCCCCGGCTCCTCTATGAGGAGGCCGGGAAACGCTTTTCCGAATGGCCAAAGCCCCTCCGGGAAAAACTGTTCTTTGTGCCCGGAGACGAGCGGATGGTCCGTCCTGACGATCCCCGGAGCAACAGTCGCATGATCCATGAAACACTGCTCGCCCGCGGAGGATTCCCCGAAACGGCCTTCGAGCGGATGCGGGGAGAGACGGCGTCTCCGGAAGGGGAAGCTCTCCGTTACGAACGGGCGCTTCTCGACCGGTTCAAGACGACCGGTCTTCATGTTCCCGCTTTTGACTGGGCTTTCCTTGGTGTGGGTGAAGACGGGCATACGGCCAGCCTTTTTCCGGGGTCGGATCCGTCGGGCGAACATCGCCACCTTGTCCTGCCCGTTCCTCCGGAAGGGGACCGTCTCGGCAGGATCACGCTCGGCTACCGGTTGCTGGCTCATGCCCAGCATCTCATTTTCATTGCTCCGGGAACGAGGAAGAAGGGAATTCTCCGGGAGATCCTGGTCGATATGAAAAATTGTCCGGTTCAGGAACTTTTGACACTGTCCCTTGAAAACGGTCATTATCCCGAGTTCTGGATCGACCGGGACGCAGAAGACCCTTCGTTTTCCCGTCTCATGATCGGAACGCCGGTCCCCGCCGATTCCGGGGGATCAAGCCGATAAAGGCCGGTCAACCAATGCCAAGGAGATTTTCATGACACCGTCAATCGATGATCGCGCGATCAACACTCTTCGCATGCTGGCCCTGGATGCCGTCCAGAAGGCCAACTCGGGCCATCCGGGGACACCCATGGGATTTGCTTCTCCCGCTTACGTTCTCTGGTCCGAATTCCTTCGTTTCAACCCGAAGGATCCCGCCTGGCCGAACAGGGACCGGTTCGTCCTGTCTGCCGGTCATGCTTCCATGCTTCTCTATGGTTTTCTTCACCTCTTCGGATACGGGCTCGAGCTTGATGACCTTCGCAATTTCCGCCAATGGGGAAGTCGTACTCCCGGACATCCGGAGTATGGGCACACTGTCGGAGTGGAGACGACAACGGGGCCGCTGGGGCAAGGGTTTGCAAATGCTGTTGGAATGGCCATGGCTCTGCGTTATGCCGGTGGTCACTTCAATCGTCCGGGTTTCCCCATTCTCGACCCGAGAGTCTTTGTCGTGGCCGGTGACGGCGACATGATGGAGGGAATTTCAAACGAAGCGGCATCTCTGGCGGGTCACCAGGGCCTTTCCAACCTGATCTGCCTGTACGACGACAATCATATCTCCATCGACGGCTCCACCAGCCTGGCCTTCACCGAAACGGTCGGGGACCGTTTTCTGGCCTTGAACTGGTCCGTCCGCTACGTCGAGGACGGAAACGACCGGGAGGAAGTGCGGGCGGCTCTCGCCTGGGCCACGGACCCTGAACTTCAGATGGAGGGTGAACCGGGGACTCCGAAAATGATCGTCGTGAGGACACACATCGGGTTCGGCAGTCCCAAATATCAGGACACGGCGCACGCGCACGGAAGTGCCCTGGGGGCTGAAGAAGTCCTGAACACCAAGCGGAACCTGGGATGGCCCGAAGAGCCGGACTTTTTCGTTCCTGCGGATGTCCGGACCCATTTCGAAGGGCTCGCCCGGGAAAAAGCCAGGGCACAAACGATCTGGCAGGATATCCTCAAGAAATACGGAGAGGCTCATCCGGATCTCCTGGCTCTTTGGCAGAAATGGATGTCTGGAGAAGCTCTGGCCGGACCGGTCCTCGAAAAGTACCCACCGTATCCGGCCGATCCGAAGGGTCTGGCGACCCGGCAGGCATTCGGAGAAGCCCTCCAGACGGCTTCGAAGGAGCTTCCAGGCCTGTGGGGGGGATCGGCCGATCTGGCTCCTTCCAACAACACCCTGATCAAGGGCGAAGTGGACTGCCAGAAAGGAACGCCTCAGGGGAAGAATCTCCACTTCGGCGTCCGGGAGCACGCGATGGCCGGGGTCCTGAACGGGATGGCCCTGACCGGCATGGTTCGACCTTATGGTGGAACTTTTCTGGTGTTTTCGGATTATATGCGGGGATCCATGCGGCTGGCTGCGCTCATGCACCAGCCGGTCCTTTTCGTCCTGACGCACGACAGCATTGGCTTGGGGGAGGACGGCCCCACGCACCAGCCGGTCGAACATCTTCCCGGTCTGAGGGCGATCCCGGGGATGACCGTCTACCGTCCGGGAGATGCGAACGAGACCGTTCAGGCTCTTTCCGTCATCCTGGCGGAACGGACCGGCCCATCCTGTCTGGTTCTGACACGACAGAAGGTTCCGACCTTGCCGCTTTCCGCGGATATCGTCCGCAAGGGGGTTGAAACAGGTGCTTATGTCGTTCGGGACACCGGGGAAAACCCTCGTCTGGTCCTGCTGGCTTCCGGATCCGAACTGGGGCTCTTGTGGGAGGTCCAGGAACGTCTCCTGTCGCGCAACATTCCGGTCCGTCTCGTCTCGGTACCTTCGACGAACCGCCTGAATCGCCAGCCCCGGGAGGTGCGGGACCGGATTCTCTTGCCCGGCCTGTCCCGGGTCCTGGTGGAAGCGGCTCATCCGATGGGATGGTATCCATATGCCCGACCGGAAGATCTTGTCATCGGGATGGAAACCTTTGGCGCCAGCGCTCCTGCCGAACGCCTGATGGAGGCCTTCGGTTTCACTCCGGAAGCCGTTCTGGCCCGAATTGGTGAACGCTGGCCGGGAGAGTCTTTCCGCTGAGTTTTTTCCGGCAGGGAGCGAGTCCACATTCATTATTATAAGGAGATACGACAATGTCCTCCCCTTCCAGGTCGGCAGGGGCCGACACCCCGTCCCGCGTCAGGGAACTGGCCACGCTGGGACAAAGTATCTGGCTGGACAGCATCAGCCGGGACCTGATGGATTCCGGCAAGCTCGATCATCTGATTCACATTGTCGGGATCCGGGGAATGACCTCGAACCCCACCATTTTCGAAAAAGCCATCAACGGGAGTGCCTCCTACGACGGAGAGATTGCTTTTCTTTCCAGACGGGGTTACAACGCGCAGCAAATCCTCCGCGTTCTGATGGTGCGTGACATCCGGCGGGCGTGTGACTTTTTCCGGCCTGTTCACCAGGAAACCGGCGGCACAGACGGATTCGTCTCCATTGAAGTGAACCCTCTCCTGGCCCACAAGACGGAAGAGACCATCGCCGAGGCCC
>JAKAYA010000023.1 GCA_021826965.1 Nitrospirota bacterium
GGGCAATCCTTGAGACCAACCTTCATCACAACCCAATTGTACCCCCAGATCAGGGAAAGAAGTCCCAGTGCGGCAATGGGGCCAATCCGGTTCGACACGCACGATCCTTTCAGGAAGTGGTTGTTTCGGAGTTTAACGGGGTTTCGCCCGTTCGTACTGGGCGGGCCAGGCGACATTCTGCCCCAGCCGATGAGCCGCATGGAGAGGCCAGTAGGGGTCCCGAAGCATCTCCCGGGCGAGACTCACGAGGTCGGCCTGACCGGTCATGAGCGTATGTTCGGCCTGGACGGGGTCGGTGATCATCCCGACGGCCACGACGGGAATGTCCGCCTCGCGCCGGATCCGGGCCGCGATCGCCGTCTGGTAGCCGGGGCCTACGGGAATGACCGCGTCCGGCGTCAGACCCCCCGAAGAGGCGTCGATCACATCCACGCCTGCCGACTTCAGGCGACGGGACAGTTCCACCGACATGTCAGGGTCCCACCCGCCCTCCGCCCAGTCGGTCGAGGAGATGCGGACCCAGAGTGGCAAGGTTTCGGGCCAGATCTCCCGGACGGTCCGAACGACCTCGAGCGGGAAACGCATCCGGTTTTCCAATGAGCCCCCATATTCGTCCGTTCGCCGGTTGGAAAGAGGGGAAAGAAAACTGTGAAGCAGATAGCCGTGGGCCAGATGGATCTCCAGAATTTCGAACCGCGCGGAAAGGGCTCTTCGGGCAGCGTCCCGGAAGTCGTTTTTGACCTTGTCCAGATCCGTTTTCTCCAGGGCCCGGGGGGCGGGATAATGCCCGAAGGGGACGGCGCTCGGGCCCAGCGTCTGCCAGCTTCCTTCCGAAGAGGAGAGGGGGTGACCGCCCTTGAAGGGCGCTGCCGTCGAGGCTTTCCTGCCGGCGTGGGCGATCTGGATGCCGCAAACGGCTCCAAAGCGTTGCATGAACGAGACGATCGGAGCCAGGGCTTCCGCCTGACGGTCGGACCAGATGCCCAGGTCGTCGGGGGTGATCCGTCCTTCGGGACTCACCGCGGACGCCTCGACCATCACGACGCCGGCCCCTCCGACGGCCCGGCTCCCCAGGTGGACCATGTGCCAGTCTCCGGCCACGCCGTCCGGGGTGGAGTACTGGCACATGGGCGATACGCAGATGCGATTCCGGAGGGTGACAGTCTTGATTTTCAGGGGTTCAAAAAGTCTGGACATGCTTTCGCCTCCCTCCGGAAACAAACTTTTCCAGTTGTTGTCTTTCTTGCCGAGCAATCCTTCTTCCGGGAGAATGACGGAACGTTCGGGGAATCCGGAAATATCATGATACGTTCCCCCTCTTTTCGAGGTCAAAAACGGGGAATGGGGAGGATGCTACCGCTCATTGTGAGGAAGCGGTTTCGGAGGGAGACGAGCGGACATTGTCGGGAAACAGGAGGAGGAGCAGGGCCGCCGCGCAGCCCAGAAGGCCGATCAGCCCGAGATCCAGGAAAATCAGGTTCGAGGTGAACTCTCCGGCAATCTGATGAAGGAGGCGGAACGTCCCTTGGGAGCGAAGGGGGGAGGATGTCTGGGCAAGATCGAGCAGGAACACTGGCTGGATATGGTGGACGAGATGCCGCGATATCATGGTGCCCCAGGCTCCTCCCAGAAACTGGGCGAACAAAAGCCATGTGGTGGAAGGACGCACAAGGTTCGGGGGCTGGAACGCCCGGGAGATGGGGGCGAGGGACAGCTGGGCCAGAGCGAGGCCCGCCCCGAAGACCAGTTGCGACCGGACGGTCAAAGCCATATCGAAAACGTTGGCGGGCAGGAAAAGATAGTCCACGTTG
This sequence comes from Nitrospirota bacterium, assembly GCA_021826965.1. Classification (GTDB taxonomy): domain Bacteria; phylum Nitrospirota; class Leptospirillia; order Leptospirillales; family Leptospirillaceae; genus Leptospirillum_A. The sequence continues at coordinate 1,812 of JAKAYA010000023.1, forward strand.
GCAATGGCGACCAGAAAGGTTCCGAAGGCGAGAAGGGATATCCATTGCCGGTGGTCCCGGAAGGTCAGAAGGAACGAAAGGGAGACGAGGATTTCTGCGATCGCTCCGACGGCGACGATCGCACCGGCGTGATGGGCCTGGAAACGGTCGTTCTTCTCCAGGAAGGGTGCCAGGAGATAGAGTCGTCCGAAGGCTTGGGTCGCCTGAAGGAACGTGGCCAGGAGAAGCAGGACAAAACGGGGATTTCCGAGGACTTCGAACGGAAGTATCGCTCCCCGGAAAAGGAAAGAGCGCAGGAGAAAGAAAGAGAAGAAGAACGACGACCCCATTTCCAGGCGGGCGATGAACACGGAATGCCATCCGTACCATTCGGCGGACATGTAGGCCGTGAACAGGAGACCGAGCGTGGTCGACAACAGAAGAAACCCCGGAAAGTCGAACGGCCTCGGATCCGTCCGGGGATGGTCCCGCAGGAAGTACTGGGCCATCAGCAACGCCAGGCAACCGATCGGAACGTTGATGGCGAAAGCCCATCTCCAGCCGATATCGTCGATGATCCATCCGCCGATCGTGGGGCCGACCGTCACCCAGACGCTGGCCGACAGGCTGAAGAGCGACTGGGCCGTCGCGAGACGGTTCGAGGGAAAGACCTCCTGGAGAAGGGCCGGGGCCATGGGGATCAGAACCCCGCCGGCAAGCCCTTCGAGACCCCGCCCGAACATCGCGGAGGAAAACCGGTCGGAAAGGGCGACCACGACCGAACCCGCCATGAACACCAGAAGAGCCAGGGAGTAGAGGTCCTTTTCTTCCAGAAAGCCCCGCAGCCGGTGCGACAGGGGAACGCCGACGGCCAGGGCGAGACTGTATCCGGCCGTCAGCCAGCCCGTTTCGTATGGGATCACGCCCAGACCGCTGACGATATAATACCGGCCGACATTGGTGATGGTCGTGTCGGCAAAGGGCATTCCGGTGCCCACGACCACGGTCAGAAGCGTCCACCAGGGGTTGCCCGATTGGAAAAGGGAGCGGTTCACGAAGGCGCCCAGAGGCTGTAGGAAGGTGCCCTGGACGAAAAATCCGGCCATTGGAAAGACGTTTCGAACAGGACGAAGAAAATCAGGAGGGCTCCGAGCAACAGGAGTCCCGAATATTTGAGAAGGGTTTCCCGGAAAGTCGCGGGAAGAAGGGTCAGAAGACGAAAGGACAAGATCGAAAGCTGGACGGAAAACAGGACGATCAGAACGATCCCGATCACGATGAACCTCCTACTCTGAAATGGAGTAGGGGTCATCAGCTCCCGGAAACGGCCGGTGCGGTTTCGGCGAACCCCATCGCCTGTCTTGTTTCCTGATTATGTCTCACCGGATTCGCAGAAGGCAAGTCTTTTCGGGAACGCCGGTACGCAATGTCTATCGGGTCTCGAGGAATGCCCTCACCGTCAGGGGGGCATCGACAGGGCAGGACAATTTTTTTCCGAGATTCGGACAGACGACCGATTGTGCGCTTTCGATCGGACAATCGCGGAGAAGGATCAATCCCATTCCTTTTTCCCGGTCGAAAAAGAGGGGGTCGGACAGGCGGGTGCTTCTCCGGATTTCCGGCAAGGCGTTTTCCGTGACGTTCCAGAGAGGGAGGACGACGAGGGAGTGAGGGTCTTCCGGAGAAAGGGCGGATGCGATCGCCGGAAGTCCCTCCATCTGGTAGACACCGTCCTCCCAAAAGGACGCAAACCGGAAGAGGCAGGATGTGAAAGCCGATGCGAGACGGACGGAGCGGACGGAATAGTCCGCGAGAAAATCCCGGAAAGGGTAGAGTCCGAAGACTTCGAGATTCCTGTAAGGGATATCGATGCGGAAAAGGGGCAGGACGCTGCCGACGAAAATGTTGGTCCGGAGGATCAGTTCGTCCTTTCGGCGATAAGCCTGTGTTTTCAGGGAGGGTGGAAGGGGTTCCTCCTCGAGGAGATTCCGGTGCCACCTGTCTTTCTTGAATTCGTAGGCAAGGGTTTTGACTGTTCCGTCTCCAAAGGGAGAAGGGGTTTCCCGATAGAAGACGGCTCCCCGGACGAGTTCTTCGGGAATCGTCCGGATGATTTCATAGGCGAGACGTTCGATTTCCTCTTCCGAAAACCAGGGGGAAAGCCCTTGCCAGAGAGTTTCCCAGCACACCTTTTCGCTGGAGTTCAACATTTTCTCGACCGCGGTCCGGTCCTTTCCCGGAGAAAAAGTCACGTGCATTCCCCACGGAGAATGTCGCATGGAAATGCCGACATGGGAGAAATCGCTCGACACCGGACGGGAAAACGAAAAACTTCCGGTCAGCGTTTCCGGATAGGTGAGAGCCCTTTCCCGAAACGGTTCGAAACGGGAGATCTCGTCCGGCCGGACGGATTCCTCCAGGTAGGAAATCAGGTCCCGATAGGTTTTTTCGTGACTGACGGAAGGCCAGACGCGCGTCTGGTAGCGGGAATAAAGTTCGAGGTATTCGTTGTTCCGGAAAATGCCCTGGTAGGCGCCCAGAGAATCGATCAGGTTGTGGAACGCGATCTTGTCCGGAAAGGGTGGTGTGAAGATCGCGTTATGGACGTGCATTTTCCACTGAAGCATCCGCGCTCACCTTTTCGAAATCCCGCAAAAACAAGGAAGGAACTGTGTGGGACCGGTCGAAATCCGGAGAGGGTGGATCCCCCGATCCGGGAAGAACAGTGTCGAGACAAAGAAATTTTATGTCTTTTGGATTTTTCTATCAATCCTTTTCGGATTCCTGAACCCGATGGAACAGTCGTCGGAATCGGAGAAACATCTTTCAGAAAAGGCGGATTCTCTGTCATGCGAAAGAGAATCGTCTGGAAAAAGATATTGTTACAAAAAAATTGACTTTTGAGAGAGTGTGATAAAATGAAGAGATGACTTTTCTTTTTTGAAAGTTTTATGTGCGTCGACACGGACAGTTTCCATATTGTTTTTTTTTGAAGATCTTCGTGCAGAAACGGTCGGAGATTGCGAAGGGGGAGAATGAAGCCGGTTTCGGTGCTTCTGATCGGAATGGGACGGGTCGGATCGCGATTTTACGAAAAATTCCGTGAGCTGGGGGAAAACCGTGTCCGCATCGCCGGCGTATGCGAAATCGACTCGCGCCATCCTCTCCTCCAAAGGGCCCGGGAAGCGGGCGTTCCGGTCTATGAAGACTATCGGGCGGCCCTGACGCTTCCGGAACACCCCGTCGACATCGTTCTCGACACGACAAACCTTCCCGAGGTGAAGAACGGGCTTCGCCATCTCCTCCAGGAAACCGGGAACCATCACACGGTCCTCCTTCCGCTGGTGGCGTCCTACCTCCTGTGGCACATGGCCTCTCCCGGAGAAGACCTGCCAGAGGACCACGCGGACCCCGGATACTGATCCCGCCGCATGAAACCGCTTCCGTCCGAGTTCGAACACCAGTTCATCCTCCAGGCGATGGGAGAAGCGATCATCGCCGTCGACCTCGATCGCCGGATCCTGTGGACCAACGGGGCTTTTACCCGTCTTTTCGGCTATGACGGGGAGGAAGTTCTGGGAAAAACGACGGAGTTCCTCTACGCCTGCCGGGAGGATTTCGAGGAACAGGGGCGTCTGCGCTATAGTCCTTCCTCTCCATCCGTGCATCCCCCTTATGAAGTGCGCTACGTCCGGAAGAACAGCCGGGTTTTCTGGGGGGAGGCCTGGGGAGCCGCCGTATGCGACATGGAGGACCGAAGGATCGGATTCATGGTTGCGATCCGGGACATTTCCGTCCGGAAACAGCTGATTCACGATCTGCACATGGAAAAAGAACAGTGGTTCGTGACGCTCCGGTCGATCGGAGATGCGGTCATCACCACCGACGGCGAAGGACGGGTCGTCTACATGAATCCCGTGGCCGAACGTCTGACCGGCTGGAACCTGTCGGTCGCGAGCGGAAAGACGGTTTCGACGGTCTTTGTGATCGTGAACGAATACACCCGGAAATCGACCGAATGTCCGGTGACCCGTTGTCTGAGGGAAGGGACCATCGTGGGTCTTGCCAACCACACGCTTCTTCTGAGCCGTTCCGGCGAAGAATACTCCATCGAAGATTCGGCTGCTCCGATCCTGGACGACGACGGTCGGGTCCGGGGAGCGGTCATCGTCTTTCACGACGTCACCGAAAAAAGAAAGCTCGAGCAGAGAATCGCCTACCAGGCCAACTATGATGCCCTGACGGGTCTTCCGAACCGCCATCTGTTCCAGGACCGGCTGACCCAGGCCATTGCCCGGGCCCAGCGCGAAGGGACCCTGGCCGCTCTGCTCTATATCGACGTCGACGACTTCAAGAACATCAACGACCGGATGGGGCATCCGTTCGGAGACCGGATCCTGATCGAGCTGGGCAGGCGACTGAAGAGCATCGTGCGGGAGACGGATACGATCGCCCGGATCGGAGGAGACGAATTCGCGGTCGTCCTGTCGGACCTTCCGGACAAAGAAGAGGCCCTGGATTTGGGACGACGTCTCATGTTCGAGGCGGCGATCCCTTTCCGCATCGATTCGACCCGCGCCGATCTGACCGTCAGCATCGGGGTGGCGCTCTGCCCGATGGACGGCTCCCGCGCGACCACGCTGGTCCGGAACGCGGACATCGCCCTGTACCAGGTCAAGAGAGCAGGGAGGAACAACATCCGGTTCTTTTCCCGGGAAATGAACCGGTCGGTCCAGAATTCCCTCCGGATCGAATCCGACCTGAGAGAAGCCCTGGAGAAAAACAGCTTCTTCCTGCTCTACCAGCCGATCGTTCATCTTGAAGGAGCCCGAACGGTGGGCGTGGAGGCACTTCTCCGGTGGCGTCACAAGGGAAAGGTCCGTCCTCCGGAGGGGTTCATTCCTCTGGCCGAGGAGGCAGGTCTGATCGTCCCGTTGGGCCAGTGGGTTCTGCGGGAATCGCTTCGCCAGGGGGCGGAGTGGGTTCGTCGGGGCATCTTCCCGGGGCGTCTGACCGTCAACGTGGGGGTCCGTCAGATCCATGCGGAAGGGTTCGTGGAGTTTCTGGAAGCGGAAATAGTCGAAAGCGGTTTCCCGGCGGACAGACTGGAGCTGGAAATCACGGAGCGGACCCTGATGTTCCGGGACCGCCACACTCTTTCAACCCTGACCCGCATCCGGGAAATGGGGGTCAAGGTGTCCATCGACGATTTCGGCATCGGGTATTCTTCCCTGACCTACCTCCGGCATTTTCCCGTCGACATCCTCAAGATCGACCGGTCCTTTCTCAAGGACATGATGGACAACCACCACGATCAGGCGATCGTCCGGGCGATCCTGGCGATGGCCCGTTCCCTGTCGATCGACGTGGTGGCGGAAGGGGTGGAATGCGTCGAACAGGCCCTTTTTCTTCAGGAAAACGGCTGCCGCCACGCGCAAGGATTTTTCTTCAGCGGTCCGATTCCTCCCGAAGATGTCTGCCGGTTTTTTTCGAATTCCGGTCAGGACCGGGCACCAGAATAGAGGTCCGTCCCTCAAAAATTCGGGAGATTTTCCCGGACCGGGTGCCGGACTTCCGCCTCTTTCTCCCCCATCGGTAGCCGGCGCGCCCGGGTGTCTTTCGGGTTGACTCCGTCTTCCCGGGGTTATACCGTGAATGAAAGGGCTAAGAGGTGTCCGGCAGGACCCCTCCCGGAGAAGATCACCGGTTTTGGCTTTTCCCGGCGCCTGTCGCCGGCTGAAAAAGAAAAATCCCGTGGCTTTCCTCCCGTCCGCGACGTTTGACGGACATTCGGTTTTTCCGGAAAGCATCCCGTCGATGGATGCGCTTCCGGGATTTTTTTCCGCGTATCTCTCCGAACTCCCCCTTTTTGATCCTTGCCGTCTTCTTCGGGAACAGGACCTCTCCGGATGCGTTTCGAGATCGAACCGCTCCGGATGAAAACCCCTTTTTGGAAAGGAACGATTCGGATGAACGCACGACGCATGACGGGGCGGCACGTCTCCTGTATGGCCGGACGGTTTTCTTGACTCGGGGATTCCGTTCCATCCTGGCCCTCAACATTCTGGTTCCTTCCTACCTCTTCGGCGCTATCGCCGAGGTCCTCCGCGGCCGGCCCGATATCGGAGGGTTTCTTCTGGTCGTCCCGGTGTTGCTGGGAGTGGCCGGATGGTTTTCGCTCCGGATTGCCGGAGAGAAAGGGAAGCCGGTCGCTCTCCGGGTGATTTCCCAATCGGAACACACGGACATGGCCGTGGCCTATATCGTCATCTATCTTTTTCCGGCGGTCCACCCGCATCCCTGGATGGCCCTCCTGCTTCTGACTCTTGCGTCCCTGATCATCGAAATCGGAGCGGACCCCTTTCCGGCCAATCCGATGTTCAAGGTGTTCGGAAGGAGGCTGGCAACGGTCGATATGGAAGAAGGGGACGGTGTGAGACGACGGATCGTTCTGATCGTTCCGAAGGGTGACCGGACCATTCCCGCCCATGTCCGGGCCGTTTCGCTGGGTGGCGGGGTCTTCCTCCTGCCTCCCGGACCGGAAAAGGCGAAGTTCCGGGGAGGCCTCCGGGCCGTCGGACGGGCATCCGCGGTCCGGGAGAGGACTGTCCCGGAGGAGAGATCTCCGGAATCCGTGACGGATGTCACTCGCCGGCGTGACGGCGACCATTGAAGCAAAGAGAGGACAGGGAGATGATAGTGCACATATTGTGGCAGGATTCGTGAAAAGGTTTTCCGGTCCGCCCGAACACTTTGAGGAAGACATGGAGACAGCATCATGGAGAGGAACATTTTGACCCCGGAGGAGATCGGTGCCCTGCTGGACTGGTCTCCGGCCGCACGGGAAACGGAGGCTGAAGACCGTGATCTCCAGGCGGGAAGGCTTTCTCCGGAAGGCGAGTCGCCTTCCGGATTCGCCACCGGTTCTTCTCCGTCGACCGATTTTTTTCGGGACATGCTCGATGCCCTGGGCGAGGCGATGATCATTACCGATTTTTCCGGGAAGATCCTTTTCGAGAATGCCGTCTCCCGGGATCTTCTCGACAAGCCCCTTTCCGCCATCCGGAAAAAGACTTTCGGAGTGGCCGTTCCCCTTTTCGACAAACACCGGAACCGGCAGTCCACCGATCCGGTGCAAAAAGTCCTGCGGGAAAAGCAACCCTTCCGATTCCCGCAGGGCACTGTCTTGCTTCGGCCCGACGGTTCCACCGTCCCGGTCGATGGCACGGCGACGCCTTTCTTTCACCCCGACGGTCAGGCCGAAGGGGTCGTGGTCAGTTTCCGGCGCAAGATCCGTCCCTCCGCCAAACGGGCGGCTTTGCCTTCTTCCCCCGAAAGGCAGGCCCGCTGACGATCGGATCCGGAGGCGCAAGGCTCTCCGATCCAGCCCCGATCTTCTGCGGCAAGGCGAGGAACTCAACCGATGACGAGAGACGATTCCCGGCCCGGCCGTATGGTCGCCCGAACATTTCTTTCTCCGTGGACGTGGTCCGGCCGGAAGCTGGCCTTTTTCCTTTTCCTTCTCACCTTTTTCACTGTCCTGTCCTATGGCGGTGCTCTCCTGGAAGTCTTTTCCTGGCTTAATGACGAAAGGCAGGTTCGCATCTTTGACCGGGTCGTCCGGGGAATCGACCGGATCGATTCCGATATCGGACAAATCCGTCTGGGCCGTTCCGGCTACCTTGTTTCCGGCCAGAGAGCCTATCTCGTCGCCTACACGTCGGGGATCGAAACGCTTTTTCGCGATACCGAACGCCTTCGAAGAATCCTGCTCCAGAGCGGAGGGGTATCGGGTGAAGCGGTATTCGACGCATTGTCTCGTCACGAAGCCGCGATCCTTCTGCCTCTCGCCCGGACGCTCGAAGAGCGGGGACTGATGGAAACCCGGGTGCATTTCCGGAAAACGGACCGGGCCGGTGGGCTGGCCGACAGCGCCCGTTATCTGGCAGACCTGCGCACCCGCTACCACCGGATTGGAGAATTTGAGAAAACCCGTGCCCGATTGCATCTTTTGGGTACGTCCGGATTGTTCGGAATGTCGTTTGTCCTGTTTTCGGTCTTTCTCGGTGTCACGGCCACCCGCATCACAAAAGACATTTCAAGCGTAAACCGCCTGGTTTCACACCTTTATCACGACGCCCGACACGATCCGCTGACGGGGCTCCCCAATCGGGCGGCTGTCCTGGACGCACTGGAAGGCTTTCTGTCGGGCCTCTTTTCCGGAAAGGAACGACTGGCCCTTCTGTACATTGATCTGGACCATTTCAAGGAGGTGAACGACCGTCTGGGCCACGAGCAGGGGGACATGGCTCTTCGGCTGGTGAGCGAACGGTTCCTGGGAGCCATACGCGAAGACGACATCCTGGCCCGGCTTGGCGGGGACGAGTTCCTGCTCCTGCTCCGGTCGATAGGCGACGGAAAAACGCCGGAACGGATTGCCGACCGCCTGATCCGGTCGATGGCGGATCCCTTTCTTCTCGGAGGGCGACAGGCGACGATGGGAGTCAGTATCGGGATCGCCGTCTTTCCGGACCACGGGACGGATGCCTCCTATCTCCTGAAACAGGCGGACGAAGCCATGTACCGTTCAAAAACGGCCGGCGGAAACGCCTTCCACGTGGCCGATCTCCTTCCGGGTCCTTCCAGTGACCTTCCGACCCCCGCCGCCGGGACAAACCCTTCCTGTCCGTTCGAAAAGGCATAAAGCCCCCGCCGCTGTCGAGTTCTTCCGACTTTCCTCTTCGCCAACACCCCGTTCTCAGACCGTTTCCCGATTGTTTTCCGGATGTTGCCAGGCTCCGCCCCGTTCTGGAAGAATGAAATTGCGTCCGGTGATGGCGCAGGTTTCTCGTCCGATTGTCCCGGGGAAGCCTTCTTTCTTCACGATTATCCCGTTTTGATCGATGAACCGGATTCGTCCGGCAGAAGGAGAGACGTATCGTGTCGCATCCGCTTTCCCGTCTGTTCCGATGGCTGACCCGGAATGGAATCCTGCTTTTTCCGGGCTTCCTTTTCTTTTGCGGGACGGCTGTCGCCGATCCTTCCGACATTTTCGAACTGTCCGGAGGGGAGATGATTTTCTCCCAACGGGCCCAGTTCTATGATGTCGAAGCGGGGGGACTGATCCCTCTGCCCGTTTTCTCCTCCGGGACGGTGCCCGCCTATTTCCATTTTTTTGTCGCGGGCAGCTTCATCGGGTTCGACCAGCCGGCGACAGGGGGCACGCCAGGGATCAACGGTATCACCGACCAGTCGTATACGGGAGCGATTCCCGCGATCGGCCTGCGGATTCCGGCGTCGTGGGGGTTCTGGGAGGGGGATGTCGGCGGAGCGTTTTTCAACATCGACCAGACGCTCACACCGGTAACGTCGATCGCCGACATCTATCTTCAGACCGAACTCTTTATCAACGAGGCGGGGCCGGGAAGCCTCGACCTGTTCGGGAGCTATATCGGCGGCATCAACTATCTCTATGGAATGGGGCGGTACCTGATGGAAGCGGCGCACACGCCGGAACGCGGGGCAACATTCTATGCTGGTCCGGAAGTCATCGCCCAGGGCAACGATACGTATGCCGCCCTGCAGGCAGGAGGGGTCCTGTCCGCCGATGTCCCGTCCATCCATACGATCTTCACCCTCGAAGCCGGCCTCCTGAATTCCACGGTCTGGCCGGGACTGGGAGGTTACGAAGGGTTTTCCTTCTATTATTCCTATTGACCTGCGAACCGGAACGACAGGGGCGGGGGAGAGAAGCCGGACGCCCGTCCGATGGCGAAGGGCGTCCGTGAACGTCCGGTCAGGGAGCGGGCGGAGGTGTCGGCGCGCTTGGAGGGGGTGTTCCCGGAGCCGGTGGAGGCGGCAGGGCCGGGGTGTGGCCGGTGGCCATGTCCGAAACCTGGTCTCCGTGGCGGGTAGCGACGGACGAAAGCTTCTGTCCGGTCATTCCTGACCGGGCGTCCCGGGAGATCGTCTTCCCCTGGTTGTCGGCGACGGCCGAAACATCCTGTCCGAAATCCGATGCCGCCGGACTCATGTGGGTCATACCCATGTTGACGGCCCCGTGAGCGTGCGGATGAAGGGCCGGATGGACCGGCGGATGCACGGCCGGGGGGGCTCCCGGATGGGCAAATGCCTCGCCCGTCATTGCCGCCAGGGGGAAGATGGAAAGAAGACCGGCTGCCAGGAATCCGGTCATCGGCCCGACTCGTTTTGTCTTCATGGGAAACCTCCTTGGATATTTTGCAGGATTCTCCAAAAGTGGATCCTCCCCTCCATTTTAGTATAGTTCCGGATGGCTTTTTCGGACAAGACGTCGATCGTGTGTCGGCGATCACGGTCATTCTCCTGCATCCGGTTTTGCCCGACAGTCTTTCCGGTCACTTCTTCCTATGACGGTGGTCACAGGATTTTTTTGCGCCTTTTGCTATCTTTGCGCGTCCGCTTTGAAAGCGGTCGTCCAGCAAAGGAGATTGCCATGAAGATAAGCAAGAGAAAAGTCCTTCCGGTCGTCCTTGTGACTTCCCTGATCGTCGGTGCGGGTTTTGCCAGCGGCGCAAGCCGGATCTTCCGCTCCTCCGTGACCCCGCCACCGCCGGTTTCGCCTGTCGCCGTCTCCCTTCCGGAGCCTCCCGCCGGTCCCCCGGAGGTGACGGAAAGCGAGGCGATCCGCCACCGGATCGCGCGGCTGAAAGAAGAGATCCGGGACGAGCGGCAAGATCTGAAGCAGGACCAGGAGTTGTTGAAGCACCATCGTCTGGCGGCAAAGGATGCTGTTCTGGACCGGATCGCGCGGCTTCGCGCGGAAATCGCGGACGAACGCCAGGACCTCCGGCAGATCCGCGATCATCTCCAAAGAGAAGAAGAATCCTCGGTGGAAGCCCTCCGGAACCGGATCCGGCGTCTCGATGCGACTCTCGCGGACGACCGGCAGGATTTGTCGAAAGACCGGGCTCTCCTTCCGACATTGGGCGGGACGGCGAAAAAAGCGATCGAAGCGAAAATCGCCCGTCTTGAAAACCGGATTTCCGGCCTGAAGCAGGATCTGGGAGGACTCCGGACCCGTCTGGAAAAGGATCGTCTGTCATTCAAGGACAGGATGGAAGACCGGATCGGACGGCTGAAGGAAGAGATTGCGGATGAACGTCAGGACCTGAAGGAATCCCTGGACCGACTGAAAGAGAAGCGGACGGAGGCGCGCGACAGAATTCTGGACCGGATCATCCGTCTTCGGGAGTCGATCGCCGACCAGAGGCGGGATCTCGTGCAGGAAACGAAGGAACTGGAATCTTCCCTTCATTCCACCGATCGTCCGGACCGGGAATCTCCCGAAGCCGCTCTCCATCATGATGGAGACGACCGGACGCGATCGTTCGCCCGTCCGGAAGCAGGGCCGGATCACCACCGTGAAGCGATCAGCGAAATCCGGGAAGCATCCCGGATTCGGGTCGCCCGTCTTTATTCTCCGGAGCACCATGCCGGCTATCACGCCCGCATGCACCGACACACCCGTTGAAGCCTCTGTCAGGACGAGCCGGAAGGCTTCCGGCTCGTCTCTTCGTCTCGATTCTGGGCCCTTTTTTCTGGGCCCAGATTTTTTTGTCCGCGGCTTTTTCCGACGAACCCGCCTTTTCTCCGGAGCACGACGACGACTGGAAGACGATTCAGGCGACGGTCCAGCGTCACCAGTATTCTCTGGCGATCCGGCAACTCGGTTCGTATGTCCGCACCCATCCCCGGAATCGGGACGCCTACCTCCTGGGTGGACGGTTGGCCCGAAAAATCCACACTCCGAATCCCGGGATCGCGCTTCTTGACCGGGGAGTGGACCGGTTTCCGGGGGATCCGGTCCTTTTGAGGCTGAAGGCGGAACTGTATCTGGAAAAAGGGGACATGGTCCGGTCGAAAGCGATCCTGTCCGACCTGTCCCGAAGAAAAGATCTGTCCCGGGACGAACGGGCGAAGGTCCGGGAGGACCGGAAGGCCCTTCGCGAACTGGCGATGTCGATGCCACCGCTTGTCACCTTTGACCAGAACATCAATTTTCAGGAGGCGATTCCCCCGCCGTTCCAGTCGCCTGGCACCTACGCGCTGGAAAACGCTTCGACCCATCTTCGGGTCAGCAACACCGACTTGTCCTACAGCGGAGGCAGTTCGATCGGGACCAGCGTCGCTGTCGAAACCCCCCTGATCAAGGACACCGTCCATTTTCAGGCGGGGGACAATCTGTACGTCGGAACGGCGACAGGGCAGAGTTCGGCCGTCGAGTCCTATCTCTTCGCCGGGGTGGACGGTCAAGGTCCTGATGGGATCCAGTTTCTGGCCGACGCCGGCGACGTGTTCGCCGGAGGGGAGGTCAACGCCGGATTTTACGGTCACGTCGACGTTCCCGCCGGGCCGATCCGGATCGACGGACAGGTCTGGTACCAGCTCCCCTGGAGCGGATATGGACAGGCGATCATCGCAGGAGGGCTCCAGTCGGGCGGGCTCCTGAACGCGACGTGGACTCTGACGCCCGACCTGTCCCTGACCGGCGAGTACGAATACACAAGCGACACGATCGGAGGGACCCGGACCCCGTTCGGCGCCAACCACAACACCCTGTTCACCGTCGACTGGCGATTCCGGAAGTCTCCGGACCTGCATTTGGTGGCTGGCTACGATTCCCAGACGTTTACGCCGTTCGTTCCCAATCCGGTGCCGACGGTTCCCGTTCTTTTGTCTTCCCGTTACGGCTTTGCGGGACTGTCGAGCCTCGACCAGATCGGCCGGTATGTCGTGCTGAACGGCCAGATCGGCGGGGTGATCGGAACGTTCGATACCCCCGGGCCGCTGGCGGGGTTTCAGGGAGACGGGGGGTTGTCTGTGCAGGTGACCCCCCGTATCGAGTTTTACGCGAATCTGTCCTACGAAACCCTGGCTGCCGCATATGTCGGGTCCGTGACGACCCTGATGTCCGGAATCAATTTCTGGTTTTAGGGAACGCTTTTCTCAACCCCGGGGTCCGGATCGCTGTTTCGACCGATTGGGGGACCGCTTTCGAATCGAAAACCGGAATGGTCGACCGGGCGGATTCGGAAGGTTTCCGGGGGACACCGTTATCGGAATTTCCCTGAACAGAGCCGGAAGAGCCGAATCCCGGGGAACAGGACCCGGCGTTCCAACCCTCCGACAGCCGCCGGTCGATTCACCCTTTGTACGGGTCCAGCTTGCTTTTCCCCGAGGCCGTCCGGGCTTGTCCGTTCCCGGGCGTTTCAGCGTCCGCCGGAGGAGTCCGGGAATGCATGCCCGGCTCCCCGCGATGTCTTTACAGGTATTTGATTGCTCGCCTTTTTAGGATTTCTTCTTCAAAATCCCTGAAAGCCGATTTACCCATATCTCTCCAGGTACTGGCAAATGAAAGGGGCAAAGAGCCTGGAAGATGCTCTGAAGAAGAAAGACCCAAGGAGAAACGATGGAGGAGGGTGACTGCTCCCCGCCGTAAACGGCGGAGCTTCCGGGGGCTAATCCCGAGACTCCAGCCCGAGTCTCAAAATGTTCAGGGAGGCGTTGTGGTCCCGGTCCTTTTTCATCCCGCAGCACGGACAGGAATAGGTCCGGACGGACAGCGGCATTTTCTGTCGATGGCCGCAGGAAGAACAGTCTTGGGATGTACAGGCCGGATTGATCTTCCTGAACTCTCGACCGGCGCTTTCAGCCTTGTACGAAAGAAAGGAGAAGAATTGCGACCACGCCGCATCGCGGATGTTTCTGTTCAAACAACGGTGGGAAATGCCTTCGTTGACGTGAATGTCCTCGACGAAAATCCATCTGTACAGCGCCTATCTGGCCAGGCACGTAGAAAACGACATCCTTTCGACCGAATCGGCCCGCGAGGGCCGGTGCGCTGCGGAATCGTTCCTGCGGCGGTCGAAAGAATCCGGAAAACGGCGAGTGGCAAGGTCCGTCCTGCCTCCTTCGGCTTCTAGGCCGGAGTCGGAGCCGTACCTCCCGGAAGTCCGGTCGTGGAAGAGGAAGGTCCGGGATGTCGTAGCCGAAAGGCGAGGGCCCGGAAGACCTTTTCCAATCACGGACAGAACCCCCTGAATTTATTCATGGGAAGATTCAGATCTTACCCCTATCGATTCGTCTGTTGAGCATTGTCGCTCCAAAAATATTAACCGACAGTGGCATGAAGCCGTAATCCAAGAGACCGGAGAACTTTGAGAACCGTTGCAAACTCAGGATTGCCCTCTGCCGAAAGGGCCTTATAAAGGCTTTCGCGACCAAGGCCAGTTTCGCGGGCAATTTGCGTCATCCCCTTGGCTCGGGCGATATCTCCAAGAGCGGAGGTGATAAGTGTCGGGTCTCCTTCTTCGAGAGCCGCTTCAAGATAAGCGGCCATATCTTCTTCGGTTTCCAGATGTTCTGCCGGATCCCACAGTCGGGTTTTTGTTTTTTGCATCTTAAATCCCCTTAAATCCCCTTAAAGTTTGTCGGCAAGTTCCTGGGCCGCTCGAATATCCTTTTCCTGTGTCCTTTTGTCTCCACCGGCCAGAAGAATGACAAGCGCGGGTCCGCGTTGCGTGAAATAGATGCGATATCCTGGTCCGTGGTCTATTCGCAGTTCAGAGATACCGGATCCTACCGGTTTCACGTCTCCAGGATTTCCCAGCGAAAGCCGTCGGATTCGAATGTCGATTCTGGCCTTTGCAGCTCGATCTCGAAGTCTTGAAAACCACACAGAGTAAATTTCAGTTTGACGCACTTCAATCATGATTGGTTGTATCCTAAAAAATACAATTTTTCAACTGAACTTTAAGAGCGATCCTTTCAATAACTCTGCTTCGAGGGCTCACGCCCAGGTCTCTTTTTCGGTTTTAGAACGTCCGGGTTTGCCTTTCATGTCCTTGTTTTCTTGACGATCGCATACAGAAAGATACAGGAAAATTGATCCCGGGATTGCCGGTTCTTTTTGTCCACACAGCCGCATTCCGGACACGTCCGGGACGTGTTCCGGGGATCGACGACAAAGAGTGCGACGCCTTTCCTCCGGGACTTGTCGGACAGAAAGGAGCGGAGTTGACCGAAGGACCCGTTGTGCAACCTGTTTCGTTGGCTCTTTCGGGCCGTAACCCCGTCCCGGATGCCGGAGGGATCTTCGATGGCGATTCCGGAACGGGTGCGTTTGGCCTTGGAAACAAGCTGTCTGGAGATGGTGTGGTTGACCCACGTCTGAAATCGATGCTGCTTTCCGGAGTCTTTTTTCAGTCTCCGCTTGCCGGCCTTCGTCTTTTTCTTCTGAAGGCGTTTTCGCCTCTCCTGATACCAATGACGTTTGTTTTCTATCGGAGTTCCGGAGAAGACTTCCCCTTCGGAGTCGGTGGCGATGTGGACGATGCCGAAATCGACTCCCAGAACCTTTTCCGAAAACTCCGGTTCTTGTTCCGGAATATCGCAGACGAGATTGATAAACCATTTCTGGCTGTGTTTGTGAAACACAAGATCGACTTCCCCCTTCCGGAAACGGAGATATTTCCGTTGATGCTCTCCGCACACGAAGGGGATCTTCATTCGTCCGGGGAGCGTCCAAAGACTCACCTGATCTCCCTCCTTGAAGGAAAAGATCCGGTCGTCGTAGGGTTGCGCCGCCCACTTGCGAAAAACATGGAGGGTGGTTCGATCCGCCCGGTAGGAATCGGAAACCTTGGCAATGCAACGGACAACCATTTGATCAGAGATCGGAGGTCTTCTCGAAGACCCGGGTACCCTCGTCAAAAACGAGATGCAGGCGGGGCAGGATGAAGCGGCGCGCTTTTTCCTGCTGACCCCGAGCACGCCCCTGCAGCAGAAAACCCTGGAGCTTCCGGGGGTCAACCCGAATCTTTAGAGCGTAGTCAGAACCTGCAGGGTCAAAATGGTAGAATAAACCATCGAGCAGAACGGGTGGGACCTGTCCGATCCGGAACAGGCACCGCGAGTCCTTGGTGCGGTCGTTCCTTTCTTGCTCACCTGAAAGGATTTCCTTTCATGAGACGATGGTTTTTTCTGGGGGTTTTCCTGCTGATTTTTTCCGGAATGTCCGTTCGTTTATCGGGAGGATCCCCCAGACTCCCGGAACCCGGTCCGAAACATCCCGTCTGGGTCTTTCCCCTGTCCGGTCCCGTCACGCCTCCCATGGCCCGCACCCTGCACCGCTGGTTCGCCCGGGCGCACCGGTCGCCTCCCGCCCTCATCGTACTGGAAATCGACACGCCGGGGGGACTGGCCGAAGCGATGCGTTCCATCATCCGGGACATTCTTTCCGCGCCGGTTCCCGTCGTCGGATTTGTCTCGCCGGGCGGAGCCCGCGCCGCCAGTGCGGGAACCTACATCCTCTATGCCTGCCCGCTGGCCGCGATGTCCGAAGGCACGAACGTGGGATCCGCCACGCCGATCCCGATCGGAGGCGACATGCCGCTTTTGCCGTCGCCTTCCGCGCCGCCTTCCTCTCCGGTCCGGAGTCCTTCTTCGTCCGGGGGCGCGGAAGACCAGAAGATCGTGAACGATGCGGTGGCGGCCATCCGGAGCCTGGCCGAGCTGAATGGGCGAAATGCCGACTGGGCAGAAAAGGCGGTCCGTTCCGCCGCCAATCTGTCCGCACGGGAAGCCCTGAAAAACCACGTCGTCAACCTTCTCGCGCCGGATGTCGGGCACCTGTTGCGCACGATCCATGGCATGGCATTTCGTTTTCGGGGGAGAGAGATTGTGCTGGATCTGCTCCCGTATGAAATCCGGACTTTTCGCCCGGACCGGGCGGATCGGTGGCTTGAAGCCCTGGCCCATCCCGATCTCGCCTATTTCTTTTTTCTCGCGGGCATTGCCGGTCTGGCGTTCGAATTTTCGCATCCGGGCCTGGTTCTTCCTGGTGTCGCCGGCCTTGCCCTGCTCATCCTCTCCTCTTTCGGCCTGATGATTCTTCCGGTCAACCTGGCCGGCCTTCTTCTGATCTTTCTCGGGATTTCCCTGATGATCGCGGAGATCGCGATCGGCGCCTTTGGCGTGCTGGGATTCTCCGGCATCGCTTCCTTTCTTCTGGGATCCCTGTTTTTTTACCGCCCTTCGCCCCGATGGACAGGAATACCGTCTCATCCGGGCTATCTGCTCATTGTCTCGGTGACCCTGGTTGTGTCCGGACTGTTCCTGGGAGTGCTCCGAATGGCCCTGAAAGCGCGGTTTCGTCCGGCAATCACCGGAAAAGCCGCGCTGGTGGGAGAAACGGGGAAAGCTCTCGAACCGTTCCGGGAGAGAGGCCGGATCCGTCTTCACAGCGAAATCTGGTGGGCGACTTCGCCGGTTCCGGTTTCCGAAGGACAGGATGTCCGTGTCCAGGAGATCTCCGGTCTGACCCTCGTGGTCGAACCGGTCTTGAAGGAGGAGAAAGAATGAGTCTCGTGCTTGTTGTCCTGTTGCTGTCCCTGGGCGTCATCCTCCTCTCGAAGGCGGTCCGGGTTCTGAAAGAGTATGAACGGGGGGTTTTTTTCGTGCTGGGTCGCTTCTGGAAGGTCAAGGGCCCGGGTCTGGTCCTTCTGGTTCCGGCCGTTCAGCAGATGGTGAAGGTGGGACTCCGGACTGTCGTCATGGACGTGCCGAGCCAGGATGTGATTTCAAAGGACAATGTTTCGGTCAAGGTCAGCGCCGTCGTCTATTTCCGGGTGATCGACCCCAAGCTGGCCATCATCGCGGTCGAAGATTACCTCCAGGCCATCAACCAGCTTTCCCAGACCACGCTCCGGTCGGTTCTCGGCCAGCACGACCTGGACGAGATGCTCTCTGCGCGGAACCAGCTCAACGCCGATATCCAGGGGATTCTGGACGAGCATACGGACGCCTGGGGGATCAAGGTGAGCACGGTCGAGATCAAGCGGGTGGATCTGGACGAAAGCATGATCCGGGCCATCGCCCGTCAGGCCGAGGCCGAACGGGAACGGCGCGCCAAGGTCATTTATGCAGACGGGGAACTGCAGGCCTCCGGGAAATTTCTGGAGGCGGCCCGGGTCCTGTCCGCTCTTCCGGAAGCGATGCAGCTGCGCTATCTGCAGACGCTCAGCCAGATCGCAAGCGACAGGACGTCGACGGTCGTCTTTCCGTTCCCTCTGGACTGGATCCGGAGTTTCACAAGCCGGCAGGGGCCGGAAAAAGAGTGATGATCACCCGGGACAATCGAACTCTTGTGATCGAACGACACATAGCCCGGGACAAACGGCTGCGCTTCGCCGGACTGGCAAATCTCCCCTTTTGAAGAGGGATCCGGAGACGGTCCGGCTCTCCGTCGTCCTCTCCCGGATTCTTCATCCGGTACGGAGGGATCTCGTCCGGGACTCTGCCAACCGTTCAGACGGAACGGGAAGACGATCCGGGAAGAGGCGGCGCGCTTTCTCCTTCTGACCCGGAATACCCATCGCAACAGAAATCTCTGGAGCTCCCGGGGGGCAGCCCGAATCCATGAGCGCCGTCGGAAGCTTGAGGGTCGGAAAAGGCAGAGTCGCCAGATCTGTCGCTTTTTTGACCCTTTTTCTTTCTGGAAGTTCCGTCTAGAAAGCCAAGGGAACAGAAAACCCCTTTTTACTGTTGGATTCTCATCTCTCGATCGTTGGGAATCTCTTGACAACTCATTGAATTTTAAGTCAAAGTAATTTGTTCCCAAAATAAAATAAAGGTCTTGTAAAAATATCGGGACTTCATTAATATCTGTAAGGATAATGGACGATGCGAATCATAGCCAAAGCAACCTTGCGTGCATTTTGGACACGACATCCGGATGCCGAGGAATCTCTGTTGGCGTGGTATCGCGAAGCCCAGAAAGCGGACTGGGATCGCCCTGAAAAAATCAAGGAAAAGTACAGAAGCGCGAGTTTTGTGGGAAGAAACCGGGTCGTGTTCAATATCAAGGGCAATAAGTACAGGCTCGTGGTGAAAATGAAGTACGAGAAACAGCTTGTCTTTGTGCGGTTCGTCGGCACGCACACGGATTATGAAGCCATAAACGTGGAGGAGGTGTGACATGAGCAACAACATTCGTGCGATTCGGAGCGAGGCCGACTATCGGGCCGCCCTTGCGCGCATCGACGCGCTCATGGATGCCGAGCCCGGAACAACAGAGGACGAGGAACTCGATGTCTTGCTGGACTTGGTTGAACTCTACGAAGAGAAGCACGTGCCGATGGGTTATCCATCGGCGCTGGCCGGCATTCAGTTCCGGATGGAACAGGAAGGGCTTTCGGCGCGTGATCTCATCCCGCTTATTGGCAGCCGTTCGAAAGTATCCGAGGTGCTGTCCGGCAAGCGACCGCTGACTATGCAAATGGCGCGGGCGTTGCACGCCGGTCTCGGCATTCCGGCCGACGTTCTGCTGCAACAGCCCGGGGGCGAGCTTGGTTCGGCGCTGGAAGGGATCGTATGGGAACGGTTTCCGCTGGAAGAGATGGCCAAACGGGGCTGGATCAAGAAGCGGCCCAATCTTCTTGAGCATGCGGAAGAAATCATGCGCGATCTCATCGACCGCGCGGGCGGAGAACATGCAATTCCGGCAGTCCTGTATCGGAAAAACGATCACGCCCGCATCAATGCCAAGACCGATCCTTATGCACTGAAAGCGTGGTGTTGGGAGGTCCTGGGGCGGGCCAACGCCCGGCATCTGCCTGTTTCATACAAACCGGGAACCGTCAATCCGGATTTCCTGCGCAATGTGGCAAGACTGAGCTGGTCGGAGGACGGCCCGCGGTTGGCTCAGGAGTTTTTGGCTAAACATGGCATTCATTTGGTGTGCCTGAGACATTTGCCGCGCACTCATCTTGACGGGGCTGCGCTTCAACTCGCCGATGGGACGCCGGTGATCGGGCTGACCCTTCGCTATGACCGTCTGGACAATTTCTGGTTTTGCCTGCTGCACGAACTTGCCCATGTCGGACGCCACCTGGGGAATGCCAGGAGCGATTCCTTTGTGGATGATCTCAGCCTGAGAGACGTTAAAATCGGCCATCGCGACCGCAGGGAAGATGAAGCGGACGAGTGGGCGGAGAACGGACTGATTCCCGAAGAGGTCTGGGAGACCAGTCCGGTAAAAGACAAGCCGTCGCCGCTTGCGGTGATGGCGCTCGCTCAGCGTCTGGACATTCATCCGGCGATCGTCGCGGGGCGAGTCCGGTATGCAACCGGAAATTTCCGCTTGCTGTCCCATTTTGTCGGGACGGGGGCAGTGCGCCAGCATTTGCTCGAATGAGACGATTCATCCAGGCTTCCGAATTTCCGATAAAAATCCCCCTTCCACAACAGAAATCTCTGGAGATCCCGGGGGCCAGCCCGAATCCATGAGCGCCGTCGGAAGCTTGAGGGTCGGAAAAGGCAGCGTCGCCAGATCTGTCGCTTTTTTGACCCTTTTTCTTTCTGGAAGTTCCGTTTAGGGTACCGTTTTCTCGAGGAGTCCTTCTTCCCGGAGGACCTCATGGACCAGGTCGACCGCCTGACTGAAAAGGGGCATGTCTCCGACGACGGCGCTGGTGAGGCAGACGCCGACTTCCTCCGGTGTGGCCCCGGCCTTCAGGGCACCCCGGACGTGAAGACGCGCCGGATTCGTTTCTCCCATGGCCAGAAGCATCGACGGCAGACATCCGTCCGCCCATGCGGGCCAGATCGAAGCGTTTTTCCAGGTCGTCCGGGACGAATCCCAGGAACTCCCGATAACGGGAACGGTTCTCGTCGGGGGTCATCCCAGGATCCGGGCCGTTTCGGGCCATTCCATGAATTCCGGCGCTTCGGTTCCTTGCTGGCGCATCGTCAGGTCGATCTGCCCCAGGTGGTAGGCGTGATGGCCCAGAACAGACCAGAGAAATCCCATGCCCGTATATCGCCGGTCGACAAAGATCACTTCTTTCTGAAGGGTGTCGGGGGAGAGCCGGGCCAGTGCCGCCAGGTTATCGGCGTGGCGGGACCGATAAGCCTCCACGAGGTCCTTGCCGTCGGAAATGGTGTCCAGACCGGCCGGAGGACCCGGAAGAGGAATCGTGGCACCCGGCGGAAAGCTTCCGATCTGGCCGATCCATGTGCGTTCGGTATGGATCAGGTGGCGGACGAGAGCCGAGATCGTGATTTTCGGAATGCGGCTGCCGAGAAAGAGGGCCTCGGAATCGGCCGGAATGCCTGTCCATTGTGACGGTTCGAGAAGAGCCAGATAGTCGAAGATGTGCCGGATCCTGGTCGAAAAGAGAACCGAACCGGTCGAACTCATGCATGTTCCCTCCTTTGCGAGAAAAAACTAAGGAGATGAATCGCCAATTTTGTCCGGGCGACTGCCTGGCAGAAAATCGGCGGAAAATCATCCGGAGAGCGAAGATCCTTATTTGTCAACGTATCCCGGAAAGAATCGCGAGTTCAAGAGGCGATAATCCGGAAGAGACAATGCGCGTGTCCGGAAGTGTTCCGCCCTGCTGTCGGGATCGTCTTGCGATGGATCCGGAGGGTTTTTCGGGAAGCGGGTGTGTCTCCGGGAATCCTCCGGACGCTTGTCGACGGACAGTGGTGTATGGTAGCAAGAAGAAAGACACGAAATGACGGGAGAGCCATCGTCGGAAAAGCCAACGGGAGGGACAGGTCTTGGAAAAAGCACAATCCTGGAAAATCGGCATCGTCGGTGTCGGACGCATGGGTGCGAACATGGCGCTGAGACTGCATGAGACCGGGCATCGGGTGGTTTCGGTCTTCGATCAGCACCGGAAGGCAGCGGAAGAGGTCGCTTTCGGGACAGGGGCCACCGTGGCCCAAACGCTCGGGGAGGTCGCATCCCGGTCGGACCTCGTTCTCACGGTGGTCGGCACCGACCGGGAGATGGAGTCCCTCTTTGCGAAATCCGGGGATTCCCTGCTCGAAAACGCCGCCGGCCGGATCTTCGTCAATTGCGCGACGGTCTCTCCCGATCTCCATGTCGAGATCGAGCGCCGAGCCAACGCTCTCGGAGCCGAAAGCCTCGAGGCCTCGATGGCGAGTTCGATCCCCCAGGCACGCGCCGGGACCCTCTACCTCATGGTCGGAGGAAAGCAGGCGGTGCTGGAGCGGATCCGTCCCGTCCTCGAAGACCTGAGCGCGTCTCTCCGGTGGGTGGGGCCGGCCGGACAGGCCGCGAAACTCAAGGCGCTCGTCAACATGGTCATGAACATCAACACCGCCGGTCTGGCGGAAGGCTTGGGACTCGCCCAGGCCCTGGGGCTGGATCTTTCCATGGTCCGGGAGGTCTTTTCCCAGACGGGAGCCGCCTCCCGGGTCCTCGAAACGGACGGTGCCGACATGCAGGAGAGGGAACACGACGTCTATTTTTCGGCCGCCCACGCCGCGAAGGATTCCCATATCGCCCTGGACCTGGCGTCGAAAGTCGGTCTCGGGCTTCCCCTGGCCCAGGCCACGGCACGCCAATACGACCGGATGATCGAGATGGGACTGGGAGAGATCGACAAGTCCGGGGTGTCCGAACTGACGTTCCTCTCCCGAAGGGGTGGTCCGTCGACGACCGGAACGAGGGAATCGTGAGAGGGGCCGTTCAATCCTTTCCGCTCGAAGACGGGGTACGCGGCATTCTGGAGCGCTGGGGCGATACGGGGCCAGTCGTATTGTGCGTCCACGGCATCACGAGTTCCCGGCGGGGCTGGGAGCGTCTGGTCGACAGGCTGTCGGATTCCCGCCGGGTGTTCGCCTACGACCAGAGGGGGCATGGCGATCTGGCCGAAGTCACCGGTCCCATGACGCTCGAGCAGTCGGTTCGCGATCTCGAGGCGGCGGCAAGGCAGACCGGCGTGCCGGTCGATCTTCTCGTCGGTCATTCCTGGGGCGGTGCTGTGGCCCTTCTGGGGGCATCCCGGATCGGCGCGCGCGCCGTCGTGGCCCTCGATCCGGTCCTCCGTGTCCGTCCCGGAACGTTTGCGGCCGATTACGTCGAGGAGTTGAGGGATGTCCTGTCGCTTCCGGGAGAAGAGCGGATCGCCCGGATCCGGGAGATGTACCGGGATCTGGATCCCGTGGACCGGGAAGCCAAGGTGCATGCGATGGGACGGATGTCGCTGGGGGTGATCGAAGGGATCGGGGCCGAAAACGGTGTCGAAGAAGGGAAATGGGACCTGCGTCCTCTTCTGTCGGGATATCCGGCCCCGCTTCTGGTTCTGGTGTCCGGCACGGATTCGGTGATCGATCCCGAAGACCGAAAATGGCTGGAAGATCTTCGGGGAGTCGTCCGGGTCCGGACAATCGAGGGTGCGGGGCACAACCTGCACCGGTCGCATCTTGACCGGGTCCTGGAGGAAATCCGTGCCTTCGAGAGGGACAGCCGGAAGGGGCCCGGGTAATGTCGGGCCATCCGGGTTGTGTCCCGTTTGTGCAGAGAAAAGATCTCGTTTTGGACTGGTGCCCCAGGCTCTTTTTCCGAGAGGAGTCCGTTCCGGTTCTTTTCCGTCTCGTTCCCTCCGATTTTCAACAGAAGGACGGATCCCGGAAGTCCGGATGACCGGAACGAAGGTTTCGGCAGAACGAGGAACACCTTCTCCCGGGGGAAGTCGTCCTGAAACCGTATCCCTGAGGACTGTTCCGGATAAAGAAGATGGAATGCACACATATTTCGGGAGGCTTCCTGCGGGTCGGAAAACGGACGATCCCTCTTTCAGTGTCTTCCTCTGTGAGGTTCAGAATGTCCGTTTTCATTCCTCGCCGGGTGTAAACCCGATCGGCTTCCTGTTCTCCATCGGGGGCTCCATCAATTGCCGGATTGCCTCAAACAACCCGAGGATGGCTTCATCGTGAACCGCCAGTTTTCGTTCAAGCTCCTCGAGTTTTTGGGCGACTCCCTGATGGGTGGAAAGCATTTCCCGAAGTTTTACGAAGGCTCTGACCACAAAAATACTCATCTCGATCGCCAATGGAGAACTGAGTACCGTTGCGGCCATGATGGCTCCATGTTCGGTAAAGACGAACGGCAGGGAACGACGACCACCCCTTCCTGCGTTTGAGGTCGCAATTTGCGACTTCAAAGAGTCAAATTCCTCTTGGGTGACCTGGAACATGAAGTCTGATGGAAATCTGGAGTGGTTCCGTTTGATCTGTTCGTTGAACCGTTTGGTAGGAACACCAAAGAGAGAGGCCAAGTCGGAATCCAGCATGACCTTCTGACCACGAATAAGAAAAATTCGGGAAACGATGGATTCAACAGGAATGGGAGAAATGGGTTCGGGCATAAACTCCTCAAAAGGGAAAAGGCCAAAATCAAAAAACCATCAGGAAGTGCGATTCAAAAATGGAAGACCACTTTCGCAATTTTCGATAGATCGATCAAGGAGCCAAATTTTCGATTCCATATCGGAGAAGATTGAAAAAGGAGAAATCAATTACAAAACGTAAATACTCTCGATTCGTTCCAATGTATGCATTTATTGAAGAAAAAAGACATTTTTGTTCGTCCTTTTTCCGGGAGTCTCCGATCCTGCACAATCCTATGGTCGGAAACAGCTTTTCAGGCTTGGCCGAACGGATTTTCTGATCAGACAGCCATTATTGGTATGCATCTTGCTTAAAAACAAGCTGTCAAGTCAAGATTCTCCGGGCTGACGAAAGCCTGGCTTCTCCGTTTTCCACTCGGAAGATTTCCATTCAAAAATGACCAGATCAACGCGAAGGAGTGAACCATCCGTTTTTGCGGATGAATTCTGCGATGGGCGACGTGCGTTTAAATTTCAATGGAAAAATGAAGCGGACCGGAAAGACTCCTCAAAAAGAGAAGTCTTTCCGGGTCACGGATCTGTGGGGAACTCTGTTCGACTTGTGGTTCCTGATTCCGATCCTGTGCCTGATGGTCGGAGCCGAGCGCGCGGGAACCCCCCGGATGCTGGGAGAAGACTTCCTCTCTCTGGGGAGCGCCTGGCTGTTGTCCGCGCTGCTGTTCCGGACTCCATTGCCCCTGCAGCCTCTCAAAATCTGGGCATTCCTCTTTCTGGCCCTCCGTCCGACTCCCGAAATCCTGTCGTTGGCGGCAGCGCTGCAAGGACTGATTCTTTTTGCGGCGGGTTTCTTTTCCCGGATCCGGTTGCTCGAGGCTGCTCTCGACCGGCATGCCTTCGAACGGATTCGCCGGGCAGTCGGTTTCTATGTGAAGGGCATCGCCGTCCTTTCGCTCGGCGATGTCCTGCTCCGGTCCACGGGGTTCGCCATTCCCGCCGCTTGGCTCAACGGGCTTTCCGGTTCGTCGGGACATTTGTCCGGTACGGTCCTGCCCGTCCTTCTTCTGGTGATTCCGCAGATCCCTGTGACACTTCTGAACGGCGCGCTCTCGACGGTCCGGGAGCGCCGGGAAGAAGGGGGCCTGTCCCCGGAGGCACGGGATCGGCTGACGGGAAGAAACATGTTGTGGTGGCTCGGGTGTGCCAGTCTGGTGGCGGCCGCCCTCGGGGTCCTTCCGTTCTGTCATGGCAGCGGGGGGCTCCGGACCTATCGCCGTTATCGCATCCAGTCGCTTTTGCCTTCCCTGCTCTCCGGAATTATTCTGATTTTTCTGGGTCTGGCGTGCCGATTGCCGGGCGTGTCGCTTCCTTCTGCGGGTGTGTCCCTGTGTTTCCTGGGGGCGTTTCTGGCGGTCGAGTCCGCTCGACGAAATCGCGAGAAAGGACGGGAGAATGAGGAGGAGGGAGTGCGGATCGAACGACACCCTCTCGAGCTCTGGATCCTGTCCGGAGGGTTGTTGTCCGCAGGCATGATTCTGGGACTGGTGCCGCTGGTCCTTGTGATTCTCCCGGTGCTCGGCGGAGAGCGGTCGACGGGTGTCCGCGCGGCTTCTGCCGGTCCCGCGGATCGGCTCCTGCTGGGCGATGGGCCGGGGAGAATTGCCCTGTCTCCCGGTTTCGCCCCGGCAGGTCTATCAGTCCGGTGCTTTCCGGCTCAACTTTCAGGTGTGACGGATTCCGGGGAACAGGTTGAAACGGCCCTCTGCCGGCAGTTTCCTCCGCCGGTTTCTTCCGACCCTGCCCTGTCTTCTCCCGAAGAGCATGTCTCCAGGCGTGCCCGGGGGATTCCGGAAGTCTTCTTCCGTTCTCTCCTTCTCCTTCTGTTCTGCGGAATGTTTCGTTCCTTTGTTCTTCTCCCCCGGCGTACGATCGTCGGTCTTTCGTTTCTGTCCCGATACCGATTTTCGTCTCTTGTTCCCGCACGCGCTCCCTGAAACGGCCCTCTCCAAAAAACAAATGTGAGAGGGGTCCGAAGAGGCCCCTGGGTTTGGACATCAGCCAGGGAGCGCGTCATGAAACGAATTGCAAACCCATGGACAGGGAAGCTCTGTCTTTCGATCCTGATCCTTTTGCTTTGCCTCCATCAACGAACTTGGGCGGGGGAACCCCTCACAAATCCCTCCACCGGAACAGGGAAGACGGAAAAGAAGGCGCTCGAGAAAAAGAAACTTTCCTGGAACGGGCCCGATGCCCTTGCGGCCTATCGGACGATGTGGAATCCCCTGTCGGCCGGGCCCGAACTGATTCCGATGGCCGACACCGCTCCGCCTGGTGAGTTCTATGTGCGTCCCTTTTTCTACGGGCAGTTCGTCCAGGCCCAATATGGTGCCGGAGGCGGCGTCCACAGTCTGTCCAACGGATTCTACGAGACACAACTTCTGTCCCTGGCCGAAATCGGCGTAGGAATCACGGACAATACCCAGTTCACCATCTTCCCCTCGATGGCGTCGGTCTGGTCTGCCTATGATGGCGCGTTTGTCGATGGAACGGGGATGTCCGATCTCACGATGGAGCTGAAGTACCGTTTTTATGTCCAGCATCCGGACGGCGATCTGCCGTCCATGGCGTTTGCCCTCCATCTCACCCTCCCCACGTCCGACTGGACCAACGCCCCGGTGGTGAAAGGCGGTCTGCCCCCGCTGGCCCGGATTCCTTCGACGCACTACGGTTCCCCGGCTCTCACTCCTGCTTTGCTGACGCGCTATATCGCCCGTCCGCTCCGTTTTTACGCGGACGTCTTCTATACGTTCGACTTTCCGGGGAACGGGACGCTCCCGGGTGTTTCGGGAAATCCCCTGATCCAGTTCGGCGACATTCTCCAGTATCGTTTCGGTGTGGAAGACATCGTCCGCGACGCGTCCGGAACCGGTCTGATCCTGGAGTTCGTGGGCATGTCGGGGCTTCCCTTTTCGATCGACGGACTGCCGGTCAACGGCCTTCCCGTGACGGCCAGCGGCTTGCATGTCGGGGCGTTCAACCTCTGGGGTCTCCAGCCCACGTTCGAAACGAATATCACCCGGAATCTGATTTTTTCGGTGGGCGTCCTGTTGCCGGTGGCCGGGACGAACCAGTACCAGTCGATCAGCCCCAACATGTCCATTTACTGGTATTGGGGGCCCGGAGGAGGAAACGTGGTGGCGCGGTAGGAGAAGGACAAGGGGGGGTGCCCCCCTTCCCCCCTCTCATTTCTGTTTTCTTCCTTGTCCGGGTCCCGACAGAAATGTTTGCCCCGGGAAGAGAAACGGAAAAGGACCTTTCCGGAAAACGTCTTCTTGCCGGGTTTTCCAGTGATGGCACGAGGATTGCTTATTATCAGGTCGAATACCACTCTCCGGAAAACTCGAGGCAGGGTTCTTCGGAGGAGGGGTCGGAAAATCGTGGGACATATGGCCGGAGAAAACCATGCCGGTCGGGCGCTGAAGCCGAATGAGGGATAACCTTCGTTCGGCTTTTTTTATTTCTGCCCCCACCCGGCAGGGAGGGACGGCAGACATTCGGGAGGACATCATGCGTCAGATTGCATTTTACGGTAAAGGCGGTATCGGAAAGTCGACGACATCCCAGAACACCCTTGCGGCTCTGTCCGAAATGGGAAAGAAAATCCTGATCGTGGGGTGCGACCCCAAGGCCGATTCGACGCGTCTGATCCTGCACGCCAAGGCGCAGAATACCGTTCTTTCCCTGGCGGCTGAAGCCGGAACGGTGGAGGATCTCGAAATCGAAGACGTCATGAAAACCGGTTTCCGGGACATCCGCTGCGTGGAGTCCGGAGGTCCGGAGCCGGGCGTCGGGTGCGCCGGTCGGGGCGTGATCACCTCCATCAACTTCCTGGAGGAAAACGGTGCCTATGACGGAGTGGACTACGTTTCCTACGATGTGCTGGGCGACGTGGTGTGCGGCGGTTTCGCGATGCCGATCCGGGAAAACAAGGCCCAGGAAATCTACATCGTGACCTCCGGCGAAATGATGGCGATGTACGCCGCCAACAATATCGCCAAGGGCATCCTGAAATACGCCAATTCGGGCGGCGTGCGCCTCGGCGGGCTCGTCTGCAACGAACGGCAGACCGACCGGGAATACGAACTGATCGAAGCTTTGGCCAAGCGTCTGAACACCCAGCTGATCCACTTCGTCCCGCGCAACAACGTCGTCCAGCACGCCGAGCTTCGCCGGATGACGGTTCTGGAGTTCGCCCCCGAATCGTCCCAGGCCGAGGAATATCGCCAGCTGGCAAGAAAGGTCGATGCCAACGCGGGCAAGGGGACCATCCCGACCCCGATCACCATGGACGAACTCGAAGATCTTCTGATGGACTTTGGCGTCATGAAGACGGTGGATGAAACCCTTGTCGGCAAGAAGGCGGAAGAAGCTGCTGTCGCCTGAGAGTTTTCACAGGTCCCGCCGGAGAGGGGGACGGCGGTTCCCTTCTCCGGACTTTCCATTGCCGGGGGCATCCCGGGGGTGTCATACGATCGGAGGGTTCCATGAGCAACAACATCGAAGAGGCAAAAAAGATCATCGAAGAGGTCCTCCAGATTTACCCGGAGAAGACCCGGAAAAAGCGCGCGAAGCACCTGGGCGTGTTCGAGGAAGGCCAGTCCGACTGCAACGTCAAATCGAACGTCAAGTCGGTGCCGGGAGTCATGACGATCCGGGGATGCGCCTACGCCGGTTCGAAGGGCGTGGTCTGGGGGCCGATCAAGGACATGATCCATATCAGCCACGGTCCGGTCGGATGCGGCCAATATTCCTGGGCGGCCCGCCGGAACTACTACATCGGCACCACGGGCGTCGACTCTTTCGTCACCATGCAGTTCACGTCGGACTTCCAGGAAAAGGACATCGTGTTCGGTGGCGACAAGAAGCTGGAGAAGATCATCGATGAGATCGAGCGGCTCTTTCCCCTGAACAAGGGGATCACCATCCAGTCGGAATGCCCCATCGGTCTGATCGGGGACGATATCGAGGCGGTTTCCAAGAAGAAATCCAAGGAGCATGACGGCAAGACCATTGTGCCGGTCCGGTGCGAAGGGTTTCGCGGGGTCAGCCAGTCGCTCGGACACCATATCGCCAACGACACCATCCGGGACTGGGTGTTCGACAAGAAGACGGGCAAGGAGATCGAAACGACCCCCTACGACGTGGCGATCATCGGCGACTACAACATCGGCGGGGACGCCTGGTCCTCCCGCATTCTTCTGGAAGAAATGGGGCTCCGGGTGGTCGCCCAGTGGTCGGGGGACGGATCGATCGAAGAACTGGTCAACACCCCGAAGGTCAAGCTCAACGTTCTGCACTGCTACCGGTCGATGAACTACATCTCCCGGCACATGGAAGAGAAATACGGCATCCCCTGGGTGGAATACAACTTCTTCGGTCCTTCCAAGATCGCCGAATCCCTCCGGAAGATTGCGGACTTCTTCGACGACCGGATCCGGGAGAACGCCGAGAAGGTCATCGCGAAATACGAGGCCCTGACCCGGGCGACGATCGAAAAATATCGCCCCCGGCTCGACGGAAAGACGGTCATGCTGTTCGTGGGCGGTCTCCGTCCGCGT
>JAKAYA010000002.1 GCA_021826965.1 Nitrospirota bacterium
CGGAGACAACATTCGGATCAAGGTGACGTTGATTACACCGATCGCAATGGAAGACGGGTTGCGTTTTGCGATAAGGGAAGGTGGCCGGACGGTAGGCGCGGGCGTTATTACCAAGGTGATCCAGTAATTCAGTTTTTTAGATTTGGAGGAAATACCTTGGATCAAAAAATTCGGATTCGTCTAAAAGGATACGATTACAGACTCCTGGATCAATCCTTGCTTGAGATTGTTTCTACAGCAAAAAGAACGGGAGCTACAGTAAAAGGCCCAATCCCTTTGCCTACAAAAATCGAAAAATATACAGTTCTTCGTTCTCCTCATGTCGATAAAAAATCGAGGGAACAATTTGAACGGAGAACGCATAAACGACTTTTAGATATTTTGGAGCCAACCCCTGAAACGGTGGACGCATTGATGAAACTTGAGCTCCCTTCAGGAGTTGATGTCGAAATTAAGCTGTAAGGTGTAGGAGCGAAGAGATTGAAAACTTTATTAGGTCGTAAATTGGGAATGACCCAGATTTACCTTCCGACTGGTCAAGCTGTCTCTGTCACAATTGTAGAAGCTGGACCTTGTGAAGTATTGCAGGTAAAAACGCCTGAAAAAGAGGGATATTCCGCTGCTCAAATAGGCTATTTTCCAGTTTCTCCAAAATACTTGAATAAACCGGAACGAGGCCATCAACAAAAATATGCAAAAAATCTTTATCGATACATCCGCGAAGTTCGAGTTGATGCCCAACCCCAAACACCAGGAAGCATTCTGACTGTCGAGATATTCAAAGAAGGGGATTCTCTCGATATAACTGGTCAATCCAAAGGAAAAGGATTTGCTGGTGTCATGAAAAGGCACCATTTTAGAGGTGGTGATGCTACCCATGGTTCTATGTTCCATCGGGAACCGGGATCTATCGGTTCCTCTGCATACCCTTCTAGAGTGCTCAAAAACAAGAAGCTTCCAGGGCATATGGGTGACAAAAGAATAACTGTCAAAAATCTTAAACTTGTAGCGGTTAAACCCGAGGCTAACCTTCTTTTTATTAAAGGTGCGGTTCCGGGAGCTAACGGATCTTTCGTTATCGTCAATAAGAACAGCTTCTCCTAATTTTTTATTTTTTTTGACGGAAGGAAGTTATGGATATTCAGATGGTGGGACTAGATGGTTCAACTCTCAAGACGATTGAATTGGCGGTTTCTTCTGAGGAAGTTGAGTTGATCAATGTGCCTCTCCTGCATGAAATCGTTAAGATGCAGCAGGCTGGTATTCGATCTGGAACCGCATCCACGAAAACCCGGGGAGAAGTTTCAGGTGGCGGAAAAAAACCTTATCGACAAAAAGGAACAGGTAGGGCTCGCCAAGGTTCAACGAGAGCTCCTCAGTGGAGGGGGGGGGCCGTTATTTTCGGACCTCGTCCAAGAGACTACTTTTATCGCCAACCTTCCAAAAAGGTCGTCCTGGCAGTTAAAAACGCCTTCCTTGCCCATCTGGAATCCAAAACACTCTTCATCGTTGAATCATTAGACGTTCCATCAAGGAAAACCAAGGACACCATATCTCTTTTTAATAAATGGTCTTTGTTGCCTGGTGAAGAACGAATCCTTTTTATAGACAATGGATTGACTGAGAATATGTATTTTTCGTGTCGAAATATTCCTGGTCTCGAAATTCTTCTTCCTCACCAAGTCAATCCTTATGACTTGTTAATTGCAGATAAGGTTCTTGTTTCCAAAGAAGCATTCGAAAGCCTCAGCAAGCTTCTTCACGGGGAGAATAATAATGGATCTATCTGAAATTTTGATTCGTCCGATTCAAACGGAAAAAGCGGACCTTCTTCGAGAATCCCATAGAACTTATGAATTTCATGTTCGTAAGGACTCGAATAAAATCGATATAGCAAAAGCTATTGAATCCATTTTCAAGGTAAAGGTTCAATCGGTAAGGACTGTAACTCGTAAAGGGAAGTCAAAGAGACTTGGTCGCTTTGAAGGCCAGTATCCTGACAGAAAAAGGGCTTACGTTACTCTTTATCCGGGACATAAACTAGATATTTTTGAGGGAGCTTGAGAATGGCAGTCAAGAAATACAATCCTACATCTCCGGCAACCAGGTATAAAACAGGATACTCATTTGAGGAAATTACCACTGATAAGCCATACAAGCCATTAACAGAACCCCTCATCTCTAGCGGTGGCCGAAATAACAAGGGAAAGCTTACCTCTAGACATCGCGGAGGAGGACATAAGAAATCCTATCGGATCATTGATTTTAAACGTATCAAGGATGGCATTGCGGCTAAGGTTGAATCTATCGAATACGATCCCAACAGGTCTGCAAGGATTGCGCTTATCTGTTACGCAGACGGAGAACGTGCGTATATTCTAGCACCTGTCGGACTTAAAGTTAATGATACTGTCCAGTCTGGACCAGGGTCCGATATTAAACCCGGAAACACTCTTGAACTTTCGCAGATCCCATTAGGTACGATCGTTCATAATATCGAATATAAGATCGGAGCTGGCGGAAAGATTGCCAGAACGGCGGGTTCATATGCACAGATACTTGGTCGGGAAAATGATTACGTGATTCTGAAAATGCCTTCTGGGGAAATGAGAAAGATTCACGGAAAGTGTAAAGCATCCATCGGTCAAGTCGGAAACTTGGAACATGAAAATATTTCAATCGGAAAAGCTGGCAGATCAAGATGGTTAGGAAAACGGCCACATGTTCGTGGAGTGGCAATGAATCCAGTTGACCATCCACTTGGAGGAGGTGAGGGTAAGTCCTCTGGCGGTCGCCATCCCTGTTCTCCTTGGGGTCAACCATCCAAAGGTTTCAAAACACGATCCAATCCACGAACAGACAGCTTTATTATTAGAAGAAGAAAATAGGAAGGGTTAGGATCATGCCACGATCTATTAAAAAAGGGCCATTTGTTGATCAACATCTTTTAGATAAAGTGAATAAATCCCAAAATCCGAACGATAGAAAAATGATCAAAACATGGTCACGCCGTTCTATGATAATTCCGGACATGATTGGTTTCACGTTGTCAGTTCACAACGGTAAAAAATTTGTTCCAGTATATGTTACAGAAAACATGGTCGGCCATAAGCTAGGAGAGTTTTCTCCGACAAGGCTTTTTAAATCCCATGGTGGCTCAAAGGTCGAGAAATCCACGAGAAAATAGGTTAAAGTCAAGGAGTTGAATGTGGCTACAGCCATAGCAAAGTACAGGTATATCCGAATTGCTCCACGAAAAGTCAGATATGTAGCCGATGCTATTCGCGGGAAGTCTGTTGGTGAAGCATTTGCTTTATTGAATGTGACAACCCGTGGAGCAGTACGGGTCGTTGAAAAGACTCTTAAATCCGCCGTTAGTAATGCTGTAGAAAAAAAAATAGGGTCTCCATCGGATTTGAGAGTTTCAGAAATTTTTGTGGATGTCGGACCTATCGCTAAGCGTATGCAACCTCGTGCGATGGGACGAGCGTATTCCATTAAAAAGAGGACTTCACACTTAACTATCATTGTTTCTGATTAACTGCTTAAGGAGACCCACTTGGGACAAAAGGTTCATCCGATAGGATTCCGGTTAGGGTATATCAAGACTTGGAGTTCACGGTGGTATGCGCAAAAAGGTTTTGCTGACCTTCTTCACGAAGATCTTAAAATAAGGAAGATGGTTAAGAAGAAACTCTTTCACGCTGGTATAGCTAAAATCGAGATTGAACGGACAGGGAAAGATGCACTTGCAAGGATTTCTATTCATACCGCTCGACCAGGTCTGATTATTGGAAAGAAAGGTCTCGAAATTGAAAAGCTGAAGACCGAATTAGAAGAGACGACAAAATCTCATGTCTCAATCAATATTAAAGAAATTAAAAAACCCGAGCTAGAAGCACAGTTAATAGCAGAATCTGTAGCTTCCCAACTTGAAAAGCGGATTTCCTATAGACGCGCTATGAAAAAAAGTGTATCCTCAGCACTTCGTTTTGGCGCTCTTGGGGTAAAAATATGCTGCGCAGGAAGATTGGGTGGCGCTGAAATAGCAAGGACGGAATGGTATCGAGAGGGTAGAGTTCCTCTCCATACTTTACGGGCAGATATTGATTTTGGATTCGCTGAATCTTCAACAACTTTTGGAAAAATTGGTGTAAAGGTTTGGGTTTATCGCGGAGAAATTCTTCCGGGACAAGAAGAGTCGGCACCCAAACCCAAAGAAAGACGGGGTCGCCAATAGATGCTTAGTCCGAAAAAAGTTAAACATAGAAAGATGATGAAAGGGAACCTCAAAGGGAAAGCCTATCGAGGGTCCGAACTTGCATTTGGTGACTTTGGGTTGAAAGCTTTAGAGCCAGTTTGGCTGACCGCCCGACAAATCGAAGCCGGGCGTATCGCAATTACGCGGTATGTCAAGCGCGGTGGTAAGGTATGGATTCGGGTTTTTCCAGACAAACCAATTACAAAGAAGCCCGCAGAAACGCGAATGGGATCTGGAAAGGGGAACCCGGAGTACTGGGTTGCAGTTATTAAACCAGGTCGTATCATTTTCGAGATGGAAGGGGTATCTCCCGAGATTGCCCAAGAAGCCTTAAGATTGGCTTCATATAAGATGCCGATGGCAACAAAGATTGTAACTAGAGGTGAAGAGGCGTGAAGGTTACCGATATTAAGACCTTATCCGAGGCAGAGATCTTAGACAAAATCAAAGAACTGCGAAGGGAACTTTTGATGCTTCGTATTCAACGGGTGAACGGGAGGCTTGATAAGCCTCATCTTTTAAAAGAGTACAAAAAAGATGTTTCCCGAATGTTAACGATCCTGACAGAGAGGAAGATGTCTGAAAATGTCTGACCGTCTCGAATCCGCTTCAGCGAATCCTAAAAAAATAGCACAACTCCAGGGTATTGTTGTTGGAAATAAAATGATGAAGACAGTTGTTGTCGAAGTTCAACGAAGAGTTTTGCATCCTCTATACCACAAAGTTGTTTCAAGACGAACACGAATTAAGGCCCACACGGCCGAACCCATTGAAATTGGTTCAGTAGTGGAGGTCATTTCTACCCGTCCTATGAGTAAGGATAAAAGCCATCGAGTACTGCGCGTAATTTCAAAGCCTAAGTCAATTAATTGAATTAGATCACTTATCTTGCCTATAAAGGTGCAATCAACATGATCCAGTTAAGATCAATTCTTGAAGTGGCTGATAACTCCGGTGCAAAAAAGGTGATGTGTTTTCATATCATGGGCGGAAGTCGTAGACGGTACGCATCTTTGGGTGATACGATTGTGGTTTCAGTCAAAGAGGCGACACCTAATGCTTCTGTGAAAAAAGGGGATGTTGCTAAGGCGGTTGTGGTCAGAACTGTTAAAGAAGTTCGACGAATCGATGGCTCTTATATTCGATTTGACCAAAATGCTGCAGTCCTCATCAATGCACAGGGTGAACCAATAGGAACGCGAATTTTTGGTCCCGTAGCCCGTGAACTACGTCAACGCAAGTTTATGAAAATTCTTTCTTTGGCTCCAGAAGTTATTTAGTTCAGAGGATAAAATGAAGATTAAAAACTCGGAACAATCAAAAGTTGCATTCCCTTCACTACGGAAAAATGACAAAGTTAAAGTCCTTTCCGGAAAGGATAAGGGAAAAGAAGGTTTAATCCTCAAGGTTGACCGATCTTCAAATAAAGTTATTGTGGAAAATGTGAACCAGATTACTAAGGCTATCAAACCTGATCAAAATCATCCCCAAGGTGGTTTTGTGAAGCGCGAAAACTACCTTGGAGCCTCTCGGGTGATGCTCGTTTGTCCTGGCTGTCACAAGCCAACTCGGATTTCTCATTCTATACTCTCTGACGGGAAAAAAGTCCGCGTTTGCAAACATTGTCAAGAGCATATCGACAAATAATTTTCATGTTGTAAAGGGTGAAGATGGAACAGAGCAAAAAGAATTCCGGTACTGGAAAAAGCAAACAGTCTGCTTCAAAACCAAAATCTTCAAAGAAAGATGCTATTCCTGTAGAGCATCAAGACAATCCAAGTGCCTCCGGTATTCGAATGGAACCTGCTCCTGTTCCTCGCCTTAAGAAAAAGTATGAGGAGTCCATTCGAGGTGCTTTGATCAACGAATTATCCCTCAAGAACGTTATGGAGGCGCCCAAACTCTCAAAGATTACAATTAATGTGGGACTTGGAGAGGCAGTGGCGAACCCCAAACTATTAGACTCAGCGGTAAAGGAGCTCGAGCTTATTTCCGGCCAAAAAGCTGTTAAGACGAAGGCAAGGAAATCGATTGCTGGATTTAAGCTTAGAGAAGGCATGCCGATTGGGTCTATGGTGACTCTTAGAGGTAATAAGATGTGGGAATTCCTTGATCGGTTTATCTCAATAGCCCTCCCGCGGATTAGAGATTTTAAGGGTCTGAATGATAAAGCTTTTGATGGTAGAGGAAACTTTACGACCGGATTAAGAGAACAAATCATTTTCCCTGAAATAAAGTACGATGAAGTCTCTCTTTTTCATGGAATGGATATTACTTTTTCTACTACAGCTCGTACGGACAATGAAGGCAGAGCCCTTTTAAGGCACCTAGGTATTCCGTTTAGAAAGTAAGAAATCCAGGAGGATCAAATTGTCTCGTAAATCTCTGATTGTGAAGTGGGGACGAACCCCTAAGTTTAAGGTTCGCCAGTATAGCAGATGTAATCTTTGCGGAAGACCAAAAGGATATATTAGAGAATTTAAGCTTTGCAGGATATGCTTCAGGAATTTGGCACTGCAGGGTGAGATACCAGGGATTACGAAATCTTCCTGGTAAGCATAATTGTATTAGGAGGTATTGAATGTCAATGACTGATCCGATTGCGGACTTATTGACCCGCATTCGAAATGCAAACATGCGCCTTTACGAACGAGTTGAATGCCAGCATTCTAAGATCAAAGAAGAGTTGCTGAAGATTCTGTTGGAGGAAGGGTTTATATCCGCATTTCAAACGATCGAAGCCAATGGGAAGAAAGACCTTCATGTTAAGCTTCGGTATGTCCGAGACCGCGAGCGGGTACTGAAAGGGATTAAACGCATTTCTACCCCAGGCCTAAGAGTTTACCGAAAAGCTCAAGATTACAAATCCCTGATGGGCGGGGTAGGTATCACCATTATTTCGACATCTAAGGGACTGATGACGGATTCAAAAGCTAAATCCCTTCATATTGGCGGTGAAGTTATTTGCCAAGTTTGGTGATACTGAACTAGCAAGGGTTTGGAGAGAAAAATGTCTCGTATTGGAAAAATGCCAATTATCATTCCTTCAAATGTTCAGACAAATGAAGAGAATGGATTGTTAACTTTTAAAGGCCCTTTTGGTGAGCTTAAACATAGAATTCCCCAAGGTTTTTCTATTGAAAAGCAAGGAAATTCTATGTTTTTAAAAAGGCCGTCTGATGACCCCTCCCACAAAGCGTTTCATGGGTTGCATCGGACTTTGATTGCAAACAAGGTTAAAGGAGTTAGTGAACAATTTAAGAAAGTGCTAGAGCTGAATGGGGTCGGGTATAGGGCTCAATTAAATGGAAAAACTTTAACGTTAAATGTCGGATTCACTCACACAGTGGAATTCGTTCTTCCGGAATCGATAAAAGCTTCTATAGAAAAACAGACAATTATCACATTATCCTCTCCGGACAAGGAACTGCTTGGACAATTCGCAGCTGATGTAAGAAGTATACGCCCACCAGAGCCTTATAAAGGCAAAGGTATTAAGTACAGCGGTGAGAAGATCCTTCGAAAAGAAGGTAAAACAGGTAAAAAGTAACTCTGCTCATCTTTAATGAGGAGAAAGAAACCGTGTCCAGAAGTTATCGTATTACGATTCGAAAATCAAAACATGAACGAGTAAGAAAGAAAATTAAGGGGACATCTGACCGTCCTCGGTTAACCGTCTTTAGAAGCCTTAAGTATATTTACGCTCAATTGATTGACGATAACATCGGGAAAACGATCGTTTCCGCATCATCTCTCAAAGGATTTTCTGGATCCAAAGACTCAACGGAAACTGCTAAGGAAGTCGGAAAATTGATAGGCAAGTTAGCAATAGAAAAAAATATTCAAAAAGTTGTCTTTGACAGAAGCGGTTATCTTTATCATGGACGAATTAAGGCCCTGGCTGAAGGAGCAAGAGAGTCCGGCCTTCAATTCTAGAGTGTCAATAGATGGAGTGTACTCAGTGATTGTTCAAAAAATTGATCAGAACTCCCTGAAAGACAAAGTTGTATTTATTAACAGAGTTTCAAAGGTTGTTAAAGGTGGTAAACGGTTTTCGTTTTCCGCACTTGTTGTTGTCGGAAACGGGAATGGAGTTGTCGGATTCGGAAAAGGAAAAGCCGGCGAAGTTCCGGATGCTATTAAAAAAGCCGTTGAGAATGCAAAAAAAAATCTGGTTTCTATTCCTCTACAGCAAACGACTGTTCCACATGAAGTGATCGGACACTTCGGTGCAGAAGATGTATTGATTAAACCGGCATCTGAAGGCACCGGTATGATTGCAGGGGGAGCCGTTCGCGCTGTTATGGAGGTGTTGGGAGTTTCGAATATTCTTTGCAAGTCCCTAGGATCGGGAAATCCGTATAATGTCGTCAGAGCGACAATTGAAGGTTTAAAAAAGCTCAGAAGCTACCATGATGTTATGTTGGAGAGAAAAACCTCTGCATAAAGATTCAAACCCTTTTAGAAAGTAACGGTGTTCAATGTCTAATGAATACGTTGAGCTTGAAATTACTCTCAAAAAAAGTCTTATTGGTACTCCTTTAAAAATTAAAAAAGTTATTTTAGCGTTGGGTCTGAGACACATCAATCAAAAGGTTGTGCATTTTTCATCTCCTTCAATTTTAGGAATGATCAAGAAGGCCCAACACATGGTCTTAGTTTCTAATAAATAAATGAACAATAGATTGGGAGTTCGATGAAAATTCACGACTTATATCCAGCGCCAGGCTCAAATAAAAGGAAGAAAAGGGTCGGACGTGGACCAGGATCTGGTCATGGAAAAACATCCACTAAAGGACATAAGGGGCAACATGCACGATCTGGTGGAGTTAAGCCCCCGGGATTCGAAGGCGGACAGATGCCGTTAATTCTTCGTATTCCCAAAAGAGGTTTCAAAAGCCCACATAAAGTTGCGACTTCAGTCTTTAATATTGCAACTTTAGAGGAATTTGACTTCCCTGATGGACTTGTTTCCGCTGAGGCTCTGTTAAATGCGGGTTTGGTAAAGCCAAGTGTACAGAGGATTAAGATTCTTGCAGAAGGTGAACCCACAAAGCCCTACATAATTCAGGACCTTGAAATCAGTAAGACGGCTCAACAAAAAATCGAGGCTGCGGGTGGTAGCGTAGTTTCAACACTCAATTGAAATTAAACTTCAGGATTTAACTTGCTCGCCCGTATACTTCATACTTTTGAAAATATAGGTAAGATTCCCGAATTGCGTCAACGCATACTTTTCACTATTGGTATGCTTGCTGTATATCGGATTGGTGCGTATATACCTACTCCTGGAGTTAATGGGAATGCCCTTTCCCAATTTCTCCATCAAAATGGAGGAGCGCTTATTGGCTTCTTTGATATGTTCTCCGGAGGAGCCCTTTCCCGACTGACTATATTTGCATTGGGAATTATGCCCTATATTTCAGCATCCATTATTTTACAGTTACTGACCGTTGTACATCCAACGCTACAGGCAATGGCGAAGGAGGGTGAGCGGGGCAGGAAGATCATCACCCGGTATACACGCTATTTAACTGTTATAATCGCTCTTGTTCAGTCTTTTGGGATTGCATTAGGGCTTGAAGGTATGAATAACGGACAATTTGTCCCACATCCAGGCTGGGCTTTTCGTTTTATCGTTGTCATAACTTTAACGGCTGCAACGACCTTTGTGATGTGGATAGGGGAACAGATTACAGAAAGAGGCGTTGGTAACGGGATTAGCCTTATTATTTTCTCCGGGATTATTGCTCGTCTTCCTGCTGCAATCATTAATACATACAAGTTATATAACCAGGGTGAAATTTCAGGATTTCTGATTCTTGCCCTTCTTGTCATGATTTTCTTCATCGTTACTTCCATTGTGTTTATTGAAACAGCAAGAAGAAAAATCCCTATTCAATATGCCAAAAGACTTGTTGGGAATAAGATGATGGGCGGGCAATCAACCCATATCCCGTTTAAAATAAACACAGCGGGGGTCATACCCCCGATCTTTGCAAGCTCTCTGATTTCTTTCCCTGCCATCATTGCAGGATTTGTTTCAGTTCCATGGATACAATCGTTTGGAAAATCATTATCTCCCGGCAGCTTCTCTTATACAGGCTTATATGTTCTGTTGATTGTTTTCTTTTGCTTCTTTTATACAGCTGTAGTTTTAAATCCAACAGACATAGCTGAAAACATGCAAAAGTATGGCGGATACGTTCCTGGAATAAGGCCTGGTCAAAAAACTGTTGAGTATCTGTATCGGGTTATGAACCGCATTACTTTTGTGGGTGCCCTTTACCTTTCTATTGTTTGTGTTATCCCGGAACTTCTCATTTATCAGTTGCATGTTCCTTTTTATTTCGGGGGAACTTCCCTCCTGATTGTAATCGGTGTTTCTCTGGATACTGCACAGCAAATTGAGTCTTATATGATGTCCAGAAATTATGAAGGAATCCTGAAAAAAACGCGCATTAAAGGGAGGACCGCATAATTATGTTTAAATCGGTAGTTATTTTTATTGGTCCTCCAGGGGTTGGAAAAGGAACACAAGCATCTTTACTAGCAGATGCTTTCTCAATACCGAAATTTGCAACAGGGGATTTGTTAAGGGAAGCTTTGAAAAATAATACGCCCTTGGGAATTGAAGCTAAAACTTACATGGACTCTGGCAAGTTGGTTCCCGATCAACTTGTCCTGGACTTGATTAAAGGAAAAATCGCAAAAATTCCTAACGGGATTGGCTTTATTCTGGATGGTTTTCCGAGAACACTACATCAAGCCGAAGGCCTTGATGTAATTCTGTCTTCTTTGTGTCATAATGTCGGATTGGCAATAGAGTTTTCTATGGACGAAGAGGAAAGAATTGTAAGGCTAACGGGAAGAAGATTGTGTCCTAATTGTCAGCGGACATATCACATTCTATTTGCTCCACCCAAAAAGGATTCCCTTTGTGACTATTGTTCAGTCGAGCTTGTTCAAAGGGCCGATGACAATGAAGACGTTATTCGGAAACGATCTGTTATCTATTGGGAAACTACTAAGCCACTCTTGGAGTATTATCGGCAAAAAAATATTCTCATGAAGGTGGATGCCAGTTCTTCCATTGAGAATGTTTTTTCTCGGATAAAGCAAATATTTTCAGAATTGAACTGAATATGATCTATTTGAAAAATAATGAAGAAATCGAAAAGATTAAAAGAGCCTCTGTAGCTGTGGCTAATGGGCTTTTGAAAATTAAGGCAGCTATCAGACCAGGAGTGTCTTTAAAAGAGCTCGACAAGATTGCAGAGGAACACGCTCTGAGCCAGAAAGGGATTCCCGCCTTTAAGGGGTATCGCTCTTATCCTGCGTCTTTGTGTGTTTCTGTGAATCATGTTGTCGTTCATGGCATTCCCAACGATTACTTATTGAAGGATGGGGATATTGTAGGAATTGATTACGGAATTGTTCTTGATGGATATTATGGGGATTCGGCTATGACGATTCCTGTTGGCGTCGTTTCGGACAGAGCTAATAAGTTAATGTCAGTCACCCAAGAATCGTTGATGAAGGGGATAGCTCAGGCCCGGCCGGGAAATAGGATAGGCGATATTTCATACGCCGTTCAGTCTTATGCTGAATCACACGGATTTTCGGTCGTTCGTAATTTCGTAGGTCATGGTATAGGTAAACGGTTGCATGAAGAACCCCAGATCCCAAACTTTGGGCCAAAAGGAAAAGGTCTCAAGCTTGAAGTTGGCATGGTTTTGGCCATAGAACCTATGATCAACGAAGGAACTTATGAGACCGAGATTCTGTCGGATGGTTGGACAGCAGTAACAAAAGATAGAAAACTATCTGCCCATTTTGAACACACGGTTGCTATTTTGAAAGATGGTCCCATTATTCTGTCTACCCCGGATATGGCCGCGTAGGAGGGTTGTTTGCCGAAGGAAGATATTATCGAGGTACAAGGAACTGTCTTGGAAACACTTCCTAATGCAATGTTCAGGGTCGAGCTTGAAAATGGTCACAAAGTTCTTGCACATATTTCAGGCAAAATGAGAATGCATTACATTAAGATTCTTCCTGGCGACAAAGTGACTTTGGAATTGTCCCCATACGACCTGACCCGAGGTCGAATAACTTACCGCTTTAAATAGGGAGCATAAGAATGAAAGTTAGGGCCTCTGTTAAGCCTATTTGTACAAAATGCAAGATCATTCGTAGAAAAGGTATTTTACGCGTTAAATGTGAAAACCCACGTCATAAACAAAGACAAGGATAAAAGGAGAACGATTTGGCTCGTATTGTTGGAATTGACCTTCCGAGAAATAAAAGAGTTGAGATTGCCCTAACGTACATTTTCGGTATTGGACGGTCAACTTCATTGTCGATTCTCACCAATACTTCAATTGATCCCAACCGGCGAGTGAAAGACCTGACAGATGAAGAGGTTGCCAGTTTAAGGGAGATCATCGAAAAAACATATTTGGTCGAAGGCGACTTGAGACGTCAAGTCACCCAGAACATTAAGCGGAAGATGGATATAGGTTGCTATGTTGGTTTAAGGCACAGGAGAGGCC
Organism: Nitrospirota bacterium; assembly: GCA_021826965.1. GTDB lineage: Bacteria > Nitrospirota > Leptospirillia > Leptospirillales > Leptospirillaceae > Leptospirillum_A. The sequence continues at coordinate 12,817 of JAKAYA010000002.1, forward strand.
TTCCCGTCCGCGGACAACGAACAAAAACCAACGCAAGGACACGAAAAGGTCCGAAAAAAGGTATTGGCGGAAAGAAAAAAACCGGCTAACAGGACAATTCGTTTTATTTAGATTTTGCTGTAATTTGGGGGTTCGATGGGGACAAAGAAGGTTACAAAGAAAAAAGAAAAAAAGAACGTTCCTGTTGGGATCGTTCATATTCACGCTTCTTTCAACAACACAATCATTTCCTTTGCGGACCCGAACGGTGACGTTGTTTCGTGGTCGAGTTCTGGAGCTCAAGGCTTCAAGGGATCGAGGAAGAGCACTCCCTTTGCCGCTCAAAAGGCAGCTGAAGTGGCTGCCAAGAAAGCGGTAGACTCCGGAATGAAAACGTGTGATGTTTACGTAAAAGGTCCTGGAGCCGGAAGAGAGTCCGCAATTAGAGCTCTTCAAACTTTTGGCCTCAAGATTAATCTTATCAAGGATGTGACCCCTATCCCTCACAACGGGTGCCGTCCTCCAAAACGTAGACGCGTTTAGAACTTATTACTTTATTGTTCCTTAAGCACTGTATTTTTTAAAGGAGAATGGATTGGCTCGATATAGAGGTTCGGTTTGCCGTTTTTGTCGTAGAGAAGGTGTAAAGCTTTTCTTGAAGGGTGTTCGTTGTCTTTCTACTAAATGCGCCATAGACAGACGGTCTTATCCTCCGGGTCAACACGGTCAAAGTCGTGCAAAAATATCCGACTATGGCCTCCAGCTCCGAGAAAAACAAAAAGTTAAAAGAATCTTCGGTGTTCTGGAGAAGCAATTTAGAAATGCTTTTGAAAGAGCTTCCAGCAAAAAAGGTGTTACCGGAGAATCACTTCTTTCTGGCCTTGAGCTTCGTCTTGATAGCGTCGTTTACCGGATGGGACTTGGTACGTCGCGTAATGAAGCGCGGATGCTTGTTACTCACGGACATATGGAAGTCAATGGACGGAAAGTTAATATTCCCTCTTTTCAGTGTAAGGTTTCGGATGTTGTCAGCCTTCGCGAAAAGTCCAGATCTAACGATCGGTTCAAAGAAAATCTCCGTGATGCTGAAACACGAGGAGTTACTCCAACTTGGCTGGATGTTCAAAAAGAGCAATTTTCTGCAGTTGTTCGCGAACAGCCAAAGAGAGAAGAAATTAATATTTTGATTTCTGAAAACTTGATTGTCGAACTTTATTCACGATAACTATCTTTTGGGATCGTTTGACAATTTGATTAAGGAGTCACTGATGAACAGTGTTCGGGACTTTCAGATGCCAAAGTCCTTGAGTTTTGATCGGGATACCCAAACAGACAGATTCCTGCGGGTGATTGCCGAACCATTTGAAAGGGGATATGGAACAACTTTAGGAAACTCCTTGCGTCGTATCCTTCTTTCCTCAATAAAGGGGGCAGCGATTACCGCTGTACGCTTTCGAGGTGTTTTCCATGAGTTTTCTAATATTCCAGGTGTTCTGGAAGATGTTTCGGACATCATTTTGAATCTGAAGGAAGTTCGGGTGAAGTCTCATGAAGCAGAGCCGCATTGGGTTCACCTGAAGGTGTCTGGGCAAAAATATGTCACTGCCGGTGACATTTCAACCGGTGGAGTGATTGATATACTTGATCCCGGACATCACATTGCGACTCTCGACAAAGGCGCTTCCATCGAAATGGATTTGCGCATCGAAACCGGCAGAGGTTACGTTTCCGCTGAACGAAACAAGGCTGAATCCCTCGAGGTTGGCGTTATTCCGATCGACGCTGTTTTTACCCCGTTAAAGAAAGTAAATTTTACGGTGGATAGTACACGGGTCGGTCGCATGACGGACTACGACAAACTGACGCTTGACATAGAGACGGATGGAAGTCTGACCCCTGAAGAAGCGTTGTCTCAGGCGGCTTTGATTTTAAAAGACCACCTGGATCTTTTCGTTATTGAAGACACAGACCACCTCATTCCGGATTCACCCAAACCTACGATGAAAGTTGAAGAAATTGGGGAAGATCTCCTGACAAGGAATGTGCTGGATCTTGAACTTTCTGTTCGCGCATCTAATTGTTTAAAGAATGCGGACATCAAGACGGTGGGAGACCTTATCCAAAAGACGGAAAATGAGCTGCTTAAGACTAAAAACTTTGGACGTAAATCCTTAAATGAGATCAAGACAGTTCTTTCCAATATGGGACTGACATTAGGGATGGAACTGACCACCAAGGATTAATCAATCTCTCGGTGATTTCTTTAGACGCTAAGGACGAGGCTTATGAGACACAGGATGCAAGGACGTCAGTTCGGCAGGGATTCGCGTCACCGACAAGCGATGTTTCGTTCTATGATTACTTCTTTCTTTGAGCACGAAAAAATTGAAACAACAACAATGAAAGCCAAAGAACTGAAGCCAATGATCGAAAAGATGATTACAAAGGCTAGAGTCAAAAACATCAATAATCTTCGTGACTTGCTCAAAACTATCCGGGACAAGGATGTAGCGTTTCACCTTCTGGACGAGATTGCTCCCCGGTTTTCTACGCGCGCTGGCGGATATACCCGTATCATCAAGACTCGTCGGAGGATTGGTGACGGAGCTGAGATGGCCATTCTCGAACTCGTAGAATCCGGGCGCTCCCTTTCGGACAAGAGGAAGGCGGTTCGTGAGAGCCAGAAGCCAAAGAAAAAATCGTCAGATGAGACAAAAGACACCAATAAGGAAGTAGCTTCACAATCTTGATCGATCTATCCCGGGGATGACTTGGAACTAAATATTCAAAAGCAACTCCAGACAATATGGATATTGTTGGGGGTTACGTTTTTGGGTATTATCCTCGCCCTTGTTTTGGTTCGAAAGTCTCTTGATTCTCAAAATCTTCTTTACAGTCGTGAGGCCTATATTCTGAATGCAAAGGGCCTCACGCCAGGCCAGATTAAAGAAAAGGCCGTCGAAGAAGAATATCGCCTCAGAAACAGTGAACTCCTATACCGCGGTCATGATCTCTTCGAGTTCCATGCACCTCCGACAATCCGACTCATCCTGATTAAAAATGCCATTCACGAAAATCAGGGGAAAATGGATTCCGTTGAAGTTTTACCCCATTATGTCCGTTATCGTTTTCATCTCAAAAATGCTCCGCCAATTACAGTGGTCACAAATGGTGGAACCTTTATCTTCAAAAAACTTCCGCAATAAGACTACATATTTTTCAATACCGATTCTTATCGATCAGGCTCTGGCTCAGGACATATTTCTACGATTGCTTCGATCAAGTTTTCCACTCTCTCGGGGATAAGATGAATATTGGTATTATCGGTACACGTGGACAACTCGGTGCAGACCTCTGCCTGAATGCTTCGGAGAAGGACAGAGTGGAAAAGCTTGATCGCCCGTATTTCGACCTTGAAAACCCCGCACATTTAAAAACGTTGGATTCTCTTTCTCTGGATGTCCTTATAAATACGGCCGCATATAATGATGTCGACAAGGCAGAAGAGGAGATCGGGGAGGCTTTTCGTCTAAACTCCGAAGCCCCCTCCAGACTTGCTGGCTACTGTCGTAAGAAAGATATCCTTTTCATCACATTCTCGACCGACTATGTGTTTGGCGAATATGAGGAGAAAAGGGAATTCCGAATGCCTTTTCAAGAGACGGATGAAGCTCGTCCTCTTTCCGTTTATGGAGTTTCCAAGTGGGCAGGTGAGTGTATGGTTCTAAACAGAAATCCGGATGCCCTTGTTATAAGAACGTGCGGGCTTTATGGGCGTCATCGCGGAACTCACCTCAAAAGAAATTTCGTTGAACTGATGCTTCAGTTGGGACGTGGGGATAAGACTCTCCGTGTTGTTTCGGACCAGATTGTGACTCCAACTTCAACATGGGATTTGTCACAAAATACATACAAATTGATTCAGTGTTCTCCAAAGGGAGGACTCTATCATATGACAAACGAAGGAGAATGTTCCTGGTTTGAATTTGCAGAAACGATCTTCAATATGGTGAAGCTGGCTCCGGATGTCCGGGCAGTTCTTCAATCTGAATATGGCGCCAAGGCCCGGAGGCCCTCTTATTCCGTTTTGTCAAAGGAAAAGGTCGGGAAGTATGGGATCCATTTTCAGACATGGGAGAAAGCATTATCGGATTATCTGTCGACATCTTCCGTCAAGCCTTAGGGGTTTGAGTCAACAAGTCTCCAGGATTGTTTCAGCCATTCCCAGACATGATCCGGTGAGGAAAGTCGAGCAGGATGGGGAAGAGACGAGTCGGGCAGGTTGTCTCCAACCCAAATTCCATGTCCCCCCAGATGGATTGCCATCTTGATGGAGTTCCAGTCTGTCGTGTCATCCCCGATCATGACAGGATAAGGGCCGGATCCGGATAATGTCCTCCGGTCTTCTGGTTCATCCGAGAGGCGTTGGAGAAACCATTGCAATGCGGATTCCTTGTTGATTCCAGAATGCCGGAATTCAAAAACGCATTTTCCAGCCTTCATTTCCAGATTCTCTGGATGTACCTGTCGGAATGTTTTTTCTATAACTCCAAAAAACTCTTCATGTCGTTCGATCGCCAGCTGTCGATAATGCAACGATAGACTGAACTGCTTGATTTCCAGATAGGCTCCTGGCCATTCATCCGTTATTTCCTTGAGCAGTGTGGCAAGAGGAAGAATTTGTTCCCGGGCGCTTTCCGCGTTCGGGTCCGCATGGACTTTTCCCTTGTATATTCTGGAAGCGCCATGATCGCCGGATACGCCGGACAGCTCTTCGATCGGAAGCCTTTTGCGAAGATCGGGGATTGATCTTCCGGACAAGACGAAAACCGGTATTTGTAAACAAAGGAATCTCAGAAGCCTGAGGCGATTTTCGGGCAGGTGGACAGAATCCGGTTTTTCCTGAATTGGGGCTAACGTTCCATCAAAATCAAGAAAGAGCGCTGCATTCTCCGGGTCGTTTAAAAGAATTTCGGAACGGATCTGTTTATCGATTGCAGATCTCCTGCCTAAAGGTTTTCAAATAGCCGGAAGACCCATCCATACAGGTTCATCTGTTCGATTTGACGATTGAGAACCTTGTTGCGCTGAACTTTCTTCCCAAAGGACTCCGACAAGCCGGTATTCAGCTGTCTTGCAGAATACACGGGATGGTAGGGATCGATCTGAAGGGCATCCTGCAGGGCAAATGCGGAACCGGTATGGCAGCTCAGGAAAAGAACCCCGTCCCCGTTGCCCTGGCATGAAAGGAATTCCTGCGCAACCAGGTTCATTCCATCATTTGTGGAGGTGATCAGTGCGCCGGAAGCCATCTTGTAAAGTGCCGAAAGATGTGTCTGGGGAAGTGTTGTCTCAATGGAATGAAGCGGGAGCCAATCTTTCGTTGTCCATTTTTGATTGAAGGCTTTGATACGTTCTCGCAGGACTTCCTGATACTTTTTGTACGTCCTTTGTCCTGATCGCGTGGGAACAGCAATCTGGACAAAGGAGATCTTTTCTTTCCATTGAGGATAGATGGTAAAAAAACGATCCAGAATATTGAGCCGTTCAAAAAGGCCTTTGGTATAGTCCATCCGGTCGACAGAAATGACATAAGGAATTTCCGTCGGAACACCCGCATTTTCGAGAAATTTCTTGGCCGCCACAATGTTCTCCGTTTGACCGGCCATCCGCCTGAAATGCTGCGGATCGATTCCGACAGGCATCACTACGACCTTGATCTGCCGTCCGTTCCACTGGACGACATTCTCCCGGAGAACTTCCGCTTCCGGAAGAAGAGTCAGAACTGTTTTGAAGAAAAGGTCGAGATGCAAAGGTGTCTGAAACCCGACGATGTCATGGGAAAGGATACCTTCAAGGACGGATTGCCATTCCGGAAGGAGCATGAAGTCTGCAGGGTTGGGCCAGGGAATATGGCAGAAAAAGGCGAGTGGAGGAAGATTCTCGGTGGATTCCCGTCGGATCCAGTGTGCAACCCGAGTCAGCTGATAGTCGTGGATCCAGACGATTCCGGGGCGCTCTTTACGAAAGGAGTCCATGACTTTTTTGGCAAAAATCTGGTTCACTCGGTCATACTGAATGAAATCTCCCGGATCGTGAAAAAACTGATCTCTGTTTCCGTGGAAGAGAGGCCAGAGCGTACCGTTCGAATACCCGTCATAGAAAGGTTTTTTTAACGAGTCCGGGATATTGACTCTTTCGAGAAGGTATCCCGGGCCTTTCCCGGAAGGAACCATCAGGGTAGCCGGGCCGGCCGAGTCTCGTGACGCGATCCAGACTCCTCCCAATCGTTCGAGAAGGGCGTGCAGAACCTGGCTGACACCACCGGCCGGTCTTTTGAAATCCTGATTTTCGGTATAGACGATAGGTTCCCGGTTCGTCACGATACAGACAGGTGCATTGCCCAAAAGGTTTCGGCTGATGGACTGGATGCTTTCGATGGTCCGGATAGCTGTTCTTTGTCCGGAAGACATCCGGACATGTCCTTGAGACTTCGTCGCTTGATTCACGTAAACGGTCCTTTCTGTCTTGTCTTAAACCTGAAGATGAGGTTCAGGCCGAACCAGCCAGTGAAGGTTCATCCAAAAACGGTTCGTTCGAGGAGAGGGATTTTTCTTCCCGCCATTTTCGTAAAACGTCCTGGTATAACAGTTCATATTGATCAACCATTGTGGAAGTTGAGAAACGCCGGACAGCTGCATTTCTGCATGCTTCGCGATCAAAGGTGTCCAGTCGTGTGCGAATCACTTCCGCCATTTCTTCTTCCGTATCGACGAGAAACCCTGTCACGTTTTCCTCGACAATCTCCGGAACGGAGCCCCGTCGAAACGCGATGACCGGAGTTCCACACAGCATGGCTTCGATCATGACGAGTCCGAAAGGCTCAGACCAGCGTATCGGGAATAAAAGTGCTTTCGCTCCCTGCAAGAGAGAAACCTTCCGGATATGGTCTGCTTCGCCGATCCAGTTGACATGTGGAAGGGAGAGTAAAGGCCGTAACTGGCGAGTATAGAACGAGGTGTCCAGCCAATGGACGGCACCGGCCATCTGGATGGGCACTCCCGCCATTTCGGCAACACGGATCGCGGAATCGGGTCCTTTTTCCGGAGCGAGGCGTCCGAGGAATGCGACATGGTTTTCGGGATGATAGGAAGGAGGATAGCAGTTGGGGTCCAGACCGTGATGAATGACCGTAAAGTTTGGAAGATCCGCTTCCTGGCTTTTTTGGGAGTAACTGATGGAAGCGTAGTGATACTTGGGGTACTGCTGATACGTCAGCGAAAAATCCGGTGTTTTTGTGTGGTGGAGGGTGACAACTGCCGGAACGTCGATCATGTCGGCGAAGGGAAGGGCATAGGGAGAATTCAGGTGAATGATGTCGATGTCTCCGTGTTCCCGAATTCTTTTGAAGGCGAAAGAGAGATGGGTCAACTCGTCCATCGGGTTGATCGGCCATCGCCCTTCCGTGTAGAGAAATTCCAGTTCGGCCCTCGTTTTTGAGTCCCCGGTCGCGAAAAGGGTGACAGAGTGCCCCCTGTCAATCAGCTTTTCCGATAAGTGGTACAGGAAAAGCTCTGTGCCGCCATATTTTTTCGGTGGAACAGAAACAAACGGGGTCGAGATGATGGCAATTTTCATGATTAATCCTCCCGTACTTCAACCGGTGAAAGCTGTTGAAGGCCGATCAGATTGCGGTTGTCCGCGTTATCGGCAGGCAACTGTCTTTCGGAGCGCATCAAGGGTGCCGATACCACAATGGCTCCCGCAAAGAGGACGACTCCCATGACCAGAACGGTGCGGGAAGCTCCGAGCGAATGCAAAAGGAACGGAAGACAGGCCATTCCGATAATGAGTCCCCCAAGAAAACCGATGCTGATGGTGGAAAATGTCCTTCCCAAAAGCTCCGGAGACGTTTTTTTCTGGACGATCGTGTGAATCAAGGGGTTTGTCACGGATAAACCCATGCCGGCAGCGGCGAGAAGAACGACTGCCACAGGAAGCGAATGGGTGACGGAAAGACCTCCGAGCAGGAGGCCGGCAAGCATGAAGGCGTTACGGATACAGACCCCCATGGAGCGAGGGGAAAAGATGGAAAGAAGAAGGGAAGAAAGAAGCATTCCTACACCCAGTGCGGAGATCAGAAGGCCGAATGCCCCGGAACCTTCGTGAAGGCTGTCTTTTGCATATATCGGAAGAAGAATGTTCAAAGGACCGGTGATAAGACCGTAAAAGGTCATCACAAGGAAAAGAGGAAGGAAATTGTGTTCCTTTCCGAATACAACCTTGTACCCCTTTGCTGTTTCCCGGAGAAAAAGACCTGGTGACAGGGGAGTCGTGGGAGGAACCCATCGGATATGGATAAAGATCAGGAAAATGGCGGAGATGAGAAAAGTGACCCCATTGATGGCCATCACCATCGTCGGGTTCAGGAATGAGACCAGGACGCCGCCCAGGATTGGTCCCAGGAGCATTCCGAACTGTCCGACCGTCTGCATCATGGCATTGCCGGCAATCGTCTTGCTGGGGGGGACGATTTCCGGAATGCTTGCATAGAGAGCCGGACCAAAAATGCCGGACGTGACAGCGATGAGAAAAACAAGAACATCAAGGACGGGGAGGGAAAGCCAGTGAAAGTAGTACAGAATCGGAATCAGGAGGACGATGAGTCCACGCGTCGTGTCCAGGCCGAGCATGACAGCTTTTTTGGAGGAACGATCCAGGGCAACTCCTGTCAACCACCCGAAAAGGAGAGGTGGAAGCGTCTGGAGGATGCCGATGGTGGCCACGGCGCCAGGACTGTTCGTCAACTTGTAGACAAACCAGAGGAGGGCGACCCGATTCAGATTTTCCCCGATCTGGGAGATCAGTTGGCCGCCGAGAAGCAGTCCGAAGTTCTTTTCTCTGATCAGCGCGAGCGATTCATTCACGAGGTGTTCCCCTTTAAAGAATTGTTCCGGGTTTGTCTGTTCCCGTCAATTCTCGAGCAAGTTTCATGCTGGGGGGAATGATTCTTGAAAATTTATGAAATTAAATAACTTAAGGATGAATTGGTTTGGGTGACGAGGAGGGGCAGTGTATCAGTTGTTTCTTTTGGATACACTGCCAAGAAAATGTGTAGAGAGGAGTAACACTCCACTGATGACGAGGAGACCCGCTCCCGCCCCGGCTATCAAGGGGTGGAGGGTGGCTCTGCCGGCGAGCAGGGATGCCCCCCGGATTCCCGCAAGGCTCGCCAGGAGAAATATGAGCCATGTCAGAGAAAAGGCAAGTCCCAGAAGGCGTCGGGGAATTTCTTTTTGGAGCCATTCATTGAGGAGGGGCTGGATGATGGCAAGACCGGCTCCAGCCAGAATGAATGCCAGTGGGCCTGCGAACGGAGAGGACGTCAGGGAGACCAGGATCAGGGACAGTCCGGCGATAGCCAATCCTCCCGAAATCAGTTTCAATGGAGGCAAGCCGGAAAATCGGATGATGGTCAGCCCGGCCAGAAAGGCTCCGGAGAAATAACTTCCTGCCAGAATCGTGTAAAAACCCTTGTCCATCCGGAAAATTTCCGTGGCCATGAGGGGAAAGAGGACGGGGAGTGGTGCGTTGACCAACCCGTAAACGCCAAGGGCTACGACGGCCAATACCAGCCTGGGGCGCTCTCGGAAAAGGTGGAGGATCTGCATGATATCCTTTTGGAGAGCGGACCAATGTGTTCTTGTCGGGCTTTTAGAGGTTTGACCGGTGAGCCGTCCGTCCGGAAGAGTGGGAACCAGAACCATCAGAACGGCCGACAGGACAAATCCGGATCCGGAAATCAGGATAAGCCAGGGGGCGTTCATGTGAAAGAGGAGAATTCCGGCTGTCAGGGGGCCAAGCAAATAGCCTCCTTGACCGAAGATCAAGATCCATCCGTTGGCTTTCTTGATCCCGTCTGCTGGAACCAGAGAGGGGATCATCGCGCCGAAGGCCGGAATAAAAAAGGAAGACAGGACCGCCGTCAGGATCACGATCGAAAGAATGGAATTCGGGGATATGGGTTCCAGGAGAGAGATCAGGGGAATCAAGGCATATGTAGCTCCTTTGAACAGGTTGACACCCGCAAGCAAAGGGGGAGCGGGAAATCGGTCCGCGAGATACCCCGCCGGAAGGATGACGAAAAATGGAATAATGGTCTGGATCAGGCCGATTGTCGCGACCAGGCCGATATGATTGTCGGCGGAGCGAAAGGCAATCCATGTCAGGGACGTTTGCGTCATTCCTTCGCTGAACTGGGAAAGGGTGTAGGCCGTTAAAAGCATTCGGAACCGGTTGTTGCGGAGGATCTTTTCCCACTTCAACCGGTAGGGATAAGGGCCGGTCCCCGGACCATTCGACAAAGGGTGCCAATCTCCTTGATGGGTTGCTGAGAAAAGAAAAAAATTTTTCGTGATGTCGTCCGGGTGAGCTGAATCGAAAAAACCGAAAGCGCCGGACGCTCTCCATCCTAACATGAAGATGGGGGACTGTTTTGATTTTTGGAATCTTTGTTTAAACTACCAGCTCATTCGTATTCATCACTTGCAGACGGAAGGGGTTCGATCATGCGTTATCTTGTCACCGGAGGAGCTGGTTTTGTCGGCTCGAACATTGTCTTGCGGCTGGAAAAGGACCGGCATGACGTGACGGTTATTGACGATATGTCATCCGGAACCTTCAAGAATCTCGTTTCTTTTCGGGGAGACTTTCATTGCGGTGACATCTCGCGCATGGATCTCGTCGACATCTTCCAAAAGCGCCCGCAGTTTGATGCGATCATCCATGAAGCATCGATCACGGATACCACCGTGTCCGATCAGCGACAGATGATCACGAGAAACGTGGACGGATTCCGCAACGTACTCTCTTACGCCACACGATACTCCTGCCGGGTGGTTTATGCCTCTTCCGCAGCTGTCTACGGGAACAACGCCAGTCCTCAAAATGAAGAACAGTCCCCGCATCCCCTCAATGTATACGGTTTTTCGAAAATGCTTATGGACAACATGGCCCGCAAGGCTTCCCACGAGTTGTCCCGCCCGGTGATCGGGCTCCGGTATTTTAATGTTTTCGGTCCGGGGGAGGGGCATAAGGGAAAGTTTGCAAGTATGATCTACCAGCTTTACTTGCAGATGCGGGAAGGAAAAAACCCGCGGATTTTCAAATGGGGAGAGCAGGGACGGGATCATGTTTATGTCAAGGACGTGGTGGAAGCGAATATTCTCGCACTGTCCGCCGAAGAGTCCGGGATCGTGAATGTCGGAACGGGAGTGGAAACCACTTTCAACGATATCGTCGAAACGCTCAACCGGGCCCTTAAACTCCAGATGACGCCCGATTACTTCGACAATCCGTATGATTTTTACCAGAACCATACCCGGGCCTCGGTGGATGGGGCGAGGTCTCTCCTCGGCTATGTACCGCGATTTACCGTTTCGGAGGGAATCATGGATTATGTCCAGTATCTTGAACTATGAGTTCGGGAAAAAATTTTGGGGGCGAAAGCTTTCTTATGCCCTGATCATTTTTTGGGGCCTGATCGTTTCTTTCTGTTCGACCGCCGCATGGTCCGGGACCTTGCTGGTGGCCGATAGCGGAAATGCGGACGATACCGGACAGATTGTTCACGATATCCGGACGAAGAAAACGCGAAATGAAGAGTCGCTGAACAATCTGGCCCTCAAGTACGGTCTTGTCCAGAATCGTTCGGTGAACGCTTCGCTCAAAAACATCAGTCTTCGTCTGAGTCCGTATTTCGATCACCCGGAATTTCGTCTGAGGGTCGTGATTCTGGACCGGGACAAGGTGATGGCGTATCTTCTGAACAGTCAGACTCTTGTGCTCACTCGGGGCATGGTCTATTCCGGTCTTCTCGAAAACACAGACCAGGTTGCCGGAGTCCTCGCCTACCTGCTTGCGGAAAAACTCTTCGGACGGTTGGCGGAGGAAGAAAAAGGATTCCTTTCCCCGACAGAAACGAGCGTCGACAACCCACGAAAAAAACCCGTCATGAAGCCGATCCTCTACGCTGCCCTGGCCATGGTTCAGGCCGGCTATCACTATCAGGGGATCATTGACGCAGTCAGCCTGCTCGGGAAAGCCCGCAAGGATCCGACTCTCCAGTCCATGGGAAATTATCTTCTCGGTAAAAAAAGAAAAATCCTTCGTGGGGCGGCTTTCTTTTTCGAGGGTCAGACGGCTGTTCTGGTGCACCACAACATGACAGCGATCTATGACCTCTCCCGATTCCTTTCGATTTTTCCGCTCTCTGTCGGAGGTCATTTTCTATTGGGACAGGCCTATTACCAGTCTTTTGCGGAGACACGTCCATACTCACTCCAAAGGTTTCTCTTCCTGGTTGATCCGGTCCCGATACTGAGGACCCAGGAGACACCTCTGGACATCGGTGCTCTGGACGCGGCGGAGTCGGAGTGGGACCTGGCGCTGAAACTGAGTCCGGCCTATACTCCGGCACTTAACGGCAAGGGACGGATCTTGCTCTTGAAGGGGGACGAGAAGGGAGCGCGGTCTTTTTTCCGGAAGGCCGATGATCTGGCAGGGGATTCCCCGTGGTATCAGTGGGATTATGCACTTTCCCTGATCATGGGCAACCATGTGACGCGGGGAGAACGGCTGCTCAATAAATCATTGCGGAAAGTGGACTGGGATCCCCGATTTGAGTATGACCTGGCGGTCTGGGATGTCATCAATGGACGACTTCCTGCTTCAAGGAAAATCTTCCGGAAGCTTTCCGTTCTGTCCGGATGGCGATTCCTGGTTCGGGGAACTCATCCGGAGATCGTGTCGGACAAAAGGCAAAGAGAAGCATCACGACTCACGGATAGGAGAAAGCGGGAAAGGCCGTTTTTCCTTGACCCCGGGGAGACGATGGAGAACGTCCAGAAGAAGCTTGGACTTCCGAAGTCGCCTCCGGTGGAAATGTACGGGCGAACCATCTGGTTTTATTCAGGGAGAGGAATCCGACTCATCTTTCACGGAAAGTATCTGTATTATGCCATATTTGAAAAGAAATGGGATAATCGCAGCCTGGGCGGTTTCAATATTGGAAAAAAGTATGATCCACAGGAGCCCGGGGCTCCAAAACCAAGCTGGGTTGTTCCCTTTGGACGCTCGACGTATCTCGTATTTAAAAAATCCTTCGGGTATGTGGCTGTTACGGAAAAAGACGACCGAATTTCCCGTATATTTGTCAGCGTGTTGCCTCCGAATACGACAGTCAGTCAGGACGGGCTGAAATCTCCCTCTCTCCCTTCCCGGTAACCGGGTACTGTTATTCAGAAGGATCGGATGGGGACCGGGACAACCCACCAATTTGAATCAGGTCAAACAATCCGTGCTGGATTCTCTCTTCCTGCGTGAACGGGATCGGATAGTTTCCCGTGAAGCAGGCGTTGCAGAATTCTCTTTCCCTGGGAGAGGCCGATGCGCTTTCGGTCTGCACTTCCAGTGAGCGCATGACTTTTTCCATGGCTGAAACGGAGAGATACCCGACGGAATCGGCTTTCAGGTAGCGGCGTATTTCCTCAAGATCGTGCGTGGCGGCAATCAGCTCTCCGCGGGTAGGGGTATCGATTCCATAGAAGCAGGGCGAGACGATCGGAGCGGACGCGACCCGCATATGCACTTCCTTTGCCCCGGCCCCTCTCAGCATGGTGACAATCTTACGGCTGGTCGTTCCCCGGACGACCGAATCGTCCACGACGATGATCCGTTTGTCCCTCAGGAGATCCGGCACGGCATTCAGCTTGATTTTGACTCCGAAATGCCGGATTGCCTGCTTGGGTTCGATAAAGGTTCTTCCGACGTAATGGTTCCGGACGAGTCCCATGTCGAAGGGGATTCCCGAAGCTTCCGCGTATCCGAGTGCGGCAGCCACTCCCGAATCGGGAACGGGGATGACAAGATCCGCGTCGACCGGATGAAGGAGCGCAAGTTGGCGGCCCAGTTCCTTTCTGGCAGGATAGACCGGAATGCCAAAAACCTGACTGTCAGGCCGCGCGAAGTAGACAAGTTCGAAAATGCAGGGAGCGCTGTCCTTTTTGGGGAACAATCGGAAGGACTCCACTCCTCCATTCGAAATGACAACCATTTCACCGGGTTCCACGTCCCGGATGAAACGGGCCCCGATCAGGTCAAAGGCGCATGTTTCCGATGCGAGGACATAGGCGTCCCCGAGTTGTCCAAGAGAGAGAGGCCGAAGGCCCAGCGGATCCCGGATTCCCAGTAAGCGGTCCGGCAGAAGCGCAAGGAGGGAATACGATCCCTTGACGGTGCCGAGTGCCTGGGCGATTCTGTCGACCAGACCGGTTCCGCGGGAGCGGGCGATCAGATGGACCAGAACTTCGGAGTCGACCATCGTGGTAAAAAGCGCTCCCTCATTCTCCAGATCTTTCCGGATTTCCGGAGCGTTTGTGAGGTTGCCGTTGTGGACCAGTGCCATCGATCCTTCGCTGAAAAAAGCTGTCAGAGGTTGCAGATCCCGTTCAGGGTCCCCTCCTTGGGTCGCATAACGGTTGTGCCCGACCGCGCTTGAGCCTTTCAGGTCCTCGAGCATTTCTTCCGTGTAAAACTCGGATACGAGGGACTGGGATTTGCGCAGATTGATGCGGCCATTGTCCATGGTCGCAATCCCTGTTCCTTCCTGACCCCGATGCTGGAGAGCATAGAGACCCAGGTAGGTCAGATTCGAGGCTTCCGGATGTCCAAAAATGCCGAAGACGGCACACTCTTCATGAAAATGGTCGTCTGCACTTTTGGTTGGAAGGGGCATCAGTGGGGGGGGCACGGCTATTCCTCCATAAACTGGGACAGGGAACGATTAAACCGGGATTTGAGAGCCGAGAGGTTTTCTCTCCATTCTTTCCGAAGACCTTCCGGGTTTCGGAAACGGATTGTCCAGAGGCCCGGAGCGCTGTGTCCAAGAGGAAGAAAGGAGACGCCCCACTCCCGTGCGGATTCGGCCAGACGGGGTTCTTCTTCCGCGGGATAAGCCAGTACGAGCCGGCCGGAAGATTCAGAAAAAAAGAATCCGAGGGGTTCGATGGGTCTTGAAAAATCCAGGTGAATTCCCATGGATAGGTTGTCTTTCGCCATCATCAGAAGACATCTGGCCAATCCGCCTCGTCCGATTGCCCTCGCAGCCAGTATTCGGCCGGTGGAAGAGCTTGCCATCATGAAAGAGGAAAGCCCCTGGATACGAGAAAAGGAAACGGATGGAACGGCTTCCCGGATTTCTCCTTCGAGCAACCAGTCCAGGTAAGAGCCTCCGAGGGAAAGGTCTTCCATGTCGCCCACAAGAGCCAGCTTCAGTCCGAAATCCTTCAGGTGTCCGGGGATCCGGTGCCCCAGAACCGGAATCATTCCTGTGATTCCGATCATGGGAGTCGGCGGAATGCTTTTTCCGTCTGTTTCATTATAAAGGCTGACATTTCCGGAAACCACCGGAATGTCGAAAGCAGCAGACGCCTCCGCGATTCCACGAATGGCTTCCTGAAACTCGCCCATGATGGTTGGATTTTCAGGGTTTCCAAAATTCAGGCAATCGGTCAGGGCGAGCGGGAACGCTCCGACTGCAACCAGTTCTGTGACGGCTTTCGAAACGATCAGGACGCCTCCGCGATAGGGATTCCGGGAGCAGGCATGAGGGAGCGAGACGACGGAAATGGCAATTCCGCCACCGGACCTCGATTTCGTGTCGAGGAGGGCTGCATCGTGTCCGGGACCGAAAACCGTCCGGGTTTGCACTTCGAAATCAAAGTGCCGGTAGATCCACCGGGGATCCCCGCCGTTGGGATGATCAATCATGCGGTGAAACAGGTCGGACAGGCTGTGGGATCCTCCCAGTGAGGGCATGCCCAATGGGGCTGTGATCTCCGGGGTGATGATGGCATCCCTCTGATAGAGAGGAGCATTTTCCGTGAGATATGCGATCGGAATGACGGCGAGTCGCGCTTCCCCTTTCCGGACCACGAAATCGGGCTCAGGGATCGTTTTCCCCACGATAGCCGCAGACAGGTGCCATTGTGAAGCAATTTCCAGGATCTTGTCGGCATTCTCCGGCTCCGCCAGCACGAGCATGCGTTCCTGGGATTCGGACAGAAGGATTTCCCAAGGTTCCATTGTTTCATCCCGAAGAGGGACCAGGGACACGTCCAGCTCCATACCGAGCCCCGCCCTTCCGGCCATTTCTGTCGAAGAGCTGGTCAGGCCCGCGGCACCCATGTCCTGAATGGAATCCGCAAGCTTTCTTCGTGCAATTTCCAGGGTGGCTTCCATCAAGTTTTTTCCGGCATAAGGGTCGGCAATCTGCACTTGCGGACGAAGGTCGGCGCCATCCCGGGTGAACCCTCTGGACGCCATGGCGGCCCCCGATACACCATCCCTTCCGGTCCGGTTTCCGATATAGATGGCCAGGAGACCTTCTCTGGAAGCCTTTGCCGACAGGATGTCCTGGTCGTTCACGATGCCGACGGCCATGACGTTGACCAGAATGTTGTGCTGGTAACGGTCGTCGAACCAGACTTCCCCCCCGACAGTCGGAATGCCGGTCGGATTCCCGTATCCAGCGATTCCTTCGACCACTCTCTGAAAGAGAGTCCGGTGTTTGGGATGACGAAGGGATCCAAAGACAAGGCTGTTGGCCAGAGCGACTGGCCGTGCGCCCATGGCGATCACATCGCGGAGGATTCCTCCGACCCCTGTAGCGGATCCCTGATACGGCTCCAGAAAACTCGGGTGATTGTGGCTTTCCATCTTGAACGCCAGAGACAGCCCGTCGTGGATCTGGACAATTCCGGCATTTTCACCCGGACCGGCTTTAACCCGTGGATGCCGGGACGAAAAGGAACGAAGATGAATCCGGGAAGACTTGTAACTGCAGTGTTCGCTCCACATGGCGGAAAAAACGGCTTCTTCGGTCAGGGAAGGATCCCGTCCCAGAAGAGAAAAAATCATTTCCATTTCATGTGCAGGAATCCGGAATCGGGAAGATGTGGTTGTCATTTTGGCTCCAAGAGGTTCCTGCGGCTCAGAACGAAAGACGTGTTTTTAATTGCCTGGGCGGTCAGATGGTATCATGGCCGGAAAAGGTCCTGTTTTCCCCGAGTCATTCGGAGCAGGGGGCACAGGGAGAAACAGGATGAAACAGACGGTTTCTGAGAGACATCAGGAGGGACTCGAAAAGAAAGAGACCATCCCGGGACGGGGCGGAATGCCGTACACGTCTTTCGGGATGAGGCATGAGACCCAGGACGTTTCCATCAGGATTCGAAACCCCTGCGATGTCATGAACCGATCCGTTGGGATTGTTCACATACCGGAAAACAACCTGTCCGGCCGCTTCTATTTCCCGAAGTTTGTTTTCGGGGAGAAAGTAGCGACCTTCCTGATGGGCGATCGGCAAGGAGATTCGCGTTCCTTCTGGAAGGAGTGACGTAAAAGGGGTACGGGGAGTCAGGGAAATGATGGGAGAGTCTTCGCAGATAAAGCTTCGTGAAGCGTTCACGAGCAAGGCTCCAGGAAGGAGTCCCGCCTCCACAAGGATTTGAAATCCGTTGCAAATTCCCAGAACGGGTTTCCCTTCCTCCGAAAACTTCCGGATAGCCTTGACGACCGGTGTTTGCGCGGCCATGGAACCGGTTCGAAGATAATCGCCGTAGGAAAATCCGCCGGGAAGAATCACGGCATCCAGTTCCCGGATCATCTCTGTCTGGTAGGAGAGCCATGAGGGTTCCAGTCCTGAAACAGAACGGACCGCCTCCCACACATCGCTGTCGCAATTGGTTCCCGGAAATTGAACGATTCCGATACGAACCAAAGGCTCGGAAAAAGATTCCGGTTCATTGGGAATGCGGGAATTGGATGGATTCTTCACGGAACTATTCTAACGAGACAGTGACGAGACAGTCAAACGAACTCCGCGGGAAAGAGCGATAGGAAGATTTATATTTTTATTGTTTTTCAATATAATTTTCTCAGTGATTGGCCGTCTGTCCGCCGGAAATCCAGAGTTTGTGAAAAATTGCCTGGAAATTTCATTTTTTCTGCAGAATCCCGGATGTTTTTTTTTGTAAAAGCCTGATCGGCGCCTCGGAGTGTTTTCGGACCAAAATTGAGGAGGCATGTGGTATGGAATCTCCCGATGTTTCGAAACGGTCTTCCGACAATGCGTCTTCCGATCCGGAAAATCGATGTACCCCTTTGATGATGATGGCTGCTTTTTTCGCCTCTCTTGCGGTGCGTTTCCTGAAATGGACCAACCGTTGCCATTATTCCGGATTTTCCCATTACCGCCGGAGACTCGAAAGCGGGGAACCCCTCCTGATCGCTTTCTGGCACAATCAGGGACTCTTCATGCCCTTTGTCTATTATGGAAAATGGGGAAAGATCCGGATCATCGTATCGCGATCCCGGGATGGCGCGCTGATCTCAAGCCTTCTCTGGTGGTTTGGAATCCTGAGTGTCCGGGGGTCTTCAAGCAACGGTGGGATCCAGGCCTTGCGGCAGTTGCTGAAGCTCGCAAGAGATGGAAGCACTTCCCTCGTTTTTACGCCCGATGGTCCCAGGGGGCCGATCTATGAAGCGAAAGAAGGGGTGGCCTTCCTGGTAAAAAGAACCGGGAAACCTCTCTACCTGCTCTCTGTCGCCTATTCGCGGTTTCGGGAGTGCCGAAGCTGGGACCGGTTCCGCATTCCTCTTCCATTTGGCAGGGCTTATTTTGCATGCTCTCCGCCTCTGTGTTTTTCAAACGAGATGGAGGACGAATGTACGGAAGCCCTGAGAGGCAATATTGAACGTTATCTGAACCGTCTGAACGAAATTACCTCGGCATTGGCCATCGGACAGATCACCCTCCTTGAATCCGAACACCTTTTGACTCCGGGCATTTTTTTCGCTCCCTGACCCGCGGAAGATCCGTACGGCATTGGTCTCAGTTCGCTGCAGTAAGTCTCATCCGGACGGGAACTTTTCCGAAAGCGGGTCGACTTGACTTGGGGAGCGTCAGCTATTTACGCTGGACTGACTGGTCAGTCAGTCCGATAGTCGCCTGCTTGTGTCCGTATTTCTGCTCCTTCGCCCCTGGTTTCGGGAGGCTATGTGATTTCAAGTGTCCGGGTTCTTTACCTGTTGTTTGCAATCGGTTCCATTTTTCTGCCTGTCGATCCGGCCTGTGCGGAAGGGTCGTCTTCTTCCGTCCCCAATGCTTCGATCACGTCCGCTCAATCTTCTCAGACTGCGCCCGCCGGAACCCTGGTTTCCGCTCCTGTTTCATCGGATGAAATCACGACGGAAGAAGAAAAGTTCGACGAAGAGTTTGGTCACTTTGGCATCACTCTGGGCTTCGGATATACCTTTGCGCAGACACCCGAGTCCCAGTTGCTCTATCAGCATTCCATCGGAGGGATAGCGGAACTCTCGTATGGAATCCGGACCGGACTCCGGATTCTTGTGGGCGGAGGATACAGCTTCAATTCTCCGCATGTCGCTCCACCGCAAGGCGGATTTTCCAAGGGGCC
This sequence comes from Nitrospirota bacterium, assembly GCA_021826965.1. Classification (GTDB taxonomy): domain Bacteria; phylum Nitrospirota; class Leptospirillia; order Leptospirillales; family Leptospirillaceae; genus Leptospirillum_A. The sequence goes on from JAKAYA010000002.1 coordinate 32,334, forward strand.
GACTTCGGACTATACGGAAGGTTATCTGGGGACCAGGCTCGCGCTCAACCCCTTTTTCCCTTCGTTTTTTGTCCAGCAACCCTGGGTTCCTTATGTCCGGGGGGACATCGGCGGAATTTCCGCCGGCGTTTCAACCGACGGAACGCTGAACGGGAGGACAAGTGGTTTCCTTGGCGATGTGGGGGTCGGAGTGGAGGGGAGGGCACCGGAGTTTCCCGTCGGATTTTTTGCGGAAGTTCGCTCTCAATGGCTTTTTTTGGGTCCGCGCATCATTGATATCGTTCCGGTTATCACCGGAGCGACAGTCTACTTTTAGTTCGAAGGGGCTCTGATCAGAAAGACGGGAGGGGCGCTATGGTTCTCCGGGGAAAGAGTCCGGGAGTCCACAAACTTGGCTCAAGCAAGAAGAGGGAAATGAAGAAAACGTTTCCCGGCAGAGCGGCACGGATTCCGGACATATCCGATTTTGAAGAGGCTCGCAACCATATCGTCGAAAGGGCCGCGAACCTTTTTGCCGGTCGACGGTACGACCAGGTGACCCTCGATGATCTGATCGCGATTCTGGGGATCGGCAAGGGAACGTTGTACCGCTATTTTTCGAACAAGGCAGAACTTTACGCCCGGATCGTGGAAGTGGGGCACGTCAACCTGCTTGCTCTTCTCGGAGAAATCCATGGGCGGGAGGATATGAATCCGACGGAAAAGCTCCATGAAATGGCTTTTTCCATGGCCCATTTTCTCCGCCTCCATCAGGATATCTATACCGTCATGGCGATTGAGGAACCGAAAGAACGCTATTGCCGCTCGGACAAGATGATCCGTTACCGGACGGAACGGATCGGAATGATTGCCAGTATTGTCGAGCAGGGTCAGGAAAAACAGATTTTTCGTCCGGATTTCGATCCCTGGCTCTTCGCCCAGTCCTTGACCGGAGCCCTCTGGGTCGAAGCCATTTTCCCCTTTCGATCGGAAGTAGACGAAGGGAAAAAGATTCTTCGAACGGGAGAGATCGTCTCTCTTTTCCTCGACGGGATCGGAATGAAAGTTCAGGCACCCGCTTGAAAAAGCAAAAAAGAAAGTAGAGGGATGAAAAGAATCCGCTGGCTCGCTCGAATCTTTCTGGTTGTCTGGGTCCTTCTGTCAGGAGAGGTTTTGTCGCTTGCCGGACAGGCCTCGGCTTCCGGCAACAATGAAATGCCGACTCTTCCTTCGATCGACAGAAAGCCCGCTGCCGTTGTTGTTCCGGAAAACCTGACGCTCGAGGAGGCCATGCGGATCGCCATAAGGGTGCATCCGCAATACCGGCAGGCCGTGCACCAGTACGAAGCCAACAAGGAGATCATCGGGCAGGCGGTTTCAAACTACTATCCTCATCTGTCGGTAGGAGCCGGCTACAACTATGAAACAGGCAATTTCGTTATTTCTCCGGGCATCCCTCCTTTTCTTTTCAATCTGATCGTTCCCCCCAGCAATACCGGGTTCAACTACTATCAGGCCTCGGCAACGGTCACGGAAACGCTCTTCACGTTCGGGCAGCGCGTCACCCAGGTCCGTCAGGCCAAATACAACGCCAATTCTTCGGAGCTGCAGGCGCTCTGGACGCTCTGGACTCTTCTGGCAAACGTCGAAATCGCCTACGACACTCTTGCACAGGACCAGCTTCTGGTCGATGCGGCCGAAAAGACCGTGAAGGATTACCGGGATCAGCTTCAGGTTTCTCAAGGGGAGTACGATGTCGGTACGGCTTCGAAGTTCGATCTGTTGAATGCCCGGGTGAATCTGTCCAATGCCGAACTGAACCTGATCACGGCAAAAAACAATGTCAAGATCGCCAGGGTCGGTCTTCTGAACGCCATGGGAGTCGTCTTTGGAGGGAAATTTCGCGCGATTCCCTCCCTGACCCACACGAATGTCCGTCAATCACTGGACACCTTGACCCGATATGCCATGGACAGCCGTCCCGATTTTCTGGCATTGAAGCAGCAGGAAAAGGCGGACGTCGAAAACGAGCTTTATTACAAAAGCACTTTTCTCCCGTCCTTTGGGGCCAACGCCAGCTATTCCTACGCAAGCATCTTTTTTCCGCTCACGTACAACTGGTCTCTGGGAGCGACGGTATCAGTTCCGATTTTTTCGGGATTTTTGACTGTTCATCAGGTTGCACAGGCCCAAAAGACGATTTCCGCAGCGCGTGATTCGATCGAAAGCCTTCGCCAGAACCTTCTGATGGAGGTCAAACAGGATTTCCTGAATATGGAAACGGCGACGGAGCGGATCCGGACGACCAGAGCACTCCTTTCCCAGGCGAAAGAAAGCCTCCGGCTGGCGGAAGGGCAATATCGGGTCGGGGTTGGCTCTGCGGTTGCCGTCACCCAGGCGGAGGCGGACCTGGCGTCGGCCAGGGCTCAATTTGTTCAGGCCGTCTATGGGTTCAAGATTGCCCGTGCCAATCTGATCCGGGATTCCGGCATGAATCCTCTTCGCCAATTACAGCAACGGAATAACAAAGGGGTTGTTGCGCATGAATAGTGGAACCCGATGGGGAGTCGTCCTGGTGATTTCGGCCGTCCTGATTCTGGCAGGCTATCGGGTTTATCACCGAAAGGTCACAGAGAACCGGATCACGTCGGCCACGACGGTCAAGCAGCAGGACAAAAAAGCGCTTGCGGTTTTTACGACGCATCCCGAAAGGCGTGCTATTTCGGAAACCATCACGCTGACGGCTGACATCCAGCCGATCAACCAGGCCGCCATTTATGCCCAGGTCAGCGGATATCTGGAATCCATCCGGGTCCGCCGGGGATATCGGGTCAAAAAAGGGGAGACCTTGGCGACGATCAAGGACACGACCTATCGCGCACAGCTCCAGCAGGCGACTGCAACGCGGGATTACACCTGCCTGAACGCGAAACGGTACAAGAAACTGCTGGCGAAAAATCTGGTTTCAAAAGATTCCTACGATCTGGCGAGAGAGCAATGTGATCAGGCCCGGGCGGCGGTCGACTATGCGGCCCAGCAACTGGCCTACACCCGGATTACGGCTCCGTTCGACGGATATATCTTTAACCGGATGGTCGACCCCGGGGCGACCATCCCTGCCTCGACGGCGGCTGTTGCTTCGAACCAGAATCCACTTTTTACCGTCGTGGATACCCATGTCGTCAAGATTATCATCAGCGTCCCGGAAGGCGATGTCCGTTATTTGCATGTGGGAGTGCCCGTCCAGGTCATGGTCGACGCCTTTCCGGGGGAAATCTTTCCGGGTAAAATTACCCGGATGAACCCGGCCCTCGATGTCCAGACCCGGACTCTGGCCGTCGAAATCGATATGCCCAATCCGAAGGGACTTCTGAAGCCCGGCATGTTTGCCAAGTCCATCCTTCATCTGCGTTCGGTTTCCGATGCGATCATCTTGCCGAAGGACGCTGTGCTTCACAGCAACGGCCATTCGTATGTTTTTCGCGTCGATCCGGGGAACCTTCTCCGGAAGGCTCCGGTCATCACCGGTATCGAAGGAAGATCCCATGTGCAGATCGAAAAGGGGGTGGATGTGAACGATCTGGTTGTCATTCCGGGACAACTGCATTTGTCCGAAGGGGAAACTGTTTCTCCCAAACCCTATGTTCCGGTGTTTTCGCCGGGCGCTTCTTCCTAGAGTCGACCCCTTCCCCCGATGTGGCTGACCCGTCTTGCCCTCAAGAATGCGATCGGCGTTTTCATGGCCGCTATGGCGCTCCTTCTTCTCGGCGCCCAGTCGATCGCCCGTCTTCCGATCGATCTGTTTCCGAATCTTGCCGTCCCGGTCCTGATTGTCGGAACGATCTACCCGGGCGCTTCACCTCTCGATGTCGAACGAAGCGTCACTTATCCGCTCGAAAAAACCCTTTCGACGATCGACAACGTCTCCCATATCCAGTCCCAGTCCCGGGAAGGAGTCTCCGCCATCCAGGTCTGGTTCAACTGGGGCGAGGACCTGAACGGAGGGATGGTCCAGGCAGTCCAGAAAATCAGCCAGATCCTGAACCAGCTGCCGCCGGGCATCCAGCAACCCTTCATCCTCAAGTTCGATATCGCCAATATTCCAGTCGTATCGGTGACGGTGTCGGACCCGTCGATGAGCCAGATCCAGCTTTACGATCTTGCTTATAACACGATCGAACCCCAGCTCGAACAGCTTGCGAATGTCTCCCAGGCCACCGTGAACGGCGGAAAGGTCCGCCAGATCAACATCAATGTCGATCCTCACCGGTTGTTTGCCCGCAATCTCTCGATCATGCAGGTGGTCAATGCAATCAATCAGGCCAACTTTATCCAGCCGTCCGGAGATATCAAGGTCGGGACGAAAGATTACAACCTGTTTACCAACAATCAAATCACCCATCATCTTCTCGATACGCTGAACAATGTTCCCGTTTCGGTGCAGCAGACGCCGGATGGGAGAGCTGTTCCAATATTCGTCAAGGACTTCGCTCGTGTAACCGATTCTGCGGAAACACAGACCAACATCGTTCGGGTCAACGGTGAAAATGCCGTCTATCTGGCCGTCAACAAGCAGCCGGGCTCCAACACGGTCGGGGTCGTGGACGAAGTCCGGAAGGCTTTGCCAAAACTGCGGGGTCTCCCGGCCGGGGTTCGTCTCAATACGTTTTTCGACCAGTCCCTTTATATCCGCCAATCGATCCGGAGCCTTTTTCACGAAGTTCTCCAGGGTTCTGTTCTGGCGATTCTTGTGATCTTGCTCTTCTTCGGAAGCGTCCCGGCGACATTGATCATTTCCACCGCGATTCCCCTTTCAGCCCTTGTCGCCATGGTGTTTCTCTATTTCAGCCACCAGACCCTGAACATTTTCACCTTCGGAGGTCTGGCGCTGGGCATTGGGCGCCTCGTCGACGACTCGATCGTCGAACTCGAAAACATCTACCGTCACTTTTCCGTGGACGCCACTCCACGTCCCCGGGCACTCCTGGCGGCGGCCCGAGAGGTTGCCATGCCCATCCTGGCATCGACCATCACGACCGTGGTCGTCTTTTTGCCGGTTGTCTTCATGCAGGGAATCGGACGGTTGCTGTTCACGCCGATGGCACTGACGATCACGTTTGCTCTTTTTGCCTCGTTTTTTGTCTCCCGGACGGTGACTCCTCTTCTTTGCTATCGGTTTCTCCATCCGGACAGGATCCCGCTGGCGGATCGCCGGGGCCCGTTTGCCTGGTTCCAGCGGACCTTTCACAAAGTGGAGGAGGCATACGAAAAGTTGCTTTCGTATGCCATTCATCACCGGAGGAAGATCTTTCTGACGGTTTTGGGGACGTTCGTCCTTTCGCTTCCCCTGATCCATTTCATCGGAACGGAATTTTTTCCGGCGCCGGACGAAAGCCAGTTCACGATCAACATCCAGGCTCCTCCCGGAACACGGATCGAACTGACAACCGAATTGGCCAAGGATGTCGAGAACGTGATCCGGAAGACGCTGCCTCCCCGCGATGTCCGTCTGATCGCCTCCAATATCGGTCTCAGAAATACCGCCGGTCGGGGAACGAACGGAGCGGCTTCGGTCTTCACAAACAACACTGGCCCGGATACGGCTTTCGTCCAGGTCAATCTGGTGGATCCCGACAAGCGGCGGGAGTCGTCGGATGAATTGATGGATCGTGTTCGCACCGCCATGAAAGGCATGTTTCCGGGAGTCGGCATATACTTCATGCCGGGGGGATTGATCGAGCGTATCCTGAATTTCGGATACCAGGGGATCATCGATGTCGAAATTTACGGGTACGATCTCGCGACGGGGGAACGCTTTGCCGAGGATATTGCCAATCGGATGAAAGGGATTCCGGGAATCGGGGACGTCCAGATCCTTCCGAACGATTTCCATTTTCCGGAACTCGATGTCCGGGTGGATCGTGTCAAAGCGGCTCTCGTGGGTCTTTCCGTCCAGCAGATCGCGTCGACGGTGCTCTGGAGTTTTGTGGGGAACGAAAACAACCCGTCGATCTATACGGATCCGGTGAGCGGCAACGAGTACAACATTGTTGTCCAGCTCGACCGACCCTACAGGCATTCCCTGGAAGATCTCAAAAATGTTTTTCTGACCAATGCCTCCGGTCAGCAGATTTTATTGCGGGACATCGCGCGGATTCGTGAATCGTCCGGTCCGAACGAGATTGACCGGAAAAGGATGACCCGTCTGATCACAATTTCCGCCAACCCGGTGGGACGACCGCTGGGAGCAATCGCCAGAGACCTTCGTCAGTATGTGGCCCATGCCGATATTCCTCCAGGATTTTCCGTCGTTCTGGCTGGACAGATTGCCCAACAGAAAGGCGCTTTCCTGTCGCTTGCCCTGGCCGTCCTTTCGGCGATTCTTTTGGTCTATATGGTTTTGGCGACGCAGTTTCGCTCCTTGCTCGACCCTTTGGTCATCATGTTTTCCGTCCCGATGAGCTTTATCGGTGTTATCTGGCTTTTTTTCCTGACCGGAACCGCCTTCTCCACAATCGCTTTCATGGGTGTTATCATGACGGTTGGCATTTCCGCCAGCAATGGGGTCCTTCTGGTCGATTATTCCAACCGTCTTCAACGGGAAGGGGGACTTTCCCTGGAAGCGGCTGTCGTCCGTGCCGGCCGGACGCGTCTTCGTCCGGTGGTGATGACGAGTCTTGCGACGATTTTCGGACTGATACCCATGGCGCTGGGGTTCGATGTGGGAAGCTCGAACAGCCTTCCGCTTGCCCGGGCGGTGATCGGTGGTCTGACACTGGCGACGCTGTTTACGCTGGTGCTTGTTCCGACGGCCTATCTGTCCCTGCACCGGCGTTTTCCGGTCAAGACCGGTCCATCCGGCGTCGACTGGGAGTCCGGGGAAGCATCGAAACCGTCCGGAGTCTGATCAGGAAAGACCTGAGGTAAGGCGAATCCAGCCGGAGGTGAAAATCCGGACGCCCAGCTGAATCGGTGAAGGAATAGCGGAAAGATCGTTTTTCCGGGTCAGGATTCCCAAAATGGATCCGCTCGACAGTTCGGGGACCGACAGTCCGGTCAGAACGCCCCGGTCGAGTTCTTCCCGGACGGAAGAAGCGGGCAATATACCAATTCCCATTCCGGACAGCAGGACCTTGCGGATCAGTGTAGCTTCATGCGTTTCGAGGGAAACGTTCACCTTCAGGGAAAGTCTGGTCAGGACGTTGTCGATGTAGTCCCGGAAAAACGTGTGCCGTGCGGGCAGAACCAACGGGTACTCCTCCAGAATGCGGGGATCCCTCCGCCAGTTCTGGGAAACGGCGTGGGGCGCTGCGACAACCAGAATGTTTGTCTTGATCACAGGTGTCAGGTCGACCGATCCGGTCCATTCGTCCAGATGGGGAGATTCGTCGGGAATTTGGGTGATCGCAATGTCGATGGACCGGTCTTCGAGTCCCCGCACCAGGTCGGTATCAAGGGCCTGATGTGACTGGACAGTGGCATTTTTATATGTTCCCCTGAGATAATTCAAAAACGGTCCGTCATCCTTGAACCCCGTACCAAAACCGATCCCGAGGTTGAGGGGATCGGTTTTGGTAACGGGCTTGAACTGGGTAACGGCTTCTGTTGTTTCGGCCACTTTCTCGAGAACCTGACGGGCGTGTTCGAGAAACAGAAGTCCCGACTGGCTCAGGTAGACCCGTCGACCAACCCGGTTGAACAACCGGGTTTTGAGTTCTTCTTCGAGAAGCTGGACCTGTGTGCTGATGGCAGGTTGGGTGATGCCGAGTTCCTGAGCTGCCATGGTAAAGTTGAGCGTCTGGCTGACGACGATAAATGTATGGATTTGAGATAGCGTCATTTGATGCTCCAGTGGCTATTTTTCATAAGTTAATGGTGATGTTTGTAAAAATAAAAATTCAGGCCGATTTTCTTTTTTAAATTGTATAATAATTTTTATCAATGAGTAAAGGAATGATTCGATTACTGTGTGGTTAAAGGCGAAATGGGAATCCTGAGGTTTTGGCGTCATCCAATCCGGCGAGGAAGACAGGGAATGGCGAAGCTCTTCGTTATTCTGACATTTCTCTTTTCTTTTTCACTCGGTTATACGGGAGCGTCCTATCCGGCTCCTCTTCCGCCTGAACAGGCTGTGCCGGCTTCGGGTGAACCGTCCAGCCGGATCGTCGGCGCCGGGGAACCGACCGGATATGTCCTGACGCTTCCGAACGCCTTGTCCATTGCCCTCCGGAGCCAACCGCAACTGGGAGCAGCCAAGGCGGGCGTGACCAGCGCAAAGGCCGGCATCGGGATCGCTCAAAGCCAGTACTACCCGACCCTTGCGGGAAGTTCGGCCTACACACGCGAAACAGGCAACTTCGGACCCCAGCCGGGTTTTCCCTTCACGATTCCGGAATCGCCGGTTTCCTACGATTTCTATCAGGCGTCTCTGACGCTGACCCAGACGCTTTTTGCCTTTGGCCGCAGACGGTCCCAGGTTGCCCAGAACAGGGCCTTGTACAAGGCTTCCCACCAGGGGGCTGCGAAAACGGTCACGGACGTCGTTTTCGGTGTCGAGAAAGCTTACTTCAGCGTTTTGAAGGATCAGGAGCTGCTGGAAGTCGATCGACTGACTCTGGCGGATTATCGCCTGCAGCTCCGGGTGGCCAAGGCGCGCTACAATGACGGCGTGGCGAATGCCTATGATGTGCTGAACGCCCGGGTCAATCTGTCCAACATGATTCTGACCCAGGTCCAGGACAAAAACCAGTTTCATGTGGACGAACTGTCCTTAAACCGTGCCATGGGGGTGGTCGGCCATGCCCCGTACCGGGTGGCACCCTATCATCCGGGAATTTCCATCACCTACACACCGGAACAGGTCGTGGCCATCGCGATCTCTCACCGGCCCGATCTGAAGCAGCTGGATCAGCAGACGGTCGCACAGAAACAGGCCGTCCGGTTCAATCAGGCCCAGTTTATGCCCACCGTCCAGACGGTGGGCGCCTACAGTCTGGACAGTGAGTTTTTTCCCCTGGTCTACAACTGGTCCATCGCCACCACCGTGTCGATCCCGATCTTTAACGGTTTTCTGAACGTGGAACAGGTCAGACAATCAAGGGCCCAGCTCAAACAGGTCCGATTCCAGCGCGAAGATCTCCGCCAGGGGGTCATCCAGAGCGTTCTGTCGGACCTGTATACCCTGAGAACGGCAGAGCAGAAAATTCGTGATGCCCAGACGCTGGTGGACCAGGCGATGCAAAACGTCGATCTTGCGGAAACCCAGTTCCGGGTCGGAACCGGAACGACTGTGGCCGTCACCCAGACGGAACGCGATCTGGCCAAGGCTCGCTCCGACCTTGTCCAGGCCCAGGCCGATTTTGCCATCAGTCTGGCACAGCTCAAAAGAGACATGGGGATCAATTATGACTTTGATCACGGAAGCCTTCCGACGGGAGGATTGCCGTGAAGACGTTGGGGAGCCTTTTTGGTGGGGTGGTTCTGGTGTGTGTCTGGACGGCGTTCGCGTGGAGCGATGCTCCCTTGCCGGGTCCTTCCGTTCCGCCGTCTCTTTCGGAACCCTCCGTCGCTCCGGTTCTTTCCCCTCCTCCGGATCACTGGTCGTTTGCGCCGACCGTCTCCTATTTTCTCCCGGTAGGGTCCGGTGTGGCAGATTATCTGAACGCCGGTCTGGGGGTGGGCGGCGAACTCTCCTACTATCCGGGGCAGGCGCCAGGAAAGTTTCGATGGATTCTGTCCGGGACCTATTTTCAGATGACGCCTGGTCCTTCCCTGACGGTACCCTCCAGTTCGAGCAACCCTTTTGCGGTGAACCCTTCTTCGTCGGCCCAGCAGGTGGGTCCTATTTCCGGATCGGCCAGTGTGACCGGCTTCATCGTGAAGACGGGGGCAGCCTGGAACCTGCTGGACCTTTTACCGAAGGACATCACCGGATGGGGGACGGTCTCGCCCTATGTACGCCTGGATGTAGGGATGGTTTCGTTGTCCGCTTCGAACGCCGGGAACCTGACCGGGCATCCGTTCGGGCTCCTGCTGGATGGGGGGGGAGGAATCGAATGGCACGTTCCGTCTCTTTCCATGGGCGTGTTTGTGGAAATGGATCCGTCCGGTCTGAATGCGAACGGTTCATTCCTTTTTCTTGCGCCGTTGGTCTCCGGTATTTCACTCTGGTTCTGAATCCGGTTTTTTTGTGATGATGTGGAGGATTGGCACAGTTTATGGATGACGACCGTTCACGATTCGACTCCCTGGGGGTTTCCCATTCGGTGCCCGGACAAGGGTCCAGGAGAATCTTCTGGATTCTGGGAGGGGCAGGGGTCCTGCTTTTTCTGGCCGGGATCTTTTACACCATTTTCTTCTATATCACGCTCCCCAATCACCATACGTTGTTTCAGGAGGGGCAAAACGGGGTCAACCAGGTTCCGCTTCCGGTTCCCCCCACGACACTTTTTCCCCAGAGCCATCCTTCCAGTCTCCCCGTCACGCATGTCCAGACTTCGCGATTTGCGGCGGATGTGTTGTCGGTGCGTCAGGCGGGCTCCGGTATCGACGTCGTTCTCCGCCTTTCGTTCAACAGAGAGACCGGGCCGATTTCCCTTCTTCTCTCCTCTCCTCCGCGATGGGTCGACGGCAAGCAGGGGGCTTCCGTGGGATCTGTTTCCTGGAACCGGGACCGTGTCTTTTCTCCGGGAGAGTCAGTCGATGTTCCCATTCATTTTCCTGTTCTGCCCCGGACGCCGTCTTTTGACCTTTACATCTCCTTTACCGGAGTCAAGGGGAACACGGGAGACCGGTATATAATGCATTTTATGAACCTGAAATCCGGGGCAGCGGGTGCCTGAACATGTTCTGGTGGCCCATCGTCTCGCGAAACGATTTTCCCCGGAAAGGCCGCCGGCCGTGGACGGGATTTCTCTTGAGGTTTCCAAAGGAGAGGTCCTGTCCATTGTCGGTCCCAACGGTGCCGGGAAGTCGACCCTTCTTCAAATGCTGCTGGGACTCCTTACGCCGGATGAGGGAACGGTCCGGATTTTTGGCGTCGATATCGTTCGGCACCGGCGCAAGATCGCCCATCTCGTCAACTATGCCTCCACGGATCTTTCGTTGCCTTACTCCCTGTCTGTCCGGGAAAATCTGGAAGTCTTCGCTCTTGTCTACAACCTGGCGGCACCCGCACAGGCCGTACAGGACATGCTGGTCCGATTTTCCCTGCAGTCCCTGGCGCAGACAAAGGTGGGCCGACTGTCGACAGGACAGATTGCCCGACTGTCTCTTGCCAAGGCATTGATTTCCCGCCCGGAGATTTTGTTTCTGGACGAACCCACCGCCACACTCGATCCCGAAGCCTCCGCCGAAGTCCGTTCCGTCCTTCGGGAACAGGTGGAGTCGGACCGACTGGCTTTGGTCTACACTTCGCACAACATGCGGGAAGTGGAACGCCTGTCAGACCGCATCCTTCTGATCGAATCCGGAAAAACGGTGGCATGCGGATCCGGGGAAGAGCTTTTCCGGCAATTCGATTGCGACAATCTGGAGGAGGTTTTTTTGCGTTCGATGGCCCGGGTCCGCGAAAGCCGGAAAATGGAGGAGTCCGTTCGTGAGTGATGCACCGCCGGAGCGGGTGGGAGAAGAAAATCGTCTCCGCCGGCCATCGGTTTCCCTGTTCGCGTGGCGTCCTATGGCCGGTATCCTTCTCCGGCAGTTTTTTCTCTATCGAAGAAGCGTGCCGAGATGGATGGAAATTTTTTACTGGCCATTGCTGGACCTTCTGGTGTGGGGGTTTCTGACGCTTTACCTCCGTCAGGGGATCCTTCCGGGAACGGGAGCGGCACAAGCCCTCCTGGGCGGCCTTCTTCTCTGGGACATGCTGTACCGATCCCAACAGGGGATCTCTGTCGTTTTTCTGGAGGAAATCTGGTCTCGCAATCTTTACAATCTTATGGTTGCTCCGGTGACACCCTATCATATTATCGCCGGCGCCATGGTCACCGGGCTCCTGAAGATCACGCTGTCTTCGGGAACGGCCATTTTGCTGGCCTACCTGCTTTTTTCGTACTCCCTGTTCAATATTGGAATCGCACTGGTCCCGTTTGTTTTTTGTCTCGTCGTCATGGGGTGGGCACTGGGAATCATGACGACCGCACTGATCCTCCGCTTCGGCCAGGAAGCGGAGGTGCTGGCATGGGGTGTCATCTTCCTGTTTCAGCCGGTCAGTGCCGTTTTCAACCCGGTCTCCGTCCTTCCGCAGGGCTTCCGCCAGGTCGCCTTTTTCGTCCCGGCCTCGCACGTGTTCGAAGGTATGCGACAGGTTCTCGCCGGGCAGGGATTTTCATGGGAACACTTTTTTCTGGCCGTTCTGGAAGACGGCATCTATGTTGCCGGGGGACTGGCTCTTTTTTCCTGGGTCCTGAGCCGGGCGAGAAAAGTCGGATTTTCCTTGAAGTTGGGGAGTTAAAGACTCGACAGAAGTTTGACACGTCGGACAGGCAGGGGGATAATGAGCCATGGCTGTCCGTGAAGTCCTGCCCACCACTCTGACCGACATTATCCAGGAAACACCAAGGGTTTGCACGTTTCGGCTGGCCTTGCCGGAGCAGTCGCCCTTTTCCTTTCGCGCCGGCCAGTTTGTCATGGCGTCCATTCCCGGTTTTTTAAACACCAAGGGGCGCCCTGTCCGGAGAGCCTATTCCGTGGCGTCGTCTCCAAGGGATCTGGAAAAGGGATTTCTCGAGCTCACGATCACGCGTGTGGGGGACGGGGGATTCTTTTCCAACCGGATTCATGAATGCCGTCCCGGCGACACCATCAACATCGACGGTCCCTACGGATCCTTCATTCTTCGACCGTCCGACGAGCCGCCCCCCGAACGATATCTCTTCGTTGCATCAGGTTCGGGGATCGCGCCACTTCGCGGCATGATCCGGACAATCCTGATGGAGGACCGGAAGGTCCCGGTCAGTCTTTATTACGGTTATCGAAGTCCCTCGGATTTCATCTTCGAAAAGGAGCTGACGGACTATGCCCTTGTACGCTCGGGCTTTGAGCTCGTGACCGCCCTTTCCCGGAGCGAAAAGGCAATGCCGGAGGAGAGTCCCGTGCCCAATTTCCGGAAAGGGCTTTCCGGTCGAATCACCCGGCTTCTTCCCGAACTTGTGCGCGAAGCGGACGGGGCTGACATCTACATTTGCGGCCCCCCTGAAATGGTTGGACAGTCGGAGACTTTCTTTCGGGAGGCAGGATATCCCGAAGAACGGGTCCACAAGGAACAGTGGTGAAAAGTCGACCCATATCCGCATACAGGAAAGCGGCGGACTTTTCAGTGGAAAGGATGGACTCATGAGCGAATCGGCAGACGATATCCGGGCGGCCCATATCCGGTCGGAAGAACCGGGTCCGGGAGCTTCAGGCGGGCGTTCCCGGGCCTGGCGATGGAATGTGGGTCTGGTGATCTTTCTGATGATGATCATTCCGAGCTCCATTATGGTCGTTCTCTATTACCGGGAGGTCATGGCCACCTATTATGTCACCCGAAATCCGCTTCCCAAATCTGCCCGGGACATGGCGTCAGGCATCAGCCGGGTCATGGTGCAGGATATCCGGGATGTCATCCTGTTGGGCAAATCCTTGTCGAACCCCGTCATTCTGGGCTCTTCCGAGAAGATTCGCAAAACCATCGGAACACTTTCCGCATCGGGTTCCCTCGAGCATTTCGCGGGTTGGGAGGTTTACGATGCGGGAGGAAAATCTTTGGGGAGATACGATTACCGGAATCTCGAGCCCTATGAAAAAGAAGCTCTCGGACTTCTGTCACGTCTTCGGAAAAACGGCGGTCCCGCCCTGTTTTCGTCACCGATCTACAACCAGAAAAACCGTGTCTCCATCCTTCTGATCGCCGTTCCGATCCTGAAGCCCGATCAGACGTCCGTCGACCGGCCATCGGGTTATCTTGTCGGCGTGGAAAACCTGTCGGGAGTCATCGATCCTTATCTTTTTACGCCGAGAAAGCAGGGGGCGCCGGGATTGTCCTACGTCGCTTCCTCCGGCGGGCATATTCTTGCCAGCTCCAACGCTCTTCTCGTCGGAGAAAAAATGGACCGGATCGGACTTGGGCATGTTCTCGCCCGTTTTCACCGCGGGGAGTCCGGCGGTTTCAAGGATTCGGTGAAGGGGGACCGATACATGTTCGGCTCGGCCCTCATGAGCGATCTTCAGGGTCTTTCCACCCATGCCTGGTTTGTTGTGTTGCAGGCTCCGGAGGATGTGGTCATGGCCAAGGCCCGGAGAATGCGATTCATTATGGATCTGGTGGCTTTTGTCGTCGCTCCGGTTCTTTTTTCGGTGGATTGTTTCTTCCTGTTCCGGAGTCTTCGTTCTTCGACATGACTCGTCCATGAGAGCACCTGTCCAGAAACTGGGTATCATCGGAGCGAACCGCTACAGCGCGCCCTTGGTCCATTGGGTCCTCGCCCGGGGGTATCCCGTCGTTTGGTTCGAAAAGGAATTTACTTCTCTCGAAGATCAACTCGATAACGTCCGGAACGAACTCTCCCGAGAGGTGCATGCGGGACAGATCACGGCACTGGCCCGGGATTCGATCCTCTCTCTCCTTTCGGGGACGACCCAATACACCGATCTTTCCGGTTGCAACATGATCGTCGAGATGAACCCGGACGATCCCGAGGAGAAGCGCGAGGTCATAAGCCGGCTTGAGGAGGTTGTGTCCCCGGAGGCCGCCGTCGGAATCTCTCTGGACACCTTGACCGTGACCCAGTTGGCCAGTGGAGTGCTTTATTCCAGCCGTCTTTTTCGGCTGCGTCCCATCGGACTGCCCCCCCGGACGCTCCTCGGACTTGAAATCGTTGCCGGCAGAAAGACGGATCCGGCCACAATCCAGATGGCTTCCGATTTCTCGCGCATGCTGGAGCTGTATCCCGTGATTGCCCGCGAAGGGCCCGGAGGTGTTGTCAACCGTCTGCTTGCGCGAGGGTTTTCGGAAGCCCGGGCGTTCACCTTCGCGGATAAAAACCGATTGGCCGAACTGGATGACGAGCTCCGCCGACGGGGATGGGAAACGGTGCCGGGAGAGACCATGGAGAAAATCGGGAGTCCGGCGGTACGTCTGCTCCTGTCTTTTTTTCAGCGGTTTTTCGGAAACACTTTTTTTGTCGAAGAGGACGAAGAGATCCGCGGTGCCCCTTCCCGCATTTCCTCCGGAAAGGTCATCCCGGAGATCCGGTCGGCCTCCGAGATTGCGGATTTGTGGATTCTGTCTCTCCAGAACGAAGCGATTCAGATCGTTTGTGAGAATGTCGCTGACTGGGAAACAGTGGACCGGGTTTCGGAAATGGTTTTCGGGCTTTTGCCGGGAAAGGGGGGGCTCCTGGAGAGGGGGGCCTCCCGGGGATGGTCCGTAATCCTCTCGGGAGTCTGGACTTTGTCCAATCTGACAGGAGGACGGGTATGGCCATCCCCGCTCCTTCACCTGATCGGAATCGAATCCCGGCGTTCGGGCGAAGGAAATGCTGTCCGTCCAGACTGAATCCGTCCGAAGGAACGACCGGTCCGGATTTTTCTGAAAATCGGAAAGAGTGTTTGACTGGAGAAGGGGGGATTTTGACGCCGGACGAAAAAGCCGGGGTTCTCCATATGAGCGGAGGGCTGTTTCAGAAGTCGCCTCCCGGTTCGACGCGGGAGCATGAGTCCGTCCGATGTTCTCGATTCCTCCGGGGACGGATTCAAAAGCCCGCCGAATTGGCCTGATCCGAAGCGCATCGGACTCTTTCCGGACCCTACGGCTTTCGATATAAGACCGTTCTGGCGGGCTCCGGTCTTGTTTGAATTCCCTTCAAAGGTTTATTACACTAAAAAGATGAAAATTGTATGGCACAGGAAGGGGAGGTGCGATGCGTTCCGTTATGGGATCGGCCAGCGAGCCCAATTCCTTTCTCATCCTATACCTGTTGCCTGCTGTGACCCTGCCTGTTTTGTGTTCTTCCGGTCCCGTCCGGTCCGTGACCTTTCTCCCCGGAAAAACGCTGGGCGGTTTTCACATATCACTGAACGAAGGGCACAGAGCGGTCCTGTCCCCGCTCTCCGGATATTTTGACTGTGGCGGTCACAAAGGTTTTTTCTGGCCTTCTCCGGATGAACAGGAGATACTGAAGTATCGGGTTTCGGAGAACGGTCCCGGAAAGCTGTTCATCGCTTTCGACTTCGGAGGACATCCGTTCGACCGGAACCAGTACTTGCGGATGCACCTGGGAACACCGTTCCCGATCCGCAAGGAGGTTCCATTCATTGAGCTTCGCCATGGCCTTCTTTATGCCCGGACGGATTTTGGATCCTTTTACCGGAAAGCTTCGATGGACGTATTATGGCCGGACAGACTTGCCGGCGGCGTCCGACGTGGTTGGAAGATTGCCGTTCTGGCGTATTCGTCGGCGCACGTCCGTTGCCAGTCCCTGTCGACCTCCAAGGAAAGACGACTGATGGATCCGGAAATCGCCACCGGGGAGTTTCCCCATGTGCGGGTGCGGATGAGCCCGGTCAAGACCCTTTCTCCTCCGGATTCCCTCTTATCTGAAAAGGAGTGCCGTTGATTCCGGATTCCTATCGTGTCGCCAATGCCAGTCGATGGGCGTTATTCCTGCTTTTCATCGGACTGGGAGGATGTTTTCAGTCCCATGCGATTTCTCCCGTTCCGGACAGACAGGTGACGCGCATTTCATCGGCCAAGCTGGCTCCGGTCGATCCCCCCCGTCCCTGGCAGTCTTACTACCATCAGCTTCAGGCGGACATAGCCGAAGGGATGGATAACCCTTACCTTGCCCTGGATGAGGTGGACAAGGCCCTGAAGTATCGCCCCGGGTCGATCGACCTGTCGCTTATGAAATCCCGTCTCGAGGAGCAGATAGGGCAATACGGTTCGGCGTTGCGGACGCTGGATGATCTCACGCAGGCCCATCCTGGTCGCCTGAAGCCCTGGATGGAACTGGCCAGGGTGAAACGCCAGCTGGCCCTTTCGGCGCCGGACAAGGCGGAAAGGGTCCGTCGTCTGAAGGAAATCATCCCTATCTATCTCGACCGCGTCATCGCCCTCGATCCGTTGAGGGAAGATGCGTATGTTGCCCTGTTCGACCTGTATGCGCGGACAGGCCAGACTCCGGAAGGTCTCCGGACGCTGGCTGCCGGGATCGATCGGGACCCGACGTCAACCTATCTGCCTTTCTATTTGGGATTCGAATATACCCGTCTGCACCAGTATGCCGATGCCCGAAAGTACTTTGCCCTTTCAATCAAGCGTAACCCTGCTTTCGAACCCGGATGGGAATCTCTGGCGGACATGGATGCCCAGGATGGAAAATGGAAGGATGCCGAGGGTCGCTACCGACATATTCTGAACCGGATCCAGCCCGGAAATCCCGAAGTGGAAGCCAAGCTTCTGAAAGTTTATCTGGCGGAAAACAAAATCAACAAGGCGATTTCCTTTCTGGGGGAAATCATCGAAGAACATCCCGCGAATGATCGTTTCCGACTGATTCTTTCCTCTCTTCTTGTCGAACAGAATCGTTTCGGGCCGGCCATTGACGAGATCCAGGCCATCATCCGGAAAAACCCTGGCAATCTCAGGCTTCTGGCCTTTCTGGGGAGCGTCTATGAACGGTCCCTGCACTTCAACCGGGCCATCTCGAACTACCGGCTCATGATCCGGAAATTTCCGGGAAGCTATCAGGGATATTTTTCGATGGGCGACCTTTACCGGAAACTCGGCAATCCCGAGAAAGCCGTGTTTTATCTCCGGAAAGCCCACCGTCTGGCTCCCGGAAAATGGCAGATCGACTTTTCGCTCTCCCTCACTTACGAAGACTGGAAGAAGTATCGCCAGGCCATGGCCGCCCTGCATCGGGCGATGGTCCTCAAACCCGGAAACGCGCTTCTTGTTTTCAACCAGGCCGTTCTTCTCGATCAGTGGAACCATCGAAAGTATCTCCCCCGCGTCCGGGCCGCCCTGAAGAGGGCCATTCAGCTGGATCCGCGTTTTCCGGATGCTCTCAACTACCTTGGCTACACGGATGTCGTCGAAAACGGGAATCTCGTGAAAGCGCGCTATCTGATCCTTCGCGCACTGACTTTCGATCCGCAGAACCCGTCCTATCGGGACAGCCTCGGCTGGTGTTACTTCAAGATGGGAGACTTGAGGCGCGCCTTCCGGGAAGAGTCCATGGCTCTGGTCGAAATGCCGAAGGATGCCACCGTCCTGTCCCACATGGGAAAGATCGAATGGCGGCTTTCCAGCTTTGTGGCGAAAGGGCACCCCGATCCCGAGACCGTCAAAATCCTCCAGTCGGCAGGGCTTTCTGGTCCGGATACCGCCACAAGGCTTCGGGAGAGGGCCCGCATACATCTGCGCGAATCGGCTCTGATCCACCCGATGAAATCCCGCCGCGTCCGTTTCTATCTGAGCCGTTTCGGGAAACAGGACCGGTCTTTTGAGAAGGATCTGCATATGGCTCGCCGCCAGTGGGGACGGATGCATCCGCATCACGGCCATGCCAGCCTTTACCGGGTTCAGGACGGGGATACCCTCCAGATCATTTCGGCAAAGAGCCGGATTTACGGGGACCCTCAGTTTTGGCAGGCGATTCTGAACGCCAACCGTTCTTTGATCAAAGATCCGAACCACCTGCCGGTGGGACTGATCCTCCGGATCCCGCCTCTTCCCCGGAGAGAACACGCCCGGAGACAATCCGGCGCCATGGGGGCCCTGATGCTCCACCGTCTATCCTGATCCCAGAAAGGAGTCCCGTGTCCTCCATCCCGTTTTTTGATCTGACCCGGCAGTATGGACAGGTGGGTGACCAGGTCAACAAGGCCGTTCTTTCGGTCCTTTCTTCCCAACAATTCATTCTGGGGGAGACCGTCTCCCGTTTCGAAAAAAAGATTGCCGACTTTCTCGGAGCGAGCCAGGCGGTGGGAGTGGCCTCGGGAACGGATGCCCTGATCCTTCTCCTGAAGGCGGCCGGACTCTTGCCCGGGGACGCGGTCCTCGTTCCTTCCTTTACATTCTATGCTTCGGCGAGCTCCATCTGTCTGGCCGGAGGACATCCGGTCTGGGCGGATGTGGATGAAAATCTCTATGTGGTTTCTCCTGAAACGCTTGAAAATGCGCTTCTGTCACAATGCGTCCGCGGATCGGACGGCGTTTTCCGGACCCGGGAAGGAAACTTTCCTGTCCGGGGAGTGGTTGTGGTTCACCTCTATGGACAGATGGCGGATATGGCACCTCTTGCGGAGTGGGCCGCGTCCCGTGGGCTCTGGATCGTCGAGGATGCCTGCCAGTCCATCGGAGCGAGGCAAAACGGAAAAAGCGCCGGAGCACTCAGCAGAGGAGCTGCTTATTCTTTCTTTCCCACAAAAAACCTTGGCGGTGGGGGAGATGGCGGTCTGGTGACAACGGAGGATGGCCGGGTGGCGGACCGCATCCGGAGCCTGCGTGTTCATGGGAGCCGACAACGTTACATCCACGAAGAGCTGGGATACAATTCCCGACTGGACGCCATTCAGGCGGCCATTCTCGAAGCCAAGCTCGACTTTTTGCGCGGATGGAACGACCGTCGTTGCATTCTCGCAAAGCGTTATACGGAAGCCTTTTCCGGTCAGGACGTCTTCCGGATTCCCCGGTGGCGCGAAGGAGGCGATTCCGTGTATCACCAGTATACGATCGCCTTTCGGCGGCCGGACAAGCGCGACAGAGTCAAAAAGGCTCTGTCCGAGGCGGGCATCGGAACCGAAATCTATTATCCTGTACCGCAGCACCGGCAGATGGCCTTCCATCCTTCTTCCGGGACAGGACTGGACGTCACCGACCGGCTTTCGGCTTCTGTTCTGTCGTTACCTGTTTTTCCGGAGCTCACGGAGGCGGAGCAGGCGCAAATTGTCCGGGTCCTGATGAATGTGTCGCAACAAGGAGATGTCTGATGAATCATGTCAATCTGGAGGCGCTGGAAAAGACCATCGCGCTTTTTCGCGCGGAGCCCGGAAAGGCTCGCAAGGAGAACGTGCTGGAAGGGGAATGGAATACGAAAGGAGCAGGCCCGCAGTTTCATGCGGATCTGGCCTTCGAAGGCGGGAAGCTGGCTCTGGAAATGGACAACCCCCGCGCCATGGGGGGCGAAGGACTGGCGCCGGGTCCCCTGCAGTATTGCCTGTTCGGAATGGCGTCCTGTTTCGCGGGAACCTTCATGATGGTCGCGGCCCAGCAAGGTGTCGAGATCCGGCGCCTCCGGATCCGGGTGGAAAATGTTGTCGACATGACCCGTCCCCTGGGCATCAGTCATAATCCGCTGACGGACGGAGTGCGCATCCGGTTGTCGGTATCGAGCCCTTCATCGGAAGTCGTTCTTCAGAAAATTGAAGAGCAATCCCGGGAACAATGTCCGGCTGTCTGGTGCCTGACCAATCCGATTCCTCTCTCCATCGCGCTCGAGCGGGAGGAATAGCAACGAATTCCCGAAAGGAAGGGCTTCTCGAATTTCCCGGATTCGATCTGGTTCTGGGGACGGACACGCACGTCGGAAAGACGATTGTCAGCGCGGTTCTGCTCAGGGAATTGCGCGCGCAGGAAAAGGTTCCGGCGTATCTGAAACCGGTTCTGACGGGGGGGCGGGGAGAGGATCCGGACAGCGATCCGTCCCGTTGTCAAGAGATGTCCGGCTTGCCCGGACATCTCTTGACATGGATGTATGCCTTTGGAGAGCCGATCGATCCGATGACGGCCGCGAACCGGGCGGGGACATCGATCGACCCTCAGGCCATTCGGGAAAAAATCCGATTTCTTGCACTTCGGCATGCGTTGGTGGTGGAAGGGGCGGGGGGGGTTTTGTCCCCGTTTTTCGAGGGAGGACATGGAATCCTGTCAGCCTTTCATCCCGAAGACCTCATTCATTGCCGGATTCACCTGGTCAGCCACCCCCATCTCGGATGTCTTTCCCAGATCCTGTGCGCCTTGCGCGCGCTGAAACCTTTTTCTGCTTCCTGCCTCCACCTGGTGCGCCGACCTGTCGGAGACGACTGGCCTCTGGCCACGTCCCTCAACCCGGATATCCTTCGGAATCTTCTTCCTGCCATCCCTCTCCGGGTCCACGAATCTCCTTCCCGGTGAAGAGGGACGATTCTCAAGGTTCAGCCTTTCCGCTTTTCCGTTGCCTTTTTTATTTTTTTTCACGGAAAAAACGGAAGCGGCTGCTAAAAAATTCACGAAATTTTTCAATATCCTCCGCACCCAGTCTTTCGTCGATTTTTTCGGTCTGGAGCGGCTCGATATGGTATCCGGAAGACTTCAGAATCTTCAGGATGTCCAGAAGGGTTTTTTGGGTGAAGATCTGCTGTGCCTGCACTTCTTCCATCTGAAACACGTACGCCAGATTTTTCCGGAGGGCCGGATAGGACTTTTCGATGTACAGCTTGGCTTCCTCCGTCGTATCGAAGGTGTAGCTGATATCATCGTTATACGGGTCCAGGACCCGGTAACGAGTGCTGGAACTCATCAGGAATCTCCTTGGAAAGACAGGACCGGACTTGTCCGGGATCCGGCTTCCGGGCATCCGGCCCGGAAGCGATGGGTTCATCGCTTGTCAAAAACACGGGGTGCCCGACCGTTTCGGGAATAGGTCGCCCTGCGTGGACCGCTCAAGTTGGCAATTGTTTTCAGGACCTTGTCGTCGATGGACGGGTCGTCGTCGGGTATGCGGACGGGCGGACCGGCGCCATTGTCTTCTTTCCGCCGGAACCGGAACAGGCGGAAGAATCGTTCAAGAATCCGTTTCATCGTCAGATGTTCCTCCCGGATGCGTCGGAGCAACTGGAGGGAGGAGGCCAGTAGAGCATGGTGTGGGCATACCGGTCAGGAGAAAACCCGGCATGAGCCTGCAGAAAGTACTGCGTCCAGAAAAATCGGATGTTCTGGAGCATCTCCAGGGACGGAGCCTTGGCTCCGACGACGTACACGCAAATCCCTTTCATGTCCGGAATCAGGCCAAGCTTTTTTTCATGGGTCAGGATGACGCTTCGGAGATGGTCATTCCAGCGCACGTGATTGAATCGCCAGTTTGCGTCTTCCTCGATCATGTCGGAGAGGATGACCAGGATCTTTTGGTCTTTGACTCTGTCGAAGAACAGGCTGGACGCGTAGATCGCACCGAACAGATCCGTGCTCTGGGCCGTGGGTTTTGCCTTGAGGGCGGCGTCGACCTTCTGGAACAGTTCGGAGACTTTTTTCTTGCGATCATCCTGTTGCTGGGCGAGGGTATCCTTGTAGACCGCCTCGTTCGTTTCCAGCGGATTATAGGGGGGAGGTTTCGGCAGGTCGAGCGATGCCACGAAGTCGAAATCGGCATCCGATTCTCCGGTGATCAGCGCCAACCGGAATTTGTCTCCTGCACCCAGGGAATCCACGATTTTCCGGATCGCTTCGGAAAAGACCGTGTTCTGGTCCTTGACGCTCGCGGTTTTGTCCAGCAGGATCAGAACCGTCTTGTGGTGATGGATTTCCGGTGCGACGGCGGACTTGGAGGCTCCGGAATTGCCGGCGGCCGTGGCCTTTGCTCCCTTGTCGTGATGACTGCAGGCTGCCAGAAACAGAGACACGAGCAGTGTCGGCCAGAGAATCAGGCTGTGTTTTTGCATGGAAATGTCTCCTCTAATCGTCAGATATCGTCAGGATTCTCGGTGACTGCGTCCCAGAGTTTGGCCTGCGGAAACTCCGGCGGTCGGTTGAAGACAAGAGGGACCGGATTGGGGCTTCTGGCATTGGAGTTGGCCTGTCGATACAGATAAATCAGGGATAGCGTCCGGGCACGCTCCGCTTCGATGCGGGCCGAAGCCACCCGGAGAACGGCGTTCAAGCGGCTTGCCGTTTCCGAATATGTAACCAGAAGGGGTTTCCGTTTTTGCTCCAGCGTGATGATGGAGCGGCGAAGATGGTCGAGCTTCTCGTCGGGGTCGTGCGACATGTACGAAGTGACCAGAGCGGCCGAGAAGACCAGGAGATTCAAGGCGAAAATCGAATACCCCAGGGCTTTCGGATCCGACCCCATGGCGTTCTGGATATGTCCGCCGGTTTCGAGGTAGACGGAGCGGACGTAAGTCACGGCTCCGAGGGCTCCTCCGATGGAGACCGGCATCAGGCCGCCGACGATGATGTTTCCGGCGAGCCTTGGCACGCCGTGCCGGAGCTGAATGCCGCTGTACATGGCCAGGAGAGGAATTGTGACGGCCAAAGTCGAACTCATGATGTAGGTCATCAGTTCCGGTTCGCCGAACATCCGGAAAACGATGGCGTTCAGCGGAAACTCGCCAAACCCCAGAAAAATGATGATCCCCCAGTGAAAAATCTTGTTCAGGGGAACGATGAAATCCCGGTCGAGCTGCTTTTTCCGGTCTTCTACACGGTCCCGGACGTTGCGCCAGCGGGTGTTGATGTTGGAGAGCCTCGAAATGATCGGCTGGAGTGACTTATTGATTCTGGCCCTGGACTCCTGGGCGCTTTCCACAACCCGGTTGACTCTCTGCTCGCCATAGGAAAGCAGTCCGAGTTCAAACTGGGAAGGAGCGTAGGCGGTAATTTCCGGAATGCGCTCCTTTCCGTCCTTTTCTCCGATTTCCCGGGCCTTGGCCTCCGAAGAGAAGGAAGACTCTTCCGGAGGAAGAGGCGGGAGAAGTTTTTCCGGATCGAATTTGTCCGATGAAAAAAAGTTCATGAGAGTGTCTCCTATTCTTCCAGACCTTCGGACAACTTGGCCAGAATGGCCTTCGTGTCGTCCGAAATCATCCGGACACGGTCCATGATGGATTGCTCAAGGGCTGCGAGTTCCCGCTCCTTGGTGACCATGGCCTGCTGGCGCGTCTTGATTTCCGCCAGCAGGGAATGGGTATCTTCCAGTCCCTTGACGACTTCCAGCCGCTGGGTCGTGATTTCGACGCCACGGCGCTGCAATTCGGACATCTGGTCGTTGTTCTGCTGGAGATGCGCCAGCATCTCGTAATATTCCTCGACCGACCGGGATATCTGCAGCAGGGTTTTTTTGGTGATCATCGCGATTTCTCCTTCCGGGGTTCTGTCGTTTTCGTCCTCAAAGCCCGACGCCCCGCTTGAACCAGACTCCGGTTCTTCGATCTTGAGAGCCTGGCGGGACAGATCTGCTTTTCATTAACAATCAATAAATATGTTCATGAAGTTTCTTATTGAAAAAGTTTTAAGGTTTCTCATTCGGCATTCTGCTTCTCCTTCCGTTGGGGTTGTTCGACGAGGATCGCTTCGCTGGATTGCAGGACCTCTTGCAGGAGGAAGCAAATCTCGTTGTTCAGGGAGCGCTTGTGCTTTCGGGCCAGCACCCTTACTCGCCAGTAGATGTTTTCATCCAGACGCAGCGTGAACCTTTTCATGGTGTAATAGTAGCACCATTGTGACGTACGTCAAGCATTATTTTTGATAAATTAAATTAATAATAAAATTAAAATATAAAATTATTGAAAAATATGAATTTTATCGGGAGGAAAATCAGGGATGAACTTCCCTTGCGGATTTTTCAAGGGAATGCCTGAATTCACCGCACCCGACAAGGACTTTTCGGTTTGTTGCCCATTTTTAATGATCGGGAACACAGGAGAAAATTTCGGATCCGGAATGAGAAAAGAATTGACTCGCCAGAATATTCGGGTAATCTTAAAAAATACTGAGAAAATACTGTGATCCCAGTGGAGAAATGGAACCTCCCGGTCCCTGAAGGCTGGCCTGGAGGGTTCCCGGGATCGTTCTGATTCACCGGATAGGTCAGAGAGTGGAGGGCGCCCGGGTTGAAGTCCGACTTATCTCTTTTCTTTTTGGTAGAGCCTTTCTTCCAGAGGCTTTTTTCCGGAGGACGGTCGGCCGGGCGGTGTTTTCGACGATGACCTCCTTTTTGTTGAACATCCGCCGTCTTTCTCTTTTGATGATTCTTCTCGCGATCGGCATCCTGTTCTGGATGGGGGTCGTCTCTCTTCACTTTCTTGAATCATTCTTGCAGGAATCCGACAGGGTCGAGCACTCCTGGATGGTCCTGACCTCGGTCGACCGACTGTTTTCCGAACTCCAGGATGCCGAAACAGGAGAGAGGGGATATCTCATCACACGCATGCCGTCCTTCCTCTCCCCGTACGAGGCGGCGGTGACGCGGGTTGAGGGGCATGTCCGGGACTTGTCGAATCTCGTGTCCGACCGGCCGGAGCAAAAAGCGCGTGTCGACAAGCTCGGAAAACTGGTCGAACAACGTTTGTTCCTTCTGGAGAACGGGGTGGCTCTCGGAAGAGGGACGCTTCCTCAAAATCGGGAGGCTCTCCAGACGGTCATGCTCAGGGGAAAAAACGTGATGGACCGGATTCGGCAGGTGACACAGTCCATGAAGTCGTCCGAATATCGGAGGCTCAGACGGCGTTCCCTCCAGTTTTTCAAGGCGAAGAAAAAGATTCTCCCCTTCGTCGGAAGCGGTTTGGCCGTCAGCGTTCTGATGATCGGATTTTCCGCCGTCTTTCTGTCCCGCGAGATCGACCGGCGACTGCGTGCGGAACAGAAAGCCCGGCAATACGGAGACGAAATCCGGGACCTCTACGATTACGCACCGTGCGGCTACCATTCGGTCGACGAGAATGGGACCTTCCTGCGAATCAACGAAACGGAACTGGAGTGGCTCGGTTACCGGCGGGAGGAAATCGAGGGGGTAAAGAGCATTTTCGACCTGGTTTGCCCGGAAGACCAGTCCCGTTATCGGGAAGTCTTCCAGGGCATGCTGCGGGGAGAACCGGTGCGGGATCTCCGGCTCCGGTTCGTCCGGAAGGACGGATCCCTCCTTCCGGTGTTGCTGAACGCCAGCGTGCTCCGGGATGTCTCGGGAAAATTTCTCTCCACGCGCGGGGTTCTCCTGGACATGACGGAAAAGCTGGGAGACGAGGAGAAGATCCTGGATCTCAACCGGACGCTGTTGGAGAGGAATATCCAGCTGGAAGTCACGAACGGAGAACTCGAGGGCTTCTCTTATTCCGTTTCCCATGACCTGCGGGCCCCTCTCCGGGCCATCGACGGGTTTTCCCGCATTCTCGAAGATGACTATGCGGGAAAGCTGGACGCCGAAGGGGAGAGGGTGATCGGGGTGATCCGGAACAATACCCGGAAAATGTCCAACCTGATCGACGACCTTCTGGCTTTTTCCCGGATGGGAAAGAAAGCGTTTTCCTGGACTCTTGTGGACATGAACGAACTGGTCCGGGAGATCCTTTCCGGGATTCTGTCGGCAAGGGAGAATGAGACGGCCGTCGAGGTCTTCACGTCCGATCTTCCCCCGGCCTGGGGAGACAGGACTCTCCTGACCCAGGTCTGGACGAACCTTCTGTCGAATGCGGTCAAGTTTTCGGGGAAATCGGACAAGCCGTCCGTTCATGTCGACGGGACCACGGAGTCGGAGGAAATCGTGTACACCGTCCGGGACAACGGTGTCGGGTTCGACATGCAGTATTACGAAAAGCTTTTCAAGGTGTTTCAGCGTCTGCACTCCCAGGCGGAATTTCCGGGAACGGGCGTCGGTCTCGCCATTGTCCAGCGGGTAATTTCCCGGCACGGCGGACAGGTCTGGGGAGAGAGCGTGCCGGGAGAAGGAGCCACTTTTCATTTTTCCCTCCCGAAGCGAACCGGGCCGCCTGTTTGATCGGGATTTACCAGTTGGGTGACTTGATGGGAAAATAGGTGAAAGGACAAGGAGAAACAGGATGGGCGAGGGTGTCGAAACTGTCGAAATCCTTCTGGTCGAGGACAGTCCGGACGATGCGGAACTGACCCGGAGAGCGCTCCAGAAACACCATTTCATCAACAAGGTCACCTGGGTGCAGGACGGGGAAGCGGCGCTGGATTATCTCTATGGGAAGGCGAAGTTCCCGGATCAACCGGACCGTCCTCCGCGTCTGATCTTGCTCGATTTCAAGCTCCCGAAACTCGACGGGATTCAGGTTTTGCGGAGAATCAAGGCCGACGAGAATCTGAAGCAGATCCCCGTGGTCATGCTGACCTCGTCGAACGAGGAACGGGATCTGGTGGAGGCCTATCGCCTGGGTGTCAACAGTTACATCGTGAAGCCGGTCGAGTTTGAGGAGTTCGTGAAGACGGTGTCCGGGATCGGGTTCTACTGGATCCTGACCAACCGGGTTCCGGAACAATGAAGGCGTTTTCGGGAGATTCCGGAGGAACCGCTTCTTCGTCCTATGCCATGAACCAAAGGAGACGGGATGATTTTTGACGATTTTTCCGACCGGAAGGTGCGGGTTCTGTTTCTGGAAGATGTTCCGGAGGACGTCGAGATCGAGGTCCGGGAGCTTTCCCGGGCCGGCCTGTCTGTGGAGACGCTTGTGGTGGCGGAGGAGGCGGATTTCAACAACGCCCTTCATTCCTTTCTGCCCGACGTCATCCTGTCCGACTACACCCTTCCCACCAATTTCAACGGTCTCAAGGCTCTGGGCATCACCCGACAGGAACTTCCGGACACTCCCTTCATCTTCGTGTCCGGGACGATCGGCGAGGAACGGGCGATCGAAGCGATGCGGGACGGCGCCACCGACTACATCCTGAAGGAGCACCAGGACCGGCTCGGACTGGCCGTCGTCCAGGCCATCGCCAATGCCCGGAAGAAAAAGCTTCTGAAAAAGGCGGAAGAAGCCCTCCGGGAAAGCGAATCCCGCTTTTCCGCCTTCATGCAGAACTTTGCTGGCGTCGCCTATATCCGGGAGGCAGACGGCCGTTACCAGTACGTCAACGACTTCTGGTTCCGGACCTTTTCCAAAAGACCGGAAGAGGTTCTGGGGAAGCACATTTCGGAAATCTGGGAACCGGACATTTGCGAGGGCCTGTGGGGGAATGACCGGAGGGTCCTGTCGACGGGCCATTCGATCCAGACGGTCGAGGTGACCCGGATGAACGGCGTTACGCGGTATTGGCTCGCCAACCGGTTTGCGATACCGGGGACGGACGAAGAACCTTCCCGCGTTGCCGGGGTGTCCATCGACATCACCAGCCACCACGAACAGGAGCTGCGCATTGTCCGCATCAACCGGAGCCTGAGGCTTCTGAGCGGCATCAATGCGGTCATTGTCCGCATACGGGAACGGGAAGACCTGTATCGGGAATTTTGCCGCCTTTCGATCGAGGACGGCAATTTTCCGGCCGTCTGGATCGCGGGACTCCATCCTTCGACCGGTATGTGCCGGGCCGTCGCCTGGCAGGCGAAAAATGCGGAGATCCCGAAAAGCGGGAGCTGGACAGACCGTTTCCTGGAAAAAGATTCCGAGATTGTCAGGACTCTTCGAGAAAAGCGGGACGCCGTCTTTTCCATCCCTCTCGTTTCCGGGGACCCGATCCTTCCGGAAGAGCCAGGCGTTCACGTGGTGGCCGCTTTTTCCATCCGCTTGGGTGAGTCGGAAAACGGCGCCCTGGTTTTTCATTCCGACGACCAGCGCACTTTCGATTCGGCGGAGAGGGAACTTCTCCGGGAACTTGCGGACAATCTGTCCTTCGCCCTGGAAGCGATTGAAAAGCGGGAAAAACTCGATTACCTTGCCTACCACGACAACGTGACCGGTCTTGCGAACCGGGCCCTTTTTCTTGACCGGCTCCGTCAGTCCCTGGATTTGCCGGAAGATCTCTCTCCCCTGACCGCTGTCGTGGTCTTGTCGATCGAACGGATGCAGTTCATATACGACACCCTTGGCAGAGGGGCCGGCGATGAGATGATCGCACTGTATGCTTCCCGGCTTTCCGGTCTCGTTCTGAATGCCAACCGGGTCGGGCGGATCGGGGACAACCTTTTTGCGATCAGCGCGAATATTTTCCCGTCGGTGGAGGATGTCGTCCATTTTCTTCAGGACCGCCTGATCCCCAGGCTTTCGGATCCGTTCTCCATTTCCGGCCAGGATGTCCGGGTCCTGACGCGCATGGGGATTTCCCTGAGCCCGGAGGATGGCCGGGATGCGGAAACGCTTCTGAGCTCCGCGACGACGGCTCTTTCCAACGCCCAGAAGGACGGAGAGACATTCCGGTTTTACACGCGTGGAATGAATGATCTGGTCCGTGAACGGTTATCCCTGGAATCCCGGCTTCTCAGGGCCCTTCGAAACGGCGAGTTTGTCCTGTATTACCAGCCGAAAGTGCATCTTTCGACTGGAACGCTCGAAGGGGTCGAAGCGTTGATTCGCTGGAAGGATCCCGAGTGGGGAATCGTTTTTCCCTCCCGGTTCATTCCGGCGCTGGAGGAAACGGGATTGATCCTGGAGGTCGGGGAATGGGTGGTCCAAAAAGCCCTGTCCGATCTTTCCGGATGGATCGAACAGGGCCTGCCGGTCCCCCGCGTATCCGTGAATGTATCCTCCATTCAGCTCCGTCACCGGGACTTTCTGGAGATGCTCGTCCGGGTGTGGGGGCCCGAAAATCGGTCCGGTCTTCTGGAAATCGAGATCACGGAAAGTCTGATCCTCGACGACGTGCCGGGAACGATTGCCAAGCTCGAAGAGATCCGTTCCCGGGGGATCACGGTTTCCATCGACGATTTCGGTACCGGTTATTCGTCTCTGAGCTACCTGGCCAGCCTTCCGGTCAATGCACTCAAGATCGACCAGTCGTTTGTTTCGCAGCTGGGAGATCGTCCCGAAAGCCTGTCCATCGTGTCGGCGATCATCTCCCTGGCCCACTCCCTGAACCTTTCCGTCGTGGCGGAAGGGGTCGAAAAAGAGACCCAGCTTTCGATGCTGAAAAATCTGAAATGCGATGTGGTCCAGGGATTTCTGATCAGCGAAGCGTTGCCGTCGGACAGTTTCGAGGCGTTCCTGCGGTCGGGAAAAACCTTTTTGCCGGCTCGGTCAGGATGACCGGGAACGGGAAAACGCTTCCAGGACGGCAAGCGGATCCCCAGAGGCGGTGATGGCACCCGAGACGGCCAGGGCGTGGCTTCCGGCCTGGTAGAGTTCTCCGGCCCGGTCCGGGGTGATACCGCCGATGGCGACCAGCGGAAGGGAGGTCAGATGGCCTGTTTCCCGGATGGCTTCGATCCCCCGGGGCGTGATTCCCGTGTCCTTCGTCGATGAGGGGAAGATCGGTCCCACGCCCAGATAGTCGGGTTTCAGAAGAAGCGCTCGCCGGACCTCGTAAAGATTGTGGGTCGAGATTCCCAGGTGCAAGGTGTCCGACGGAAAAAGCTTGCGGAACTCCCGGACGGAGGGCAGATCGTCCTGTCCCAGATGGACACCGTCGGCTTCGGAAAGGAGGGCGATGTCGGGGCGATCATTGATTGTCAGAAGAGTTCCGTGCTGCCTGGTCAGCTCTCTCAAGCGGTCCGCCATCTCGAGAAAGAGAGAGTCCGTCAACGCTTTTTCCCTGTACTGAAACCATTTCAGGCCCGCCCTGCAGACCCTTTCCACATGGGCGAAAAAGAGTTCGGAAGAAGGGAAGTCCTGCGTTCCGGCCAGGTACATCAGGGTCGGGAAAGGGAGGTTCATGCGGAGGCGTCCCGTCCATCGCGAAAGAAGTTGCGTCGGACGGACTTTTTTCGGTCCATCAGGAGGGGCGTTCCCATGGCCGCCGGGACAGAAAGTGTTCGACGAATCCGGTTGAGTAGGTTCCTTTCCGGAATGCTTCATCCTGCATCAGGGCGATGTGGAAGGGGATCGTCGTGCGAATCCCCTCGATCTCGAATTCGGCCAGAGCTCTCGCCATGCGGTCGAGAGCTTCTTCCCGTGTCCGCCCGTTCACGATCAGCTTCGCGATCAGGCTGTCGTACTGCGGAGGGATGGTGGCGCCTTCGAAAAAGGCCGTATCGATCCGGACGCCGGGTCCTCCCGGGACAAGAAACCGATCCAGATGCCCGGGGGAGGGGGCGAACGTCCAGGGATCTTCGGCGTTGATCCGGCACTCGATCGCATGTCCGGCGGATTTTCCGGGAGGATCGACCGGAAGACCTGCGGCGATCCGGATCTGGGCCTTGACAAGATCGTACTGGAACAGCGTCTCTGTGACAGGGTGTTCGACCTGGATACGGGTGTTCATTTCGATGAAAAAGAAGTTTTTGCGGTCGTCGACCAAAAATTCGACCGTTCCTGCGTTGACGTATCCTGCCGCGCGTGCCGCCCGGACCGCCGCGTCCGACATTTCCTGACGAAGTCTGGATGACAGGACGGGCGAGGGGGACTCTTCGACAAGTTTCTGGTGGCGCCTCTGAATCGAACAGTCTCTCTCTCCCAGGGCATAGACGCGTCCCTCGGTATCTGCCAGGATCTGGATCTCCACGTGGCGGGGATTCTGAAAGTACTTTTCGATGTAGACTTCCTTCGAGCCAAACGCCTGGAAGGCTTCCGTCTGGGCGGCGTGGAGGGCGTTGTCGAACTCGCTTTCCTGATGGACAATCCGCATTCCCCGGCCCCCCCCTCCGGCAGAAGCCTTGATAATCAGGGGATAGCCGATTTCCCGGGACAGGGTCATTGCCTCCTCTTCGGAAACAATCGCTCCCTCGCTCCCCGGTACAACGGGAACGCCGGTTTCCTTCATCAGGGATTTTGCTCTGGCCTTGTCGCCCATGAGTGAAATACTGTCCGGGGAGGGACCGATGAAGACGACCCCGGCCGACTGGCAAATTTCTGCAAAGTGGGCATTTTCCGAAAGAAATCCGTATCCGGGATGGATCGCCTCCGCCTGGGTGATTTCGGCCGCGCTGATGATATTGGGAATGTTCCGGTAGCTCAGGTTGGTTTCCGGAGGGCCGACACAGACGGCTTCGTCAGCCATGCGAACATGGAGAGACTCCCGATCCGCGGTCGAATAAATGGCGACAGTCCGCACCCCCATCTCCCGGCAGGCCCGGATGATCCGGAGGGCAATCTCTCCCCGGTTTGCGACCAGAACTTTTTTGAATGGAGGCGTGTTTTTCACGGGGTTCAGGCTTCCGGACCGATTTCGATCTCGATCAGCGGCATACCGTATTCGACGGACTGGCCGTTTTCCATAAAGATGGCCTTGACTGTGCCGTCAAACTCCGACTCGATTTCGTTCATGAGTTTCATGGCTTCGATGATGCAAAGGATCTGGCCTTTTTGTACGACAGAGCCGATTTCAACATAAGCTGCCGCTTCGGGAGAAGGAGAACGGTAAAATGTTCCCACGATCGGGGCCGTGATCGTTCGGGTGTTCGCTCTTGGCGTCGGTGCCGACTGCAGAGGAACGTTTGTTGCCGAATCCGGAACCTCTCCTCCCATCGAACGTATTGAAGGAAGGCGCAGGGTATCGCCAACCGAAAGAGGGGACTTCTGAATCTTGATGCGGACGCCTTCCTGTTCCAGCTCGAATAGGGTGACATTGGTGGATTGCAAGAGATTCAGAAGAGCCCTGATTTCCTCGTTTGTCACCGGACAGACCTCCGATCCTGTCTGAGTTCAAGACGGAAGGAAACCGTCATGAGGAGGCCTTCACGCGTTCGATATAGTCTCCCGTTCGGGTGTCGACCTTGATGATGTCTCCTTCCTGAAGATGGAACGGAACCTTGACGATCGCTCCGGTCTCAAGCTTTGCCGGCTTGGAGCCTCCGGAGGCCATGTCTCCCTTTCGGGCCGGGTCTGTTTCGGCGATCTGGAGTTCCACGAAGAGCGGAAGGTCTACTGCGATAGCTTTTCCCTTGTAGTAAAGAATATTGGCGACCATTTGTTCCTTCAGGTAAAGGATCCTGTCGCCCAGCTCGGCTTTTGACAAGGAGAGCTGCTCGTAGTTTTCCGTATCCATGAAGACGTAGTCGGAACCTTCGGCATAGAGGTATTGCATGTTCTTTTCTTCGATGTCCGGTTCGTCGAACTTCTCGCCGGAACGGAAGGTCCGGTCGATGACGTTGCCGTTCTTGAGGCTCTTGAGGCGTGTCCGGACAAAGGCTCCCCCCTTGCCCGGCTTGACGTGCTGGAACTCGACGATGATGTACGGTTCTCCGTCCATCTCCAGCCGGGCTCCGTTTCTGAATTCGTTTGTGACGAGGACTCCCATTCATGCTCCTGTGATGAAATTTTTTCGTCCGTCCAGACGATCCGGCAGGGGGACGGTCAGACGGACTCTTCTTGTTTTTTCCGAATGGTTTCTGTCAGGCCTCGCAAGGCCAGCTGATACCCGAAAGTGCCAAATCCGACCAGGACCCCTGACGACACATCGCTGAGGAAACTTTCGTGCCGGTAGGGTTCCCGCGCGTATGTGTTGGATATATGCACTTCCACGAAAGGTTTTCCGGCGGACAGGAGAGCATCCCGCAAGGCGATGCTGGTGTGAGTCAAGGCGCCCGGGTTTACGAGAAAACCGTCCACCCCCTTGTCGGTTGCCAGGTGGATGCGGTCGATCAGGGCCCCTTCATGATTGCTCTGAAAAAAATCAACTTCGACGGAGAGTTCCGCCGCGAGGGTTCGTATGCCATTTTCGATCTTTTCGAGTGTGACCTGGCCATATACGGAAGGCTCCCTTTTTCCAAGGCGATTCAGGTTGGGGCCGTTCAGAACCAGAATCCGGGCGATCATCGGGATGTTCCGTTACCCGGGGAAAGACCCGTCTCCTGACGGATGACCAGACGACAGCGCCCGATGTTTGCATGGGCGTTAAGCCAAAGGAACAAACCGCCTTTACCGGGTCTGTTGAGAAAATACAGAATGCTGTTCTCCAGCCATACAAATCCGTCGATCGGCGTTCCCTGGCCAAGTGCAAAGGCGAGGTCTTCAAGCTGGCGAAGAAGTTCGATACCTTCAGCCGCGAGAACGTCGCTGTTTTCTTCTCCGGATTGTCCGGTCAGCGCAAGACCGTTTTCCGATGCAACGATGACGCCGATCAGATCGCGGTGAAGACGTTCTTTCAGAAGTGCGATCAACCTGTCATCCTCGATGGAGGGGAGGGGCTGCGGGGTCTTGAGATCCGGAGAGACCGCCGGAGACTTTTGGGTGACCGGCTCTTCTCTTTCCGGGATTTCCGGTTTCTGTTCAATCGGGGAGACGGGCAGCGGCGTCTGTTCAGGAGAGAGTGGAGAGTCCTGACCGAACGGTTTTTCCAGGATCGCTCCGCTCTCTTTCTCGCTGGCCGGAATGTCTTCCGGTGCGAGCGGAAGATGTTTCCGGGCGGATTCCCGCTTGCGGAGAAGGCGGGGGTCTTCCGGATTTTCCGCTAGAAGGGAATCATAAATCTTCTCCGCTTGAGGAAACCGCTTTTGGGACATGAAGAGGTCCCCCATGGTTTCCGTCCGGGGAATCATCCGCAAGAGTTCGTCGTCGTCTGGAAGTTCCTCATTCTCTAACGGTTCCGTAGGGGGTTCCGCAGGAACGTCTTCGGTCATCCCTTCTCCTTCACTCGGTTCGGAGCCGAAGGTCTCGATCACGGGGTCGGGAGAGTCCGACACGGTTTCGGCGGTCGGTTCAGGTTCCAGATCCAGGATGGGCTCTTCGGAATCCACAATCGGCTCGTCCGTTATGGCGATCGGTTCCTGCGTCCCGTCAGGAGGCAACGGAGGTTCAGGGGACGTTCCTGTGGGCGGTTCGACGGAAGCAGGGCCGGACGAAGCGTCCTTGAGCCGGTTTTCCAGGTCGAGGAGATCCGGATCCCCTGGAGAAAGGGAAAGAGCCATTTTCAGAGCGTCGAATGCTTTTTCCCGGTCGCCTTTCCGAAAATAGATGTCCGCCAGGTTTTTTTGGGCGACAAGATTGTCGGGAATGGTTCGTGTCACAAATTCGAAATTCCGGAGGGCATCATCGAGAAGCCCCTGTGATTTCTGGACCTGTCCAAGGGTGATGCGGGCCGCCAGGTAATACGGGTAGTACTCGACGCCCTTGTTCAGGAGAGGGAGGGCTTTCTCGACAGCTCCGGATTCGAGATAGGCCTCCGCGAGCTGGAGGAAGGAACGGCTTTTTGGATTGCCCTCTAGACGCTCCTCGAGAGCCACAATTTCTTCTGGTGTCATCGGGTTCCCGGGGATGGATTCCGGAGACGGTCGAAAGACGCCCTTCCGGGCACAACCGTCCAGCCAAGATCAGATGCGGAAACGACCGTATCCTAACAAGTGGGGGCGCAATTTGCAAGAATGCACCGGCTCGGGGGATGCTTGCCCGAAGGATGTTCATCCCGTTGAGACGCGCCGGCTATCGAACGGTCCCGGAAAAAGGGCGAGAGGGAAATCGCCAGACTTTTTCGACCTCGTCGAGGATCTTGTCCGCAAGGACCTTTTTCGGATGTTTTCCCGTCAAAAGACAGGAACCGTCCGGACGTATTACCGTGATCTCGTTTTCGTCGGAAGAAAAACCGATGCCCGGCTGGCTGATGTCATTGGCCAGAAGCATGTCCGCTCCCTTTTTCCGGAGTTTGTCGAGCAGCTTCTTATGATCCAGATCCGATTCGGCGGCAAAACCCACGAGGAACTGTCCTGGTGTCTTCAATCCGGAAAGGCTCGCCAGAATGTCGGCGTTTTCTTCCAGGGTGAGTGTCCAGGAATTTCCGTCCTTCTTTCTTTTTTTGCTGTGAGGACGGTCAAGCCGATAGTCGGAAACGGCAGCTGCCATGAAACAGATATCGTGTTCCGGAAATGCCCGGTTCATGGAAATGGCAAGATCTTCAGCCGTGACAATGTGTTTCAGTTCTACGCCGGGGGGCGGGTGCAAGGATGTCGGCCCCGAAACGAGAGTGACGTGAGCCCCCCTCTGTGCGCAGGCCTCCGCCAGTGCATAACCCATTTTTCCCGAAGAGCGATTGCCGATGAATCGAACCGGGTCTATCGGTTCGAAGGTGGGGCCTGCGGAAACAAGCACCCGAATCCCCGCCCATCGTCCGGTCCGGGACAGGCAGGTCGCCAGAGCGTTTCGAATCGCTTCCGCCGAGGCGAGGCGGCCGAGGCCTTCCTTGCCGGAAGCGAGGGGCCCGTTTTCCGGGAGGATCTCATAGACTCCCCGCACCGCCAGGATCTTTCGATGTTCCTGGATGGCCGGATGAAGATACATGTGTTCTTCCATGGCCGGAGCGACGAGGACGGGACAGGTTGAGGCCAGACAGAGGGTCGAGAGAAGATCGTCCGCCAGTCCGAGGGACATTTTCGCCAAAAAATTTGCCGAGGCGGGAGCGACGAGAATGCCGTCGCACTCCTGGGCCAGATCGATATGCCGGACGGAACAGGAGGGATCAAACAGGTCGGAATAAACAGGATGGCCGGTAAAAACTTCTGCGGTCAGAGTGGGAAGAAAACGCAACGCGTTTTTCGTCGCCACCACCTGGATGTCGTGGCCATCCTGTCGGAGGAGTCGTATGAGTTCGAGGGATTTGTAGGCCGCGATACTTCCGGTAACACCCAGAAGGATCCGTTTGGACATGGGCTGGTCAGTCCTCGACGTCAGTGTCCTCGGTGTCGTGCTCGCCATCCACCGGCTGGGCGGAACCTTCCTCCGGATGGTGGTAGGTCATGACTTCCGCATGGATAGCGTCCGAGGTCTCCAGTGCATATCCCCGGGAATAGGAAAAACGCTCCTCGGACCGGACCCGTTCGCGAAGTTTTTCTCTTCGGTTGGCCTCCACCCGGATTGCATCCTCGCCTGTCAAAATGGGGATTTTTTTTTCCAGGATTTCCTGAAGAGCGGTCGTCGTTTCTTTCAGGTATCGTTTGTCGACCTTGACGGGAGAACCTTCCATCAACTGCCGGGCTCTTTTCGCGGCAGTGATGACCAGGCGGTAACGGCTGTCGATGATGTCCGGGGTAACTTCAATGGGGCGAGTGACGAGATCGTTCATGGTGCCTCCCTGAGGGAAAAAGGGTGCGACTGGATTGTCTCACCGGAAAATTGGTCGATGTAATGGTCTTTGACGAAGGAAGACAGTCTTTGTCTTCTCAGATGCTCCGAAACGATGATCGATTGAAGATCGTTGACCGCCTGTTGAAAATCCACGTTGAAAATCAGGTAGTCGTATTCGTCGTAGGCGTAGATTTCCTGGCGGACACGTTCGAGACGCTTCCGGACGGTTTCGGGAGAATCCTGCCCGCGAAGGGCAAGCCTTTCCTGAAGGACCGCGTAAGAAGGAGGAAGAATGTAGATAGAGGTGTTGGCGACGCCGCTCTGTCGGATTTTCCGGGCGCCCTGGATGTCGATATCGACAAGAACGTCCTGCCCCTTGTCGAAAGATTCCTCGATGGTCCGGAGAGATGTTCCGTAGAAGTTTCCGTAGACTTCGGCTGATTCGATAAAATGATTGTTTTCTTGCATTTCCCGGAATTGGCCCTTGGTCACGAAGCTGTAGTCGATGCCGTTCTCCTCGCCCGGTCTGGGCGTTCGCGTCGTGTAGGAGACGGAATAGTGTATCCAGGAAGTCTTTCGCGCAATTTCCTTGCAAAGAGATGTTTTTCCCGCACCGGACGGTGCCGAGACTACGAACAGGAGAGGAGCGTAAAGCCTTTTCCCGTAAATCGTCGGAGACGGGGCCGGATCCGGATGCCGGCCGGGGTTCCCTCCTGGTACAGTCATGGACGAGTCTCCATCAAGAGTGGAAAAGGCTTCCCGGGGAGATGTTACGTGTCAGGAAAGTCAATCGGGATCTCCTTCCGACGCCAGTTCTTCATCCCAGTTGTTGAGTCGTGCCGCGAGTGTTTCCGGTTGAAGCGCAGACAAAATCACGTGACCGCTGTCCATGATGATGACGGATCGGGTTCTGCGGCCTTCGGATGCATCGATCAGAAGTTTGTTTTCCTGAGCTGCGTCTTTCATTCTGCGGACGGGAGCAGAATTGACACCCACGACGCTGATGATATGTTCAAGGGAAACGAGATTGCCCAATCCTATATTGACAAATCCGTGATACTTACTCGACATTCTGAATTTGATCCTTTAATCTTGTCAATGT
This sequence comes from Nitrospirota bacterium, assembly GCA_021826965.1. Taxonomy (GTDB): domain Bacteria; phylum Nitrospirota; class Leptospirillia; order Leptospirillales; family Leptospirillaceae; genus Leptospirillum_A. Next base: position 70,252 of record JAKAYA010000002.1, read on the forward strand.
ATTGCGTATTTCCATGGCTGGCTGAAAAACTTCGGGTTGCGCTTCCTTGGTGATGAAAGTATTGATTTCCCTCTGCATTTCCTGGAGGAGAAAGTCCAGAGATTTTCCGATCACCCCTCCCTCCGCAAGGTCCTGCCTGAAACGGGTCAGGTGAATCCGGAATCGTTGCCACTCCTCTTCGTTGTCTTTTTTTGACAGGTAGAAAAGGGCCTCTTCTTCAATACGGCGGTCTGTCTCCGGTTGCTGGACGTCCAGGAGCATGTCTTTCATCTTTTTTCGAAAGCTGGACCGCGCCGCTTCCACGGATCTGGGTCTCTGGATTTCAATCCGGTGGACGCTGTTTTCGACGTCCTTCAACAACCCGTCTATCACCTGTGACAGGGAATCGCCCTCCTCCTTCCGGCTTTTCAAAAGGGATTCCAGCGCGGCGGAAACGGCGTCGATCCCGGCTTTGGGCTCTACGGGAGACGACAGGGGGGTTCTTTCGTGTGAAAGATGCATCAGGATGTGCTCGAGCCGAACCGGCTCGGAAAGTCCAAGAAGTTCCTGGAGACGGACGAGATCGGTATAGGCATCCAGGGCTTTTGGTAGCCACCCTCCGTTCCTGGACGGGCTTTCCGTCCGGATGACGGTGATCTCTATGCGTCCCCGCTGGATCTCCTGCGAGACAAGTTTTCGGATCGCAAGATCGAGGTGATCCCACTCCCGCGGCAATGTTGTCTGAACTTCAAGGTTCCGGTGGTTGAGTGATTTGGCGGTAATGCGGTACCCTTCAAAAGGTGGAAGGGTGCTGTGTTCCCCGAATCCGGTCATGCTGTTCAATTTTTTGGTGGCGATCATCCGCGTCCTGAATGTTGGGGGGTCGGACCACACCCTACTGTCCGGGGCTCGTTCAAGCCGCTCTGGATCCGGATTTGACCAGGCCTTGCTCCGTATTTTTTTGCGTCCCGCCATTCTATCTTTTTTGGGAAAAAAGTTCAAAGATCGGGTCCGGAAGGGAAACCCCCGAAGAAAACAATGACATCGACATCTGGCATCGGAAGGAGTCTCATTGGACCGCCGCACCCACCCCTACGAAATTCATCCCCTGCTCGTCCTGGACGCAACGGATTCCATTTTCAAGGCGGACGACCATTTTGCCATCTGGCCCCCATCGGGTGACGTCGAATCCGAACGAATCTCCTATCACGGATTTTTTTGGCACGGTATGCGCTATCTCTCCCGATGGTCCGTCCGTCTGTTCGGAATCCAGCCTGTTCCCCTCTGGGCACAGGGGAGGAAAAATCCCCATTTCGAAAAGATTCACCGGATCATGCCCATCCTGACGTTCCAGGCCCCTGGGGAGCGATACGGCCAGGTACTTCGATTGTCGATGTCGCAGACGAGAGTGCTGGAGGCCGACGGATTTTCGGAAAAATGCAGCGTGGAAAATCGGAGTCCCCATCCGGTGACCGTTCCGATGGAGTGGCTGGTCGGGGCAGATTTCACGGATCTGTTCGAGATCCGGGGGATGCCTCGTGAAGCTCCTGCTCCCCGCGTCATCGAATGGCTCATGCCCGATCCGGGCCTCTCTCTTTACCGTTACCAGGGGGCCGACGGGCTTATGCGGGAAACATCCGTTCGACTCATCGCACCGGCGGAAGGAAAGGCGGACAGGTCCGGATGGTCGTGGACTCTGGATCTGGGCCCGGAGGAAAATGCCACCTTTTTTGTCCGGACGCGCTTCCGGGAGATTCGTGGCCGGACGCGAATCTCCATGTCCGGCTCCATAAAGAAAGTGCCGGACATAGAGGGAGTGATTGCCAGACGACAGCGCGAAACGGAGGATTTTTCCGCATTCTGGCCCAAGATCCGGTCTTCGGATCCCTTCCTGGACCGATGTTGTCGTCAAGCGGTCGAAGATCTCCGGGTTTTGTGCACGCCGGTCCGGGAAGGCCTCATCCCGTATGCCGGACTGCCATGGTTTTCGACAGTCTTCGGACGGGATGCCCTGATTACCGGACTGTCCACGTTGTGGGCTGTGCCGGAGCTGTCCCGGACCATTCTTCTTTTTCTCGGACGCCTTCAGGCCCGGGTTCTGGACCCCAAGCGCGCCGCCGAACCCGGAAAGATCGTTCACGAAATGCGAACCGGAGAGATGGCCGGAACGGGAGAAGTTCCTTTCGGGCTCTATTACGGAAGCGTCGACAGCACCCCCCTTTATTTGATGCTTGCTGCCCGTTACGTCGAGCGCACGGGCGATTACCCGTTTCTCGAGAAATTGTGGCCCGTCATAGAACGGGCCTTTTCGTGGATAGAACGGTACGGGATGGATCCGGAAACCGGATTTCTGGTCTATCGGGGAGATATGGACGGCGGGTTGATCCAGCAGGGATGGAAGGACTCGGGAGATTCGGTCTTTCATGCGGACGGACGTCTGGCAGCTCATCCTGTTGCGCTCTGCGAGGTCCAGTCCTATCTCCACTATGCCCTTACGGCTTTTTCCCATCTGGGAGAACGTTTGGGTCATGGGCGATTCTCGGAAAAGACGGGGCAGATGGCTCTCCGGTTAAAAAAATCCTTCTTGTCCGCTTTTTGGGTGCCCCGGCTGAGGACTTTCGCCTTGGCCCTGGACGGAGACGGGGAAGCCTGCAAGGTGCACAGTTCGAACGCCGGCCACGTCCTCCTGTCCGATCTTCCGACAGCCCCCATGGCTCGGGAAGTGGCCAAAAACCTTCTTTCCGACAATCTGTTCTCGGGGTGGGGAATTCGGACGATCGGGAAATCGGAACTGCGTTACGATCCGGTCTCCTACCACAACGGTTCTGTCTGGCCCCATGACAACGCCCTGATTCTGAGCGGGCTGGCTCGCCATCGTCTTTCGTTCGAGATGGAAAATCTCTGCGAAGGATTTCTGGACGGACTCCGGTTTTTTCGTGATCAGCGTCCCCCTGAACTTTATTGTGGATTCGACCGAAAAAACGGGGAGGGTCCTTTTGCGTATCCCACGTCCTGCTCTCCCCAGGCATGGAGCGTGACCTCTCTCCTGATGGTTCTGGAAACCATGAGTGGATTGAGTTTTCAGTCGGGACATCCAAGAATGGGTCGTCCGATTCTCGGACCATCCCTTTCTTCGCTTCATATAGAAGGCATCCGCCTGACCGGACCCACAGGGGGCAGAGCCAATGTTTTCGTCGATCGTCAGGAAGACGGTATCGTTCGTCCCGTCATGGAAATCCGGAAAGAATGAGAAAATAGAGTGCTCCTCCGTTCGTCCGGAAACACGAACAAGCGGAGGGACGGCGGGAATACTTGAAGGTGACGAAAAACAAAACATTATCATTTCTATTGTCAAGATGGAGAGATCCGTATAGAATCCCTCCATCCTTGCTTGGGGAAGGGTCTGTCTCCCCAAGGCACGTCCGTCCGGTTATTTCCCGGATCTGTCAACGCTCGGAGACACCTTGGACAAGCTTCGGCGCATTCAGTTCTTTTTGCAAAACCCGATCGTCTGGACTCTCGGAAAAAGAATTTTTTCCGTTGCCCTTCTCCTGTCCTTCTTCGGATTGTCCGGTCCCGGCACTTTCTGGAAAGCCAAGCCATCCTGGGCAAATGCCACCGCTGGGGGAGTGCATGCTCCCCTGATCGCTTCCTCGAACATCAAAAAAGAGGCAATCTCTCCTTCCCGTCCGTCCTCCTCCGGAGCACTTGGAGAATGGGACAATTCGCAGGGTGCTCCTTCCCTCCTGACAAAAGATGGACTTCCGGTGGTTCACCTGATGCCGGCAGGGCCCATCCTGGATTCCACGTATATCCCCGACTTTGTCGATGTCGACCAGGGACGTTACGTGACGAATCTGGATGGGGGGTACAAGGTCTACTGGACGCTCAATCCTTCCATCCAGTCGGAAGTGGGGCGGTTTATCCGGAGAAATCGTGTTCCCTACGGGATGTTCGTGGCGGTCGATCCTCGTACGGGAGACCTTCTGGCCCTTTACGGAAGTCATTACGGGAGGCAGGACAACACTCTCTTGCAGAGAGCGACCTATCCGGCGGCGAGCCTCTTCAAGGTCGTGACGACGGACGATGCACTGGTTCACCGGAAAATCAATCCGGAAACCCGGATCTATTTTCATGGGTGTCTGTATTGCATCGGCCCTTCCTACTGGAAAGACAATCCGAGGCGAGACAGACTTCACCTGTCGGTGACGGAGGCGTTGGGGAAATCCGTCAACATGATTTTTGCCAAAATCGCCCTCCGGTGGCTGAATCCTCAAAATCTTCAGAAGACGGCAGACGGGTTCGGGTTCAACCGGGTTATCGAATCGGATATTCCCTTTGATCCCAGCCAGGCGGACATTCCTTTGGACCGGTCCAGTTTTGCCCGCACTGCGGCAGGGTTTGGTCAGGTTCTGATCAGCCCGATTCATGCCGCACTGATTTCCGGAGCGTTGTCCAACGGAGGAATCATGATGGTTCCCCATGTAATCCACACCATCGTCGATCCGTCCGGCAAGGTGATTTACCGGGAAATTCCCCGTCCGCTCCTGCAGGTGACCGATCCCAAGATCGCCTGGACCCTCCTTGCGATGATGCATTCGACGACCATCCGGGGAACGGGCCGAAGGGCTTTCCTTCACTGGCACTACGATCCTCTGCTCCGACATATCGAAGTTGCCGGAAAAACCGGCACCCTGTCCGGGATGCATCCGGCAGGCCATTACGAATGGTTCATGGGAATGGCGCCTCTCGGGAATCCCCGTATTGCCGTGGCGGCCCTGTCGATCGATCTCGGACTCTGGAGAATCAAGGGGCCGGACATTGCAAGCCATGGCATGATCGCCTATTTTCACCACCATCATTCGTTCTGATCTTTTTCGATCAGGATTCTTTGCTCCCTGAAACTTTTTTGGTATCCTTTGAAAACGGTTTCATTCTCAGGTTTTTATACGGTGGACTTTCGGTTCCTGGTTTGGAAATCCTGTAAAAGGGGAAGGGTGGACGACAATGGTCTCTGTGAAGAAAGTGATGACGAAGAATCCCTTGTTGGTGGATACGACAACGACGGTTCGTGAAGTGGTCGAGCTCATGAAGACAAAAAAGGTTGGCAGCCTTCTGGTCAATCAGGGCGACAAGACTGTCGGAATCATCACGGAAACCGACATTGTCCGGCGGGTTATCGGGGAAGATCGCGTTCCCTACATTACGGCGGTCTCACAGGTCATGAGCGCTCCTGTTCTTTCCATTCAGGAAGATGCTTCTATCTATGATGCCCAGGATATGATGGACAAGCATCATATTCGACATCTTCTCGTTTTGCGGGATGAAGACGTCGTCGGCCTCGTTTCGATTCGGGATCTTATTCATCCGGCCTATGTAGGACGGGAAGATTCCTGGGACGGAGGCGTGACCGAATAGTTTTCTGATTTGACCCTTTTTTCTTCCGGATCCTCTTCGGGCCCGCCATTCGGGCGGTCCGGGGAGGATTTTTTCTCTATCCCCCCGCCTTCAGGCCCTTTTCCCGGTGAAAAAATTCGGCGATTCTGTCAATCCAGCCTTCTTCCCATCCGAGCGTGACGGAAAGTCGAATGCGTTCGGACCCGTCGGGTACGGTCGGCGGAAAAACAAGTGGCGCCCAGAGAGCGGTTTCAAGGAGACGTTCCTGAAAGGAGAGAAGCGCGTTCCGGTTCCCCATAATCGGGATGACGGGGGAAGGGCTTTCGGGGGCGTCAAGAAGGCTCCGGACCTTTGACACGCGACGTGCCAGGCTCTGGACCAGTCCGTTCCCCTCTCCCAGAAGGCGGACGGCTTCAAGGTTGGATGCCAGAACGGAAGGCGGCAGCGCGGTGGAGTAGACAAAACCCCGGCCCCGGGAAAGGAGAAGCTCCCGGTAATCCGGGTGACAGGCGACAAATCCTCCAAGTCCCCCCAGCGCTTTGGAAAAGGTTCCGGTCAGGATGACCCGTTCCGGGTCCCATGTCAGTCCCGCCTGTTCGAACCCTCCCCGTCCTTCAGCGCCGATTGTCCCTGTGGCATGGGCGTCATCCACCAGCAGAAGTCCGTCCCGATCCCGGACAACCCGGACCAGATCCTCGAGAGGAGAAAGGTCCCCTTCCATACTGAAGAGGGATTCCGTCACCACCATGAACCGGGGAAAATCTCCACTCTTCTGCCGGCGCATTTCCAGATCCCGTTCGATCCAGGAAAAATCGTTGTGCGGAAAGATCGCCGTTTCCTTTTTCCCCAGCCGGATGCCGTCAATAAGAGAGGCGTGGTTCAGCGCATCGGAGTAAAGGAGATCCACGAGGCCGGAAAGGGCTCCGATCGCCGACATATTGGCCTGGTACCCCGTCGAAAAGACGAGAGCAGAAGGAGCATTTTTGAAGGCGGAAATGGCGATTTCCAGTTCGCGGTTCAGGGGATGGTTGCCGGAGAGGAGGCGGGAGCCCGTGGCTCCCGTGCCGGAACGCCGGAGTTCTTCGATGGCGCTTTCGATGAGCCGGGGGTGGCGGGACAGATGGAGATAGTCGTTGGATGCGAGAGAGATCTCTCCCCGGGGAGGAAGCTCTTTTCGCTGGCCTTTGCGCTCAATGTCTTGGAGGAGATGATCATTCGCTTCAAGGTAGCTTGGATTTCCCATTTTCCAGACCTCCTCTTTGTAACAGCTTTTCCAGTAGGGCACTCCCGGAGGAAGGGGAGAACAGGGGAGAGCGCCCGGTGAAAAGTATCGGGGTTCTGGACAGGAAGGAGACAAGGTCGTCCCGGTCCTTCCCGTCCAGGTTTTTGGACAAGAGGACGAGACGACCCCCGGACGTGTTCCCCGCTGTCTTGATATGGGGGAGACGCAGGTACCCGACATCGCGGACGGCCATGTAGCCCGTCGTGTATTCGGGATTGTCGGAAACACAGACTTCGATCAGGGCAGATGAAAATGTCTGGATCTTGCTGGCGATCTGGAGGGCATCGATGAACCGTCGTCCCGAACCGGCTGGATGATGGTTTGCCTCTTGCAGAAGAGATTGCCGGATGGAAGGCAGGATCCCGAAGTGGGTGACGCGGACTCCCCGTTCTTTCGGGATCCACCGGTTTCCGTCGGGAAAAAGGAAGGAAACCCCTGAAAGACCTTCTTCCGGTCCTTCGAGAAGCCGCAGAAAATGATCCCAAAGAGGTGAGGGATCCAGGGCTTCCCGACGTCCGACCCTTTCCAGCGCGGCTTCGACGAACGCGACGGTTTCCTGACGGGAAGAGCTGTCAAGACAGTGGACGGGCAGGAGTGTTCCCGAGATTAGCGAAGACATGTCCACCGGTTCGACGCGGATATTCAGGGAAGGGGGAGCACAGTCCGGATTTTTTGTCGAGTCCAGTCCCTGGTTCGTCAGGGCGAGCATCCGTTCGGCCAGAGCGCTTCTTCCGACAAGATCCTCGCCCCCCGAAAGGTGCTTTTCCCCGGAAAAGGCGCGCATGCGGATGCTGAACAGATTCTCCGAACCCCAGGAGAAGCGTTCTTCCGGTACGTTCACGGGAGGTGCGGTTCGGTCAGGGTAAAACCCAGACCCTCGATCATGCGAATGTCCTCGTCGGGTGGCCGGCCCATGCGCGTCAGATAATTTCCGATCATGACGCCGCTTGCGCCATGATGGAAAATCTCGGAATGGCGGGACCCCAAGGCGTTGACGCGTCCTCCGCAGATCCGGATCTCCTTGTCCGGAAGCATGAAACGGGTGACGGCGATCGACCGGAGAGCCTCCATCGCCCCGATTCCGGCGCCCTGGTCGTATAGGGGGGTTCCGGGGATCGGGACGAGAAAATTGATCGGAACGGAGTCGACGTCCAGTTCTCTCAAGGTTTCGAGAAGCCGGACCCTGTCGGCGTCGGATTCCCCCATGCCGAAAATTCCTCCGGAACAGACGGAAATGCCCTTTTCCTTGGCTTTCCGGATCGTGTCGATCCGTTCCTCGTATGCGTGGGTGGTGACGATGTTCGGGAAAAACTCCTTCGATGTTTCGAGGTTGTGGTGAAGGCGATTCAGTCCGGCTTCCCGCAGCGTTTCCAGGACCGATCGGGAAAGAATCCCGAGGGTGGCGCAGGACCAGATCCCCACATCGTTCCGGACGGTTTCGATGGCGCGAGAAATTCCCCGAACGTCGGCGGGATCCGAAAGCCCGCGTCCGCTGGTGGCGACACAAAAACGCCGGGCCCCGTTTTCCTTTGCGAGGGCCGCTGTTTTCCGGATCGTTTCCGGAGGCGTGAGGGGGAACTCGGGGGAAATCGTCTGGTGATGGGAGGACTGGGAACAGAAATGGCAATCCTCCGAACATCCGCCCGACTTGGCGTTCATGACCGTGCAGGGGTCGATCGAGCGACCCCGGAACGTTTCCCGGATCCGGTCGGCTCCTGTCTGGATCAGAGGAGAACAGGCATCCGGCAAAGAAAAAAGCCATTGGGCTTCGTCGCCGGAGACGCCTTCACCCGCACAGGCTTTTTCGGTGATTTCAGACAGTCGGCGGAAGATTCCGGATGTTTCGCGATTGCCGGTCTCCGTGCTAATAATATCCATAATCGCTTTTCCTTCACGCAGGGGACATCGGGTTGTCGATCATTCTTTTTTCTTCCGGCTCCCGGAGGGGAGCCGGAAGGCATCGTCCCGATCATTTTATCCTTCGGAGCGTCCGTTATCAAAAAATCGCAGAACGTCCCACTCCGGAGGAGTGAGAGGAAAGGGTTTCTGTCGGGGACGATACCGGAAGGAATCCCTTTCTGTGCGGATGGCCACTTGATCGAGATGAACGTGAGAGGAGAATATCCCTGACCGAAAAAATGGTTCTGGAGGAAGAAAACGCTCTGTCGGGAAAGGCCTTGGTCTGGCGGGTTCTGTCTGTTCCGGTCAACATGAAAGGATTGAAGAGACGTCTTCGAATCAGTTTTTTTCTTGCATTCCTCTTCTTCGTCGGGCTATTTCTGGCGACGACTTGGATGTTCGCTTCCTTTATGCGCGCGGAAAATCGCTGGACGGCCTATTTCCGGGGGGAGCTTCTTCTGGTCCGGCTGGTCTCGGATATGAAAGATGCAGAAACCGGTCAGCGCGGATTCCTGATCACCGGACGGGAGGAATATCTGGCTCCTTACCGCAAGGCCCGATCCCGGATTGGTCGCGATTTGCAGGGTGTTTCCGGGCTCCTCCTGAGGGACGGGGCCCTGGCGGGGCTTTCCGCCGTTCTGGAGCGCCTGGCAAGAATGAAGATGGGGGAACTCGAGGAAACGATCCGGCTGCGCCGCGTGGCGGGCTTTCTGTCGGCACGGGCCATGGTCATGAGCGACTACGGAAAGAGGACGATGGATCAGATCCGGGCCGTTTCCCTCCAGATAAAGGCGTTGCTGTCCCGAAAGATGGCCCGCGAAAGGCAACTGCTCATCCTTCGCGAACGAAGGGTGTTCGTTGCCGGCTCGGTCCTGGCGATCTCGATCGTTTTTTTCTGGATGCTCCTGTACCGGGTGATCGGAAGAGAAATCCAGACCCGGGAAAGTCTCCTCAGACGCTTGAAAGAGGAGTCCGCATATGATGCTCTCACTGGGTTGTTCAACCGTCCGGCCGCAATGGAGATCCTCCGTCACTCCATCGGAAACGCCGGAAGGCGGAAGTGGAAAATTGGCGTTCTGATGATCGATCTGGACGGGTTCAAAGGGATCAACGACCGTTATGGACATGCGTCCGGAGATCAGGCGCTGGTGGAAGTGGCCCACCGCTTTCGCCGGGCCGTTCGGGAAGGAGACATCCTCTTTCGTCTGGGCGGAGACGAATTTCTGTGTTTGATGCCGGTTCTGGACGGAATGGACGGTGCCTTGCAACTGGCGAACCGTCTTCTCGAAGTGTTCCGGGAGCCCTTCGGTTCTCCCGGAGCGTTCAGTCGTCTGGGCGGTAGCATCGGAGTCGCTCTGTATCCGGATGACGGGGGAAACCCCGAATCCTTGCTGGCCAGGGCGGACGAGCGACTCTATGCGGCAAAGGAAGCCGGCGGCCTGTCCATCCGTTACGAATGACTTCCGGCTTCTCTCGAATCTCTGCCCGGGCTTCTGATATGATAGGGGATTGATTTTCACGTTGAAGACAAGAGTTGATTTCACGCGGAAAGGTCCGGAATTCCAATGACATTTCAGGAAATGATCCAGACGCTCGAGTCCTTCTGGTCCGGGGAAGGTTGTGCCATCGTCCAGGCCTACGACCGGGAAATGGGTGCGGGAACCTTTCATCCGGCCACATTTTTCGGAGCGCTCGAACCGGGGGAAACCCGGGTCGCTTACGTCCAGCCCTGCCGGAGACCGACGGACGGACGATACGGGGAAAATCCGAACCGTCTGCAGCGATATTACCAGTTCCAGGTTCTGGTCAAGCCGTCTCCGGCCGAGTCCCAGAGCCTTTACCTCAGGAGTCTTGAAGCGCTTGGCATCCGCCTTTCCGACCATGATATCCGGTTCGTTCACGACGACTGGGAATCGCCGACATTGGGAGCCTGGGGACTGGGATGGGAGGTGTGGCTCGACGGAATGGAAGTGACGCAGTTCACTTACTTCCAGGAGGTGGCCGGCATCTCGTTGCTTCCGATCCCCGTGGAAATCACTTACGGTCTCGAACGTCTGGCGATGTATCTCCAGGGTGTTTCCAGTGTGTTCGACCTGGAATACGCCCGGGGGATTTCTTACGGCCGCCTTCATCGGGAAGGGGAGCGCCAGCACTCCGTCTACAACTTCGAGGAGGCTCCCGTGGACTCTCTGCGAGCCCAGTTCGACGTTCTTGAAAAACAGGCCGACCATCTGTTCTCCAGAGGATTGTACCTCCCGGGTTACGAAATGGTGCTGGGCATGTCTCACGCCTTTAACCTTCTCGATGCCCGGGGGGCCGTGAGCGTCTCCGAAAGACAGCATTTCATCGGAAGGGTCCGGGGACAGGCCCGGCGCGCAGCGCATACCTATCGCGAATGTCTCGCGGCGACCGAATCTGCCGGGGAGGGAGCCGATGTTTTACTTTCCCTTCGGGAGGGAGCCCGATGAAACCGGAAACCCCCTCCCTCTTTCCGAAGCCTTCCCACGCTCTTGATCGTGCGGCCCTGCTGGAAGTCGGTTGCGAGGAACTGCCAGCGGGAGTCCTGCCGGTTTTGCGGGAAGCGATGGAAAGCCGGTCCCGCGCCCTTCGCCGGGAACTTCGCCTGGGCAATGGGGCTGTCCGTGTGTTCGGGACGCCGGCGCGCCTGATTCTTTTGCTGGAAGAACTTCCCGAAGAACAGGCCCCTTTGCGCGAAACAGTCTTCGGTCCGCCTGCGCGGCTTGCCGGCCGATTGCCCGACGCCCCCTCTCCCCAGACACTGGGCTTTGCGAAGAACCAGGGCGTGGGGATTCATGAGATCCGGATCGAGACAACGCCGAAAGGGGAGTATCTGGCCGTTGACAAAATCTCGGAAGTCCGAAAGACCCGGGACGTTCTGACCGAACTCTTCCAGCAATCGCTGGAAGACCTTCCCCTTCCAAAAACCATGCGCTGGGGTTCCGGAACCGGGCCTTTCCTGCGTCCGGTCCTCTGGGTCATGGCTTTTCTGGGGGACCAGCCGCTCGAAGTCCGAATCGCAGGCGTAAATTCGGACACGACGACCCGGGCTCCCCGCTTTGCCGGTTTTCGTCCCTGTCCGGTCCGGGGGATTTCCCATTATGCCGGTCTTCTGGAAGAGTGGGGGATCGAAGCCGATCCGGAAAAACGGGGGGAGAGGATCGAAAGGGATCTGGATCTGGCTCTTCGGATGGAACAGGACGTCGGGGGCATTCCCCCCGGTGTCGTTCGTCGCCCGGATCCCGGACTCACGACAGAAGTGAAGGACCTTGTCGAAGCATACCGGGTGATCGGCGGGTGTTTTCCGGAGCGTTATCTGGACCTTCCGTCCGAGCTGATCCAGACGGTGCTCCGGGTTCACCAGCGTTTTTACGTGCTCGAAAATCCCGACGGGAGTCTTTCGAACAGGTTCCTTGCCGTTTCGGGCAATCCCGATGCCGATATCCGTCTCGTGCAAGCCGGTTTTGAAAAGGTTGTCCGGGCTCGGCTGGAAGATGCGCAGTATTATCTGGGCCGTGACCGGTCCCGTCCTCTGGCTTCTTATGTCTCCGACCTGGAAGGGATGGTTTTTTTTCCGGGAGTGGGCAGCCTGTCCGACAAGATCCGCATGTCCCGGGAGCTTTGCGTCTGGGTTCTGGATCACGTTCCGGAAGACGAAGTGAATGCGAGCGGTCTGTCCCGCGGAGAAATGGCCGAATCCCTGGACAGGCTCTGCTCTTTGGCGAAAGCCGATCTGGCCACGGGACTCGTTCGGGAATTCCCGGAGCTGGAAGGCATTATTGGCGCCAGCTATTGGTTGGCCGAACACCGGGAGCTTCTGGAAAAGAACGGGAAGGATTCCGGTCGTATTCGTCTGGAAAGCGCCGCCATCCGGGAGCATTACCGTCCCCGTCACGCACAGGACGCGATTGCCGGAACGCTTCCGGGACGCATTCTGTCTCTTGCTGACAAGATTCTCCACCAGGTCGGAGGGCTGGCGGGAGGATTCCTGCCGACCGGCAGTATGGATCCGTATGCCCTCCGGCGGGCAGCGAACGGCATGATGGCCATTCTGCGGGAAACGCGCTGGCCTGTGAGCCTCGTGGCGCTGATCCGAAAATCCCGGACGCTCATTCCGGGGAAAGACCCTTCGGCAGAACTGGAAAGATTCTGGAAGGAACGGGTGACGGCATTCTGGGAGCGCGAATATCCGGCGACTCTGGTCCGGACGGCCATCGCCGGCCTGTCTGAACCGGTCTGGCTGGCGGGGTCCCGTATGGCCTTCCTGAAAGAAGCGCTGGATCGTCCGGAAGCCGCATCTCTGGTCGCGCTTTACACGCGCCTTTCAAATATTCTTTCCGGAGAAGGGGACCGGACGACCATGTTTCCCGATCCGGCCCTGTTTCGACACGATGCCGAAAGGGAGCTCTTCCTTCTGGCCGAAAAAGAAGGCCTTCTGCGGGAGACGGGGTGGTCGGAAATGGCCCGGAAGGGGGACTGGGAAGGCATTTGGGCCTCTTCCGCGGTTTTTGTGGAGCCCGTACAGGCGTTGTTCGAAGCGGTCATGGTCAACGATCCCGATCCTTCTCTCCGGGAAAACAGACGCCGGCTTCTGGGCATTCTCGCGGACGGGATGTCGCTTTTGGGAAGACTTGACCAGGCCCCGTCCTCCCTTCGGGGAGGGTGATGGTTCGGAACGAAAGACTGTTTATGGCCATGGCGCTTGATCTTGCGATGATGGCCAGGGATGATGTGGCCCCCAATCCCCGGGTCGGGGCGGTCGTGGTCCGACATGGCCGGATTGTCGGGAAGGGGTATCACGAACGTCCGGGGCTTCCTCATGCCGAAGTGCTGGCTCTCCGGGAAGCCGGGGAACGGGCCCGGGGAGCCACCCTGTATGTCAATCTCGAACCGTGCTGCCACCTGAACAAGCGGACTCCGCCGTGCACACGGGAGATCCTGTCGTCCGGCATTCGCCGCGTCGTCATTTCCCTGTCGGATCCCAATCCCCACGTCAACGGGAAAGGTATCGCGGAGCTCCGGGAGGGCGGCGTTTCCGTGGAGACCGGTCTTCTGGCCGGTCAGGCGTTCGGGGTTAATCGGGGTTTCCTGTCCCTCATGACGCAGGGGCGTCCTTTTGTCACGCTGAAGGGTGCGGTCAGCCTGGATGGACAGATTGCGACCGCGACCGGCGATTCGCAATGGATTTCGGGAGGGCCCTCTCTCAAGTATGCCCATCAGCTTCGCCAGGAACATGATGCGATCGTCGTCGGCGTCGGGACGGTCCTGAAGGACAATCCGCAGCTCACGACGCGCCTGCCTGGACGACGGAAGGTGCACCATCCGGTGCGCGTGATTCTCGACTCCTGCGCAAGGACCCCACCGGATGCACGACTTTTCGAAACGCTTGCCGAATCTCCGCTCTGGATCATGACGGGAGAGTCGGCTCCCGCGGACCGGCTTGCCCTTCTGGGGGAAAAAGGGGCACGGACGTTCCGGCTCCCGGCCGGTACGGACGGTCGGGGTCTCAGCCTGAAAGCCCTTCTGAAGATCCTGCTGGAGGAAAAACTCATGACGCTTCTGGTCGAAGGAGGGGCCCGGGTGAACGGCTCTTTTCTTCAGGAGCGGCTGGTTGACAGCATCCGCCTTGTCCTGGCCCCTCTTCTGATCGGAGGGCAAGACGCCATCGGCTGGATTGGTGGACGGTCACCGGAACGCCTCGTCGGGGCATTTCGCTTTCCCGGTCCCTTGAAGACCCGTCGTTTGGGAGAAGATCTTCTTGTGGCGGTCGACCTGTGGGATGAAACGCTTTTTCTGGAAAAAGTTCTCGAAGAGAAAGGATAGTCTTTGTTTACGGGAATCGTGGAAGAAACCGGGATCGTCCGCTCGGTCGAGAAGTCGGAAGACGGATGCGTCCTGTCCGTCGAAGGGGTCTCTTTCGGGCAGGAGCTCGTACCGGGAGAATCGGTCTCCGTCAACGGCGCCTGCATGACGGTGACGGAAGCCTGGGAGTCCGGTTTCCGGGTGGATGTCTCCCTGGAGACGCTGTCCGTCACACGGATGGGATCGTTCGTCCGTGCCGAAAGGGTCAATCTCGAACGGGCCATGCGTCTGAACGACCGTCTGGGAGGACACCTTGTTCTGGGGCATGTCGACAGTCTCGGTGTGCTGGTGGCCCGCGAACGGGAAGGAGAGACGGAGTTCCTGCAGGTGACTGTTCCTTATGGTCATCGGGCGTTCGTCATTCCCAAGGGATCGATCGCCGTCGACGGAATCAGTCTCACGGTCAACCGGATCAAGGATGACAAGGTCGGAGGCGAATGCCGGATCGAACTCGCCATCATTCCCCACACCCTGGATGTGACGAACCTGGGCGACAGAAAAGTCGGGGATGCGGTTCACCTGGAATACGACATCGTGGGCAAATATATTCTCCGGGCTCGGGAGACGGGCTCCGGCAGCATGGACGAACCGGGGAAGGGAGGGGGACATGGCCTCCGGTGATCCGGTCCGCCGTTGTGTCGTCTGCCTGAGCCCTCTCGTGGGAGAGCGGTTTTCCCGGACCAGTTTCTGTTCCGAACGATGTCGCAAGATTGATCTCGGCCGCTGGCTGAACGAGGAGTACCGGATCCGGGAAGAGGGGGACGCCGGATCCGGGGGATTTCCGGAGGATGCCCACCCCGGACAGGAGGAGTGAATGACAGAAAATGAGAGCGGACATTCCAAAAATATGGGAACTCTTTATGGGATCGGTGTCGGTCCTGGCGATCCGGACCTCCTGACTGTCCGGGCCGCCAGGATCCTGTCGGAGGTTCCGACCCTGGCCGTGCCGAAGTCCGTATCGGATGGCGCCTCCCTCGCGCTGGAGGCGGTCCGGGAGACCCTCGAAGGACGAAAGACGCAGCCGGACACGATCGAGCTCGTTTTCCCCATGACGAAGGACCCGGTCGTTCTGGATCAGGCAAGGACACAAAACGCCCGCATCCTGTCGGAAGCGCTCCTCCGGGGTGACGTCGCCTTCATCAGTCTCGGGGACATCTTTTTCTATTCGACGTTCGGCAATCTCCTGGACGGACTCCGGCGACAGATCCCGGGGATCGTCGTCCGGGTCGTCCCGGGTGTCACCTCCTTTTCCGCCGCATCCGCCCTGACGGGAGCTCCGCTTGTGCAGGGGGCCGAAAGCCTCGCCGTGGTCCCCGCCACTTACGGATCCGAGTCGCTGGAACAGGTCCTGGACACCCACGACAGCATCGTTTTGATGAAGATTCACCGGGTCTTTCCGGCGGTCCTGGAGATGCTTGAAAGGAAGGGACTTTTGGACAGGACGGTCTACCTGGCCGAGATCGGAACTGCGCGCCAGGAAATTGTGCAGGACATCCGGACCCTGAAAGAACGCACCCTTCCCTACATGTCCCTGCTCCTCGTACGGAAGAACCTTCGGGGAACCGGAGCGTGAGTCCGTTTTCCCGGCAGGCCGGCCGGGAAGAAATTCGCCAGGCGCTCGAATACGCCTATGGCAGCTTCCTTCGCTTTTCGGCCATGTGGGCCCTGGCCGGATTCGGAGGGGCTTTTCTTACGGTCTTTCTCTCCTTTTCCCGGGGAAACCTGGACATGTCCCCCCTCTTCCGGGAAGTGACGGTCGGAATTGCCGGGGCCCTTCTGGGGCTGGGGCATTCCCGGTATCAGTATTTTCTTCTGGAGAACTGGCCCGGCCGTTATGCCGCCCTCCGACAGGCGGCCCTGGGTCGCCGGATGCCGTGGTCGGTCCGGAACGGGCTGGCGGTCGCGCATCCGGGCCGGTCGAAAGTTTTCGCGGCTTATGCAGGGGGAATTCTTTTGTTTCTGGGGCTGGTCCTCCTCCTCCACCGGGGGCTTCCCCTGATGGGGGGGCTTTTCTTTGCCGAAGGGGGTTTTTTCTTCGCCCGGGTCCTTTTCTGGAAACGGGCTTTTGAACAATGGAAGGCGGAAGGAATCTATGACTATTCCGAATGATATTCCGGCGCATCCTGTCCGGTCGGGCTCTGTCTACTTCGTGGGCGCGGGACCGGGATCGCCAGACCTCCTGACCGTTCGCGCCGCCCGCATTCTGGGACGGGCCGGGCGCGTCGTCTTTGCCGGATCCCTCGTGCCGGAGGAGTCCATGCGCGTGCTTGCTCCGGACGCCCGATGGATGGATTCGGCCGGACTGACACGGGAAGAGATCGTCGATGCTCTGGTCGACGGGGCCAATCGGGGAGAGGTCGTCGTGCGTCTCGCGTCCGGAGATCCCGCGATCTTTGGCGCCATGGCCGAAATGACGACGGAGCTGGACAAACGCGGGATCGGCTGGGAGGTCGTTCCGGGGGTGAGTTCGGTATTCGCGTCGGCGGCCGCTCTGGGGCGGGATCTGACGCTTCCCGAAGTGAGCCAGACCGTGATCCTGACCCGAACGGCCGGCCGGACGCCCATGCCGGAAGGGGAAGACATCGAATCCCTCGCACGCCATGGCGCAACACTGGTCATCTTTCTGTCGATCGACCGGATCGAGGAGCTCGTGGAAAGACTCACGACGGTTCTTCCGGAGAACACTCCCGCAGCGGTCGTCGCACGGGCGTCCTGGCCGGACGAGATTCTTGTGCAGGGAGATTTGTCCACGATTGCGGTCATGGTCCGGGCGGCCAAAATCTACCGGCAGGCTCTCATGATCGTGGGAAGAGCGCTCGACACCCGGTTGAGGGAAACCGCCCGGAGTCGCCTTTATGCGGCGGATTTCGGACACGGGTTCCGGGACGTCGCCGGCGGGGATGATCGTCCGTCGAGCACGGGAGACTGACAACCGCTGGAAGAATGTTCGGGAACGAAGCCGGAAGGAGGGGCCTGAACGGGTTTCCGTTTTTTCCGGAAAGGATTCCGGCCCGCAGGGAAACAAAATCGAACGGCTTCTCCGCGGGTCGGTCCGGTTGCTTTCGGGACGCGGTTATTCCTGGTGGGAGCCGGTGCTGAGGGACTTTTCGGCTTTTTCCAGGTCGTGCTGGAATTGACCGGCGGCCATGGCCAAAGACCTGGCATAGATCCGGACCGCCTGGCGCAACGCGTTTTCCCGTTTTGCGTAAGCATGGGATATTTTCCGGGCGTATGCCGCGACGGCAGTCTTGATCTGTCGGGTGGCCGATTCTTTCATTGTTCCGGCGGTGAGGCTGTCCCGGATCTGGTTGACCTTGGTGGTCACCATCGTGCTGGCGCTCGTCGCTTCCTTCACATAGAGGTTTTCCGCTTTTCGCTTCGCTTCAAGGTACGTCTTTCGGGCTTTTTGGGATGCCCGGTGGTATTTGGCCAGGGCCTGGCTCACCACCGTGTCGTACCGGTTGGACGTCTGAATCAGCTTTTCCGAAGGATCCCCCGCGGCAAATGCCCTGTCCGGGAAGAGGAGATTCGGAGTTTGCGCGAACATGCGTTCCTGTCCCAGGGAGCCCAGAAGAAGGGTTGCCAGGATGAAAAGCCATTTGCCGGAACCAGATGCCATAAGGTTCTCCTTGCGCTATGGGGAAATGTGTGTTCCCGACCGGTCTCGGACCAGGGGACTCCTTTCGCCGACAAATCTTTTTCTGCGGCGTCGTTCGGACTGCCCTCATCATACCACAAATCCGCCGGATTCCCGGACAAATCGCCTTCAGGCGACGGAGAACGCTTCCGGCAGGACGGGAGACACTCCCAGGCTTCGGAACATCCCGAGCGTTTTCTGGTGGACGGTCTCCCACATGTCCTCCTTTGTGAGTCCGAGGCGTTCCCAGTGCTCTTCGAAATTCACCGGCAGATAAGCTTCCGACATGGCATAGAGATCGTTCAGGTTGCATAAAAGGCGCTCCGACAGCCGTTCCTTTTCTTCCGGAGAGGCTTCGGCGAAGATTCGCCGCAGCTCTTCCAGCCCGAAAGACGTTTGCCGCTTCTCGTCCCGGATGGGAATTTCGAGGGAATCCTGTGTCCCTTTGTCCGCACGGGAAGCGACCTTTTCCACCACCGCGATGCCGATGCCTTCGATTCCGATCTGGAGGCAGGAGAGGAAGTCGAACCAGTCCATACGGGAAAACTTTTCCCGTATGATTTTGCGATGCTCCGGATCGATGGGGGAACGAAAAGGCATGCCGATCGTTTCCAGCCATTTTTCCTGGATCCGGAAATGGATGCGTTCTTCCTCCACCTGGTGGGCCAGCTCCAGTTTGGCTTCGAGCGTCGGTGCCTGCCCGATCCGGTCGGCGCAGAGCTCGAGTGCCAGAAGGTCAATGTCGGTGTAAACCGTCAACAAGGTGCCGATCGCCTGCCGATCCTGTCTTTCCATAGGTTTCTCCTTCTTGTGTTTGGGTGGTCAGCGGTCCCGGTAGATCCGGTCCTTGAACGGCGCGTGGGCCAGAAGATGCCAGAGAGGCTTCTTGTACCCGATGCGCCGGATGAGTTTTTGTGTTATCGGTTTGTACGGGATCGAAATGCCGGGAAGGACCCAGTTTCCCCGGCTTTTGGCGAAGGACAGAAGGGTTTCCGACAGGTCTTCTTCCAGGCCGGGTTCGATATAGAAGACGGGATCCAGATAGTCCCTTCGTTTTTTGACCAGACCCCTGGATTCGGCCAGCGTGGCCATCGGCGTGTCCGGATAGACCCGGATGCCCGCCATCGCCACGACGGCGGTGGGAGCGGTGTCGTCCACGGTGCGCAAAGTTTCCCGGACCGACCGGAGGGTTTCTCCCGGGCCCCCGAAGAGGAGGGTGTGGCAAACGGGAAGAGAAAGCTCGCGGCACCAGCGGGCGGTTTCCGTCAGATGGGAAACCGAAAAGCTTTTTCCGAGGCCGGCCATGGCCCCCTGCTCGGCCGAATCCGTCCCCAGTTCGATCCCGTCGCATCCGGCTTGTTTCATGATCGACAGAAGATTCCGGGTCAATCCTGCGGGCGTGACGTAGCAGGACCAGCGGACTTTCAGGTTCCGGCGCAGAACTTCCTCGCAGACCGCTTCGGCGTGTTCGGGAGGCGCGTTGAAAACGCTGTCCACGATGAAGAACGAGCGAATCTTGTCCTTGCGGACAAGTTCTTCGAGTTCGTCTGCGACTTCCCCGGCCGCTCTCAGACGGAAGGTCCCGCCTTCCAGAAGAGGGTAGGTGCAGTATTTGCAGTGGAAAGGGCACCCCCGCTTCGTCTGGATGTTGGCCATTCCGCCGGATCTGACATACCGGGGAAGGTCGAAGAGAGACCGATCGGGAGCCGGACGGATCATCCCGGCCGAGGGATCGGTCCGGAAAAAAGGCGGGTTGAGCAACGCGGGTTCTCCGGGGCCTTGCCTCCGGACAAGACCGGGAATGCCGTCGAGGGAGCTTCCGTGCTCGAGCGCCTCGAGAAGGAGGGGAAGACTCTTTTCGCCTTCTCCGGTGACTCCGTAGTCTCCGTCGAGTTCTTCCAGGAGGAGATCCGGGAGGAGCGAAAAGGCGGACCCGCCCAGGATGATGGGGGTTTCGGTCGAGGCCAGCGCCTTCCGGAGGGACCGGACGAGAAGACGATAGGAGGGAAGGTAGTTTCGGGTCAGAGGCCAGGCGGCATTGTCCAGGTTTCGAAAGGACAGGGCAACGGCCTCCGGCGGTCGTCGCCGGATCTCCTCCAGAAGGGAACGCGGAGGATCTGCTTCCCACATCAGGTCCTTCGTCCGGACCTGATGTCCAGCCTTGCGGGCCGCGTCTCCCACATAGGCGGCACCGAGGGGGTAGACGGGATCCGGAAAAGTTTCACGGTTTGCGGAGATCAGCAACAGATCCATCAGATTCTCCCGAATGTCGGATGAGCTTTCTCGGATCGGCTTTCATCCAAGCCTATGCTCCGCATGCCAACATTGCAAGAAAAAAATCCGGACAGGCCCTTTCGTGTGATATATTATACTCCTCTATCCTATGGGATTGAGAGTTGGGGAATTGCCCCCATCTTTGGGCAAGGGCGATAGGGGATATCGAAAGAGAACAGGAGTCTGTCGTGTCTTTTTTTCATGGTCTTTTGGGACATTCGCACGAAGACGGCCACGGGCATATGCCCCGCTATCGGGAGGGGGAACCGAAAACGACGTCCGTTTTTGTCGTCTCCTTTTTCCTTTTGGGAGCGACGGCCACTTTTCAGACTGGCATCGCGGTATTCTCCGGCAGCGTTTCGCTTCTTTCCGACGCTTTTCATAACATCGCCGACGCCCTCACGGGGGTTCCCCTGTGGATTGCCTTCTCCCTGGCCGGAAGGCAACCCACGCGCCGGTACTCTTATGGGTACGGAAAATTTGAAGACCTGGCCGGCATCCTGATCGTCGGGCTCATCCTGTCTTCGGCCATTGTTTCGCTGGTCCGCTCGATCGAAAGGTTTGTGCATCCGCAGGTTTTCCACCATCCGGGGTGGGTCGCCCTGGCGAGCGTGACAGGATTCCTGGGGAACGAAGCGGTGGCGTTTCTGCGTATCCGGGCGGGACGGAAAACGGGATCCGTCTCTCTGGTGGCGGACGGGCAACATGCGCGCGTCGACGGATTCGCGAGCCTGTCCGTCCTGGTGGGGGTGGCAGGGAGCGTGACGGGCTATCCGATCGTGGATCCGGTCGTCGGAATGTTGCTGGGTTTCAGCATTCTGCTCATAGCTGTCCGGATGATCCGGGATGTCGGCATGCATCTCTCCGACGGGATCGAGCCGGAGACGCTCGATCGGATCCGGCATGCCGCGATGGACAGCGGTTCCGTCCTCTCTGTTTCCCGCGCACGGGCCCGGTGGATGGGGCATTCCATTTCCTGCGACCTGTGTCTTGTTCTGGACGATCAGTCTTCCCTGGAAGATGCGGCTCGGGAAGGACGTCTGGCCGAAGAACGCATCCGGAAAGCGTTGCCGTTCACGGGAGACGTGCTGGTCGTGGTCGCTCCGGCGGGAGGGGAGCGACCGTCGCCCCCCTGAAAACGGTCAGAAGATCAGGAACCAGGAAAAAACGAGGCTCATCAGGGAGATCAGGAAAGACGCGACGAAGGCGCTGACAAAGGAATCGACGGTGAACCCCGGCACGAACCATGTCACCGACCAGAACAGGAGCGCGTTGAGTACGAAGGTGAACAGCCCGAGCGACAGGATGTTGATGGGAAGCGTCAGGAAAAAGAGGACGGGCCGGATCAGGGCGTTGATGATGCCCAGGACGAGCGCGACCAGAAGGGCGGTGCCGAATCCCCTCAGGTGCACCCCGCGGATCAGGTGCGCGACGCCATAGACGATGACTGCGTTCAGGAGTATGCGGAGAATCAGGCTCATGGGAGGTCCTTCGGGATGGGGGTGGATTCTTCGGACAACGTCATGTCCGGTTCCGGTGTCGTTCCGGAAGACGGAAGAAAAGAGCGTGGCCGGGAGTCGACGGTATCGGGCGACGGGATCTCCTCTTCGGACCCGGACCGGAGATCTTTCAATTGTCGGGCGGTCACGAGCACCCGGTGTTCGAGAGAGCCGGTGGCCTTGTTGTAGGTGTCCACCGCGCTGCCCAGGGACTTGCCGACCTTGATCCAGTGTTCGGTGAAGTCGGAAAGGCGTTTGTAAAGATCGCGTCCGAGTTTGTTGATGGCCTGGGCGTTCTTTGCGACGGTCTCCTGTTGCCAGCCGTAGGCCACCGCCCGCAAGAGGGCGATCAGGGTGGTCGGGGTCGCCGGAATGACGCGTTCGGAAACACCGTATTCGATCAGTTCCGGATCGGCCTGCAGCGCCGAGCTGTAGAACACCTCTCCGGGGAGGAAGAGGATCACGAATTCGGGAGCCGGCTGGAATTGTTCCCAGTAGGACTTCCGTCCCAGCTGGGTGATGTGCTGCCGGACCTGGCGAGCGTGATCCGCAAGTTTTCGGGTGCGGTCTTCCTCGGAATCGGCTTCGGCCGCCTCCAGATAGGCGGAAAGGGGGACCTTGGCGTCCACCACGACCTGCTTGTTTCCCGGCAACCGGACGACGAGGTCGGGCCGCAGCCTTTCTTCGGACTGTCCGGACGTCTGTTGTTCGAAAAAGTCGCAATGGTCCAGCATTCCAGCCATCTCGACCACCCGCCTGAGCTGGATTTCTCCCCATCTCCCCCGAACGACCGGCTGGCGGAGAGCCCGGACCAGTCCCATGGTTTCGGTATGGAGGCGGGGAATATGGTTTTCGACAAGACTTCTCACCATTTCATTGAGGGAAGCGTAGGCCGACTTTCTCTCTCCCTCCAGGTCCTGGAGCGTCCGTTCGACCTTGGCGAGGGATTCCCCGAGCGGTTTGACGAGTTCGTCGATCCGGGCCTGCCGAAGTTCGAGATCACCTTTGGCCTGTCCCTGGAATCCCGCGAGGTTCTGCTGGGCCAGTTCGAGAAAGGACCGGCTGTTTTGCTGAAGCGCCTCCAGGGAGAGGGCCTGGAACGCTTCTGTCAAATTTTTCCGGGACTCTTCGAGAAGGATCTGGCGTTCCCGGTCGGTTTTTTCGACGACGGCAAGCCGGGCTTCCGCCGCCGCGTTCCGCGAGATGGCTTCGTCCAGCTGGTCGCGAAGCATGCGACTCTCCCGGTTCATCCGGTCGAGCCCCTGACGGGTTTCCGCCAGAAGGGCGGTTTGTGCGGCCACGTCTTCCCGAAGTTTCTGGGAGGAGTTCCGGTAACGGGACGCTGCGACAAGATATCCCGCCAGGACGCCGATCGCCAGTCCGGCTCCGGCCAGAACACCTTCCCGGACGTCATTCATGGGCTTCTCCGTCCTCTCTGTTTCCGGACATCAGTCCGTCACGGCGCCTTCGCTGGCACTTTTGACGAGGAGGCGGTATTTTGCCATGACTCCCTTGGTATAGCGGGGGGCGGGTTCTTTCCAGAGTGATTTTCTCCGGTTGAGTTCGTCCGGGGAAACTTGGATTTCGATCAGGTTCCGGTCGGCGTCGATGGTGATGAGGTCGCCATCCCGGATCAGGGCGATCGGTCCCCCCACGGCCGCTTCCGGAGCGACGTGCCCCACCACCATCCCATAGGTGCCTCCGGAGAACCGTCCGTCCGTGACAAGGCCGACCTTGTCACCGAGACCTTCTCCGATCAGAGCGGAAGTGGGGGCCAGCATTTCCCGCATGCCGGGACCTCCCCGGGGGCCTTCGTAACGAATGACGAGGATGTCTCCGGGACGGATCGAGCGAGCCAGAATCGCCTCCATGCAGCTTTCTTCCGAATCGAAAACACGGGCCGGTCCCGTGATGGAACGGTGTTTGATTCCGGAGATCTTGGCCACGGAGCCATCGGGGGCGAGGTTTCCTTTCAGGATGGCCAGATGGCCGTCCCGGTAGACGGGCTTGTCGAACGGCAGAACCACGTCCTGTCCGGCAGGAGGACGATCCGGGACGTTTTTGAGCGTTTCGGCGATCGTTTTTCCGGTGATGGTCAGGGCGTCTCCATGAAGGAGTCCCCGGTCCAGAAGCATGCGCATGACAAGGGGAATTCCTCCGACAGCGTGCAGCTGCGTGGCGACATAGGCCCCGGAGGGCTTGAGATTGCAAAGGACCGGAACCCTCCGGCGAATCGTTTCGAAGTCGTCGATGGACAGGGGAACATCGACCGACCTGGCGATCGCGAGCAGATGAAGGACCGCGTTTGTCGAACCGCCGACGGCCATGACGACCGAGATCGCGTTCTCGAAAGCCTTCCGGGTCAGAATCTGTCGGGGACGCAGGTCGTTTAAGACCGCCTGGACCAGGACCTCCGCGGATTCGGCGGTGTTTTCGGCTTTTTCGAGATCTTCGGCCGCCATGGTGGAGGAAAAGGGCAGACTCATCCCCATTGCTTCGATGGCGGAGGACATGGTGTTGGCCGTGAACATGCCTCCGCACGAGCCGGCCCCCGGGCAGGCATGGCGTTCGATCTCGGTCAGGGTCTCTTCGTTCATCTTGCCCGCCGTGTAGGCGCCGACGGCTTCGAAGGAACTGACGACCGTCAGGTCCTGATCGCCCCAGTGACCGGGCTTGATGGTCCCTCCGTAGACAAAAATGGACGGAATGTTCATGCGTCCCATGGCAATCAGGGCCCCCGGCATATTCTTGTCGCATCCCCCGATGGCGATCACTCCGTCCATACTCTGGGCGCTGACTGCCGTTTCGATGGAATCGGCAATGACTTCCCGGGAGACCAGGGAGAATTTCATTCCTTCCGTTCCCATCGAGATGCCGTCCGACACGGTGATGGTGCCGAACATCTGGGGCATGGCCCCCCTCTGGCGAAGGGCATCCTCGGCCCGAAGCGCCAGGTTGTTGAGGCCCATGTTGCACGGGGTGATCGTGCTGTATCCGTTCGCCACTCCGATGATCGGTTTTTCAAAATCCGCATCGCTGAAGCCGACTGCGCGGAGCATGGCCCTGTTGGGGGATCTCTCGATCCCCTCGGTGATGATCCGGCTTCGAAATGGCTTCCTCATGAACCTGCTCCTCTTCCTGAATATTGAGATTGATTTTGCAGGGGCTGTCTGCTGCCTGATGAAAGGATGCCGGCTCCCCCGACGGCGGTTTTCTTCTAATCTAGCAAAGACGACCGTTGGGGGAAAGGGAACGATCGGTTTTGTGAACGTTCCGGATCCCGTCCGCGCGATTGTCTCCTCCGATTTTCTCTTGTTCCGCCGGGTGGAAACGGCAAACCGGAATTCTCCGCTCGTTCCCGAAAGGCCCTTTGAGGTGAACGGTCCTGTTATCGGGGGAGAACAATCAAGGTCAGGGTTTTCAGGCGAAACCGGGCCGGGATGGCCGTCAGGCTGCCCGACATCTTTGTCATATTCATATCAGAGGATGTACCCGTGTCCGTCATGTGCATGTCCGACGACATTCCCGACATTTCTCCGTTCCCGTTTCCCTCCATGGGCTGATGGGTCAGAGGGTTCGCTTCGATGAAGACGACGCTGTGCCTTCCGGGAGAGAGGGGGGGAAGTTGAATGGTCGTAACGGGATGGGTCAGGGTCAGCATCAGGAGCATCCGGTTATCGAGATAGATATGGAGATGAACAGGGGTTTTCGGGGAAGGGACCGGAACGACCCGGATCCGGAACCGGATGGGTTTTCCCGAAACCAGCCCTTTCACAGGGTTTTCCTCAACGTGAATCTGTTCCTTCAGGTCTTTCGGGTAGACGCTGGGCGGAGAAGGGAGGACGCAGAGAAGAAGAGAAAGAGGGAGAGTGACAGCGATCCCGCGCACGGAAGCAAAAAAGCGGCGAGAATAAAGCGATTTCATGAAACGGTCGAGAACTGTCCTGACGAAAAAGATCATGAATTGGCGGTCCATCAAATGTCTCCTTATTTCCAGGTCGAGATCTTTCCACGGAAGGAGACCACCCGGGGGAACGGATCGTTCATTTCACCGGGTGGCCCGTTTCAATGGGATTCAAACGCGAATCGAACGCCAAGACCCCGTTTGGGCGGAGGAGGGACGACAGGAACGGGAATTCCCTTGAACTCGCCAGGATACCGGATGACGTAGCCGGCGACCGCACAGAAGAACACCCGGAGGATTCCCGGCAGCTCCGAAGAAGACAGCATGGAGTGGAACGTATGAATCGGTTCGGGATGGTCACAGACCCAGGACGTGACCCCGGCCAGATCGAGGTGCCGGCAGTCCAGCATGTCCTCTGCTTTTGTGGATGGAGAATCGAATCGGACCGGTGCTGCAGGGCCGGTCGACAGGATGGAAGAGACCGGAGGGCGCTGCATCAGAGAAGTTGGTTCCCCGCCCTGAAAAAGAGCAAGGGCGGGATTCGGGGATGAAGAAAAAAACCAGGAATGGAAAAGGACGACCGCTCCCGCGAGAAGAAAGAAGATGTATTTATGATGGTGCTTTTCTGAAGAGGTCCAGCTTCCCGATCCTGAATGACATGAGAGGAAAAGGCCACCCGGAAAACCTGAAAAAGGGGAAATGACAAGCATGCGCAAACACCGGACCATGCTCCTATTTTCTCCCAAAATGGGACGGGTGGCAAATCCTGTTCCCGGGAGAAGGCACCGATAAGTCCGGGGAGGACGAGCCGACGGATTGTTTCGATTCTCATTCCGGCCTTTCTGTGTCCGGGTTATCTTCCGGGTTCCGGACGGTCCTTTTTCCGCCGCAGCCGATTCCCCGAACAAGGAGAAATTGTCTTCCCAGGATCTCCGGCATTTCCGTGGGTGCCAACGGGCAGGAAAAAAGATGCCCCTGGATTCGCCGGCAGTGATGATCGACCAGAAAATTCGCCTGTTCAGGCGTTTCGACCCCTTCCGCAATGACATCCAGCCTCATGGCTTCCCCGAGGGCCAGGATGGCCAGGATGACCGCCGCATTCCCTGGATGGGTCCGGATCCCCCGCACGAAGGATCCGTCGATCTTGAGCGTGTTCACACGAAACCGGGTCAGATAGCTCAGGGAAGAATAGCCGGTCCCAAAATCGTCGATGGACAGACGGATCCCCATCCTGTTCAACTCCAGGAGCGTTTTTTCCACGACTCCGGATTTTTGCAGGAGAACGCTTTCGGTCAGTTCCAGTTCCAGATGATCGGGAGGGAGTCCCGATTGCTTCAGGCATCTCTCGAGAAGTTCGGGAAAATCTCCCCGGATCAGCTGCCTTCCGGAGATATTGACCGCCAGACGGATCGGAGGAAGACCCTGTGCGACCCATTCGGATGCCTGGCGACAGGCTGTTTCCAGAACCCACTCTCCGATCGGAACGATCAGACCGGTCTCTTCCGCCAGGGGAATGAATTTGTCCGGAGCGACAACCCCTTGCAGGGGATGGTTCCACCGGACAAGGGCCTCCACCTCTTTGACCGATCCGCTTTCCAGATCCACGATCGGCTGATAGAGCAACCGGAATTCCTCTTTTTCGAGGGCGATATGGAGATGGTTTTCCATCCGGGCCCTTTCCTGGACCGTCCGGTTCATGCGGGGCGAAAAGAACTGGACATTGTTCCGGCCCTGCTCTTTGGCCTGGTAAAGGGCGATGTCGGCATGGCGAATCAGAGTCGTCGGATCGTCCCCGTCTTCGGGAAACAGGGCAACCCCGATGCTCACGCTGAGATAGAGTTCCTGGTCATCGATCCGGAATGGGTGCCCCATCACCGCCAGGATTTTCCGGGTCAGAGAAGCGACCGGCTCCGGATTGCCCCGGTCTACCGAGGCGATGATGGCAAATTCGTCTCCTCCGAGCCGGGCGACAGTATCGCTCTCCCGGACCGACGCACGGATGCGTTGACCGGCTTCCTTCAGAACCTGGTCCCCGAAGGGATGTCCGGAAGAATCGTTGATCTTCTTGAAATTGTCGAGGTCCAGGCAGATCAGTGCGGCCGACAGGCCGAGCCGACGGCTCTGTGCAGACAGATGATCCAGGCGATTCTGAAAAAGATACCGGTTTGGGAGGTCGGTCAGGGCATCGTAGTTGGCCTGATATGTGACCTGATGCAAAAGATCTCTTTTCTCGGTTACGTCCCGGAAAACGATGACGCATCCCAGGATCTGTCCTGCCCGGTTCCGGATGGGGGAAGCCGAATCCTCGATGGCACAGGTGGTCCCCGAGCGGCTCCGGAGGACGGTATGGTTCGCCAGTCCGACGACCGTGCCCAGGCGAAGGCATTTTTCCACAGGACTTTCGGCAGTCTCCCGGGTTTTTTCGTTAAGGATGTCGAACACGTCTTTGACGGGTTTTCCGGTCACCTCTTCAAGATTCCATCCGGTCAGGCCCTCCGCGACAGGATTCAAATACTCCAGACGCGCTTCGAGGTCGGTAACGATCACGGCGTCTCCGATGGAACTCAATGTGACGAACCACTTTTCTTTTTCGAGTGAGAGCCTGTCCGTCAGCTCCTTTTTCCGGGTGATATCGCGCACGGTCATGACAAAACCCTGAACAAGACCGTCCTGGTCCTGCACCACAGATCCATTCCATTCCCCCGTGAATAGGCTTCCGTCTTTTCGACGATAGTCCACTTCCCGCGAGGATGTATCCTCTCCTGTTACGGGAAGATTCGAAAGGTGCTCTGGGCCTTCGAAATCCTCCCGGTGGGCATAAAGGATGGCCGTTGTTTGTCCGACGAGCGCGGCCGGAGAATGTCCGAAGATTTTTTCGACAGCGGGGTTCCCGAACAGAACCCGCCCCTTGAGGTCGGTATAAAGGACGGCGTCCTGCATGGCATTGAAGAGGGCATGGAGACGGGCCTCGCGGGACGTGGAGTCTTCCCGGGCCTTTCGCAGTTTCCACCCGACGGTGGCGAGCAGGACGAGCAGGAAGCCGAGAAGGATTTCATCTTCGATCCGTTCCCACCGGGTCTCGATTCCGGCCAGCGTCTGTTCGGCGTTTCCTCTCGAGTCGCGGACGGACAGGGAAAGGATCGTCAAGGACAGGTCCAGTCGCTTTTCGAGACGGCTCATGTTTTGTCGTTCCCCCTCCTGGAGCGGCCGGCCGAAAGGAGAGGACATCGTTTCGGATAAAATGGCTCTGAACAAGTGGAAATTCCTCTCGACCCGTCCGAGTTCGTTCCTCTGGAGCCGGGAGAAAAGAAAGGACGATTCCTTCAGATCCTTCAGGGCGACCTGTCCCTGGATGGCCCAACCGCGGATCAGGCGGGCGTCCCCGATCGTCAGACGGCCGGACTGAAGCTTTGCGGCAGGGAGGATCCGGAGCGCACGGTTCAGGGACAGGAGGGCAAAATCGGCCCGGACCCAATTGCGGAGAACGGCCCGTTGCCGGGTTTCGTCCTCGGAATGGAACCTCAACAGGATGAAGTAGGTCAGTAACAGGAGAATCAGGAGGAGAAGGGTCATCTCCTGGAGAGAGAGCGATTTTCGGGAGCGGATCAAGCGATCCCCCTACGGATTCTGTGGTTCTTCCCAAAGACCGCCATGCCAAAGGGAAATCCTGTTTTCGTGGATCGAAAAAGCGCCGCCAATTTCCGGGTCGGACGGTCTTATGTCGTTTCCGGCGGTTTTTCCGGCCAGTCCGACGGAAAGTCCTCACCTTTGATGGATGACGGATCGCCTTCGATCAGGAGCGGACGAAGCAGGGAGGTGTTTTCGACCAGGTCGGCGAGAGTATATCGGTCAAGGGTCTTGAGGAATGCTTCCAGAGCAGTGATCAGGATATGTCGCATGGCGCACACCGAATCGATCGGACATTCGGAAGTGGACTTGTCCAGACATTCCAGGATACGGAAGTCCGGCTCCGTGAAGCGGACCAGCTCTCCCAGGACGATGGATTCCGGTTTTTTTCCGAGCAAGATCCCTCCATGTCTTCCTCTTGTCGTTCGAATGTAGCCGTGACGGGAAAGATCGTTGACAATCTTGTGCAGATGGTTTCTGGAAATTTTATAAGTATCGGCCACCTCCTTGATCGAGGAAGGTTCCTCCGGTACTGCCGCCAGATACAGCAACACCCGCAAGGAATAGTCCGTATAGAGCGTCAAACGCATTGAAATCTCCTTACATCTCGCCGACTTTACAATCGGTCACCGGGCGGAACTTAGCGGGGAGGTCCCGTGACCACCTTCTTTCGCACAGGGCAGGTACGAATTCCCAGAAAGTGGGTGACCGGACAGAAACCGATCAGGCCGGTAGCAAGGAGAAGAATGCCGATCCAGCCCCAGGGGGTCCTGGGGCCCACGAAGACAAGGGAAATCAGGGTCAGGCCCACAAGGATTCGAAGCACTCGGTCCAGGGTGCTCTCGTTGATTTTCATTTTTTCCTTCTTTCCATGGGATTTCGGATCGTGGTCCAGGCTCGGAATTTCATCGCATCCACTCTTCCAGAACCTCTTTCAGGACAGCCGCGTTGTTCTCGGCCGGATCCTTCAACCCGTAAAGCAAAAGAACCGTCGATGGATGTTTTTTCTGCAGGATGTCGCCAATCTCCTCGCGATGCGTTTCGAGCTCTTTTCGGTAGGCCGCCCTGAACGACCGGAAATCGACCATGCCATCGTGGAACTTTTTTCGGAGCTCCGGAGACGGTGCCCAATCTTTGGCCCATAAATCGAGGGGCAGATCGTCCTTGCGGATACCGCGCGGCCAAAGGCGATCCACGAGAATGGTCATGACGCTGCCCTTAGGGGTCTTCGTATCGTGTGTGTAGACACGGTCCAGCAGGATGGACATGTGAGGGAGCCGTGAGTGAGCCTTTATTGTTCCCGACATTGTCATCTTTCCCTTCGCATCAGAGATCCCAGGGGAGCAGGATCCGCGCGGTTGAAGTTTTCGAAGACCCTCGCTTTCTCTGAAAAAGAAAGTCTTTCGCGGGCCATCCCATACTTCGCCAGTTTCGCGTCCGGTTGTTCTATTGTGAGGGCGGACGGAAAGTTGCCGTATGACGGTCGTCATAGCAAGGCCCTGGAAAAGGGAGAGAAAATCTGTCCAGTTCTTCGGACGGACAGAGCGAACGTGAAGGTGAAGGCGAACGGAAAATTGTCGTATGACCCCCGTCATAACAAAGCCCTGGAAGGGGGAGAGAGAATCTGTCCAGTTCTTCGGACAGACAGGGTGAACTTCAAAACGATGAGAGGTGTCAGGAGGTGTCGATGGTGGACGATGGAGGGACGTTCCCGAGGAATCTTGGAATCCGGGCGGAAGGGGTCGGGGAGTCTTCGGGGCTTGCGGTTTTCCCCGCAGGGCATTCGCCGCTCCGGATTTCCCTGTGGAAGAGGAACGCAAGAAAGTACCTGAAGGAGAGGTGCCTGGAGCTTTCGGACGGGATGGGGCACCCCGAATGGTTTTCTTCCGTTCTGCGTCACATGTCTTTCGGGCTGGTCATCAAGATGATGAAAAGTCCGGTGAATGATTTCCCGATCATGGAAGCGGTCCGCGTCCTTCGGGACGTGGTGGAGGAGGTCGAACGGCTGCGCAAGGAAGGAGCGTTGAAACCTTCCGGTCCTGAGGGGAAATCCCGGACATTGTCTTCGGTCAAGTCAATTCCGTCGGTCAAGGTGATGGACAGAATGCAAAAAAGGAGGGTGGCTGGCGGAATCGAATCCGCCTGATACGGGCCGGTCGGATTGCCGAAGGGGGGCGATGAAGGGTTCCCCGAAGAACGGCTCGGGTTTTTAAAGATGTATTTTATATGTCTGTAAAAAGGATGGTTTTTCCAAAAGAAGCGTTGACGGGATCTTTTGGAATGACGTGCCGGGGCCCGGTTCGGGTACCGGTTGGTCGGAAACGGCAAGGGATTGCCGCATCAAACAACGAGGAGGAACAAACCATGGGACTGTTTTCTTTCATGGGCAAAAAAGAGTCGGCGACAGGTTCCGGAACTGCCCGATCAACGGCCGTGTCGCCCCGGGAGAAGACTCTGAAGGACGCCTATCGCGTCGGACGATTTACCCCGTCCAATACCCAATGTTCGCCCAACTTCATCAACAACTGGATCAACAACAACGTGGACTGTTTCGAGCCGGTGCTCGAACGGTACTTTGAAGAACATTCTTTGGGAGATGTGACGAAAGAGGAAGTGATCCTGGAAGTCTACCGGGGATTTTCCGACCTGATTCTCTCGGAACCCGAGATCGAGGAATCCGCCTTCCGTCTCAGAAACCCCGAAGCCATCAAGGTTGCCTACGAAATCTTCCGGAGATTGGGGTTCAAGCATGGAGTGACCTTGCCGGAAAAGATGGAGAAATAAGAGTTGTCCCGTTTTCGAAAGTGTCCCGATGCTTCCCGTCCGCTCCTCCGGGAGGTCCTTTTTCCGACAGGACGGACGGGGAAATCAAGCGGAAAGGCGGGTGTTCATGATGTCTGAACAAAAAAGCGATTGGGGAGCGGTCCTTGGTCTCAAGTGGGTTCGTTTGGCCATAGGGATCATCCCTCTGTGTCTGACGGGGATTTTTCTGATCTTTTATCTGAAGCCGAGTCTGGGACTCAATATTTCGGGGCTGGCCGTCCTGACGGCCTCCGTCCAGGCGATGGCGGCTCTCAGTATCGTCCTGCTCTTTATGGCCGTCCGGCAATACCTGAAGTTCCGGGAAGACCAGAAGGTGATCCCGCGGACCGTCGTGCCGGAAAGCGTCCTTCTCCAGGAGGCTTTCCGGATCGGTCGATACCCCTACGTCGATACCCAGCCCAATCCCGAGCATCGGGAAGAATGGGCCGGGAACGTCCGGATGGCCATCGGGGGGAGACTGATGGATCTTCTGGATTCCCATCCCGTTTTGCCCCATGAACTTCCGTTGGTCCTGGCAAAGATCGAGGAAGGGTTCCGCGTTCTTCTGAAAGCCCATTACATCGAAGAGGAAGGACGCTTGTCCACCTTGTCCCTGGACGAGATCTACGCCCTTTTTCCATTGATCTTCGAGCCGTTGTCCCGGGATCCCCTGGTCCTGAAACGACTCCAGAGCGATTCTTCGGCGAAGGGCGAGGCAAAATCGCGTCGTTGATCCGGTGAAGGCCGGTCGGTTCGGGGTCTTCCTGACACCGGACGGACGAGAGCGCCTGTGGTGGCCGGTAACAGCGAAAGCTCCCGTCAGGCCTTTCCGGAGAAGGACCTATCCTTTTCCCGAAATGTCTTCGAGGGCCTTCCGGTTCAGAACCCGGATCCAGCCGGGCGAACGAAGATCCAGCAAGCCCTGGGCTTCCCACTTTTTGGTCACGCGGATCGCGCTTTCGACGGTTGTCAGCGATAGGCTGGCAAGAATGGACCGGGTGACTTTCAGAACCGGCTGCGAAGTCTGGCCATGGACCGAATCCTCTTTCAGGGCGAGGGAGAGAAGACTCACGGAAACTCTCGACTCGACACTTTTCTGGGCAAACAGAAGCCTTGACAGAAAGACCTGAAAGCGGTCTCCCATCTCGTGCATCAGGGTTTCCCGAAAGGTCCGGTCTTTTTCAAGACGGCCCCAGACGCGGTCCCTCAGATATCCCCGCACCTGCGTGGGAGTGTCTGCCCGGCACGTCGCCGGATAGGGAAATCCCATCAGGAGCGCAAAGGCTCCGACCGTGTCGAAAGGGCCCAGGATTTCCCAGGCGACCGGGTCTCCCGAAGGACTTTCCAGAATGGTCACAAGGGTCCCGAAGGAGATCACGTAAAGGTGCGAAGGAAGGTCTCCCTGGAAATAAAGAATATCGCCCTTGCGGGGAAGGTTTACCGTGATGTCCGAAGGCATGTCGGACAGGATTTTTGCGATCGGGCCCTGAGGAGGGGCGTCCGAAGGAGGGATTTCACTCACGCGTCTCTCCGGGAAGTTCTTTGCCCCGTCGATTCCGGCAATCGTCTGTCGGAAGTGACCGGCTGTTTGCATCATTCTGGAGTGGAGAGTTCCAGCATAACCTTTATTCATGCACTGTCAATATATTTTAATCATGCCTTGAAGTAAACGCCCTGTGGATTCCGGAGCGGGGAGACGTCTTCAGGATCGTCGGCCGGAAATCTCACGAAGGATGTTTAAGGGGGGAAACACCGGATCGAGGGAGTTCCTCTCCCCGACCGGTCAATCATTGAGTCAAAAAGCGGATCGAAACCCAGGACGAGGAGGAGGAAGGAATGGCGTGTCCCAAATGCGGCGGCTCAATGTTTCAGGAACAGTTTTCCGATCCTTTTTCGGACACGCCGGACTTTTATGGTTGGCATTGTCCGGTGTGCGGTCTCATTCTGGATCCCCTGATCCTCCTCAACCGGATCCATCCCCCGCATGCGACTTCCCGGGGAAACCGCAACCTGAAGTCGATGGGGAAAGTCGGATATCTCCGGAAAACGTCTTTCCTGCGGAAGTAAAACAGGGATGGCAAAGACGAAAAGACCTCTTCGGGAAAAGCCTGTTCCCGCGGTCGGACCGCTTCCGGTTTTTCGGCTTTTATGGGCTGTCCAGAGGACGCGAGGCCGAATCGCCTGCCGGAGTCTTCTGGTTCTCCTGATGCTTTCGGGTGTGCCGGTCGTATCCACCGGTGCGACGGACATCTTCAATCCGACGCTCGATTCACGGAACACGTCTTCCGTGACTCCGGACGACACCTGGAACATGACCTTCCTGCCTGCCCAGGACCCGTTCACGCCGCTTCTGGCCGACCCTCGCCAGCCGACGACCGCGATCAATGCTCTCGCCCAGACGAACCGGCCGTTCATCCAGTTCAACGGAACCTTCGGGGCCGATGTCGGAGTCGTGCGCTGGGCATCCGGCTCCGCCGGCATCGATGAATCGGTCCAGGTCGGGATCATGGGAGCCGCTTTCTCCCGGTTTTCCGTCATCCGCTCCTCCACCTACCTGGAAGACGCGGATTACGTGATCGGCCTTCCCGTGACGTTTCGTTACAAGTCCTTTTCCGGACGCATCTTTTTCTACCACGAAAGTTCGCACACCGGCTACAACTACACGACCCTGATGAATGTGTCCAAAGCGTCGGATTTCGGAAACGAAATCCTTCAGGTCATCCCGTCGTGGGACATGACATCCTGGCTGCGCATATACGGGGGAGCGGCTTATCGTGTCTTCGGGTTTTACGACTACCCCACCGCCGAGGATGCGACCATCCTGATCGGCGGACTGGAGGCCTACGGGCCGGAAATGCACGCTCTTTCCGCCCGGGGTTACCTGGCGTTCAATATCGAAAGCCGCGGAATCAACGGATATGTTCCGGACGAGGATCTTCAGATCGGACTCCTCTTTCATCGTCCCGGAACGGATCTTCAGATCCGTCCGGCTCTCGATTTCTACAACGGATACTCGCCGATGGGGGATCTGATTTTCGAGAAAGAGCACTACGCGTCTCTCGGAGTCTACTTCGATTTCTGAAAATGTTCGGTTTCGGGGGAGGCCGTTTGGATCCACTTTCTCCCGGGATGTTGTTGACAACCGTTTATCCGTTGGAGCGATCAAAATGACGAACGGACGCCCTCCGCTGACCAAAGAAATGCTCTTGACCCAGTCGCACCTGATCGGAGAACAGGTCAAAGACTTTTTGGGACCGGAAATCCTGGAATGCAGGACGCCGGAAATATGGGAAGAGTTCCTGATGGACTATCTTCTGGAAAACAGCCTCAACCTTCTGCTGGAAGCGGAACAGGAAGAGTGGGCTCCGGAAATTGTCGATCATGTGTACGGCGGAATGCGGACCGTTCTTGTGGAGATGGCCGGGATGGGCGCCGGGCCCTTGACGGAAACTCTTTTCAAGGTTCGCAAGCAAGTTTTCAAGATGCTGATATGAGGAAGGCGAATTGCCTGCCGAAGTCCTCCCGTCATCGCTTGTGATATTCCTCTCTGCATCCGGTCGTTTGCATGCCTTCGACCCCGGATGCATCAAACGACGGGAGGTTTCCGGCGTCCAAGGGCGGCCGGGGGATCCTCGACGAGACCCTCATCGACGACGATATCGGAAAAATCGGCATATTCATCGACACCGAAGGCAACCGCGTGGAGGTGCATCCCCGCCACGGAGGTCTTTCCTCTCTCTCCCCCGGAGGCTGAAATCCCAGCCCTCCGGGGGCATTTGTGTGACCGGGGCGCGTTTCCCGGAGATTCCCTGACGAGATCCATTTCAAAGAACACGGGCATCGTGTTCGTCCCGTCGCCTCCGGACCTTGCGCCGTCATGCTCCGACGAGGGGCTGACGCATGAATACCGTGTATTCGAATTCCCGGAACGCCGTGTCCAGGTCCTGATACCCCCAGAGGGCAACGAGGAAGCAGGCGAGAAAGTACCCCATCCCCTCGAACCGGGAGCCTGCCGCCAGGAAGACAAGGGTCAGCAAAAGGTTGGAGGCGAACAGGACGAACGCCAGTTTCAGGACGATGTCCCCCCGGTTCAGGTAGAGGAGGAGGGTGGCTTCCAGGACGAAGAGGACTTGCAGGAAGGCCCCCATGGAGCCGATTCGGAACACGGGAAGGGACAGGAGGTCCGCATGAAAAAAGGCGAGGATGTTGTGGGCGTTCAGAAGGACGAGAAGCGTGATCGACCCCTGGATCTTGATCATGTACGACAGGGCCTGCCGGAGAAAGCGCAACATCCTGTCCTTGGCCCGTTCGATTTCCCGGAGGGGGTATCCGCCATGGATGACCGCGAAAAAGAACCGGTACTGTTCATAGAATCCCGTTTCGAAATAGGCGACGAACAGGGCCAGGGTAGGGATCACGACCAACAGGGCGAAGAACATGCCGATATCGTAGTTCTTGTTCATCCGGATGAAGCCGACGACTTTTTCCGAACCGGGTCCATACCAGTAAAGGATCTTGTCGATCCAGATGCCGAGGCTCAGGAAGAGGCCGAGGATTGTCAGATCCCATCGGGCGGCGAGAAAGCGGACCCCGGCCCGGTCCCACCGGAGAGGGCCGGGGAATTCGACCAGAAACCGCGCCAGCAGGATCGCCAGGATGAGGCCCTGGCCGATGGCGTACCCGGTCAGCGCGCCCGCCAGATCTCCGTATCGTCCTCCCTCGTAGACGCCGGCGATGCTGGCGACATTGCCCAGAAGGAAGGCCAGACCAACCGAACTGTAGTCCCGGAGGGTCGAGACGAACGCGGTCGTGATCCACAAGGCGGTCAGGACGAGGAAGAGATCGACCGTGGCCAGGGATTCGAGGGGAGCGAGCGGCAGAATGGCGACGGCGGCGACGCCCAGGACGAGGCAAGGAAAGAAGGCGAGGGCCAGTGCGGTAAACAGGAGCGAACGGACGCCGGTGTAGTCTTTTGCGTAGAACCGGTCGGCCAGATAGCGGGTCATCGGAATCTGGAGAGGAGAACTCAGGATGAGAGATGCGGCGAACAGGAAGGTCACGATCGACCGGAACCGGAGGTAATGTTCCGCGTCCGAGAAAGAGGAGGCGCCGGCCGATCCGATAATGAGGAGGCCGACGGAGGTCAGGATCCAGGGGCCGGCGGCCACGATCGCCGACAAAAAGAAGCCCGTCAGGATGGACGACAGCTCCTCCCGGAGGAGAAGTTTCCGGAGCGCGAACCCTATGCCGGCCATGGGGCGAGCTTTTCTCTGTAGAGGGTCCGGTAGGCCTCGAAGACATCGGTCTCCTTGTAGAACAGATCCATCCGCCGTCGCCCGGTGTCTCCCATGCGTGCGGCCAGAAGCGGATCCCGCAGAAGTTTCAGGATGGCGAGCGCCGTTTCGTGGGGACTCCCGACTCCCGTCAGGATGCCGGATGGCCCCAGGGACCTGTCGGGGGGTGTCCTTCCGGTCAGGAGCTCCTCGCAGGCGCCCACGCGCGAAGCCACGACCGGGATGCCCGACGCCTGGGCTTCCATGATCACCAGGGGCTGGGACTCCGAAAGCGACGTGAGGACCAGGACGTCGATGTCCGGGTAGTACCGGGACAGATCGACGTTTCCGGGGAAGGAGAGACGACCTTCGAGATCCAGAGATTCCGCCAGCTCACGGCATTCGGCGACATAGTCGGGATCCTGGTCGGTCGGGCCGAGCACGAGGAACCGGACAGACGCTTCCTGTTCCCCAACAATGTGGGCGGCCTGGAGGAAGGTTTTCACGTCCTTGATCGGAACCACGCGGCCGACAAGGGCGACGATCCGGTCCTCTCCCGGAAGGCGAGGGTTCCGCGGGCGGGGTTCCGACGGGCTGATGCCATTCGGAATGATACGAATTTTCTCCGGATCGGCCCCTTCCCGGATTTCGACGTCCCGGTTCCCGTCGAAGAGGGTGACGACAGGATCGGCGTAGTGGTAAACGATCCGGCCGATCTGTTCGAAGATCCGCATCCAGAATCCGCGCACCGTTTCGCTGACGGGACGGATGGTTCCTCCCGTAAAGCGCTGCGTCCCGATCCATTCGGCCAGGGCGATCTCGATCCGTCGTTCCCGGGTATAGATGCCGTGCTCCGTCAGGAGAAAGGGCTTTTGGCGGGACAGGTGGCCCATCACGCCGAGCATGCCTGCATACCCGGTGGACATGGCATGGTAGGCGCCCGCCTCCGGAATCGGGAGGGAGAGGACCCGGAAGAGCGGGACGTGGGTGGTGCGCCACATCCAGAAGAAGTCCAGGAAGGATTCTTCGTGGAACTGACGGGTGTAAAGGTCCTTCAGGATGTTCCAGGACGACCGGCTGGTCAGAAGGTCCAAAAACAGAGCCGACGGATCGGGAACCTGGGTGAACTTCCGGTACAGCGCGGGAAACTCCGACGGGTCTCCACGGAGCAGGGCGTGATGAAACTCGGCGATATCGTCGAAGAGGCTCCGGGGAGTCGACGGACCGAAGAAGGGTGCCGTTCGGATGTCGGCCGGAAGGGTCGACAGTCCGACATCGGTCTGTCCCACGACGTTTTCGGGTTTCGGATACGCCCAGCGTCGCGGTTCTTTATCCGGAACGAGACACAGGAGGTGAAACCGGAATTCCGGCAGGTGGGTGATCAGCCGGTGCGTCCAGGAGGACACCCCTCCGGTCACGTACGGATAGGTTCCTTCCAGGATGAGACAGATGTCGGCCGCATCGGTGGTGTTCGTCATGTCTTGCGTCCTTCCTCCCATGCGACGAGTTTTTGGAACCATCCGGACACCCGGTTGTCCGGATGCTCCTCCACCAATCGGGCGAATCCGGCGAAATCGCGGTTTTCGAAACGTTCGGTCAGATCGCCCAGGAGGCAGGAGCTGTGGTCTCCACGCAGGGTCAGTTCTTTTTGAATGCTCTCTTTCAGGGGATGATTTTTCGCGCGGATCGCCTCCATCAAAAGGCGGGAGAGGAGGGCGGTTTCCGGGGGAGCTCCGGACTGGAGGGTGCCGTCGACATGAGCGAGGGCTTCCCGGAGCGCCCTGTCCCGGAGAGTTCCGGCCGGGATCCCCGAATCGGCGTAGGACAGCCAGGCTTCGGCCGACTGTCGGTGCCGTTCCTGTGCGTCGGCGACTTTCTCTGCCCGGAGGATGGCTTCCATATAGATTTTTTCGAGACGGGTCAGGAGCGTCGAGGCGATCATGCGAATTTCGTCGTCGGGGTCGTTTCGGGCTCCCTGAAGAAGATGCACGACATTGTCCGAAGGCGTCTGGATAAGGATCGACATAACGGATTGCTTGAGGGACCGGTCCTGCCCTTTCAGGATGTCCCCGGCGGGCTGGAGGTTCCGGACCCTCTCCAGAAGCCTTCGGCCTTCCAGATGATCTCCCGGCAGCACCAGATGACTGTCGTATTCCGCGAACTCCACCTGCCCGATCAGGTCGCCGTGGCGGCGGGACACACGCCACACGCCCGCCCCCACACAGAAAAGGGCAGGCCCAACGGCCGGAAAGACGAAGGGAAGCAGGAGGAGCAGACGGGATCCGGGATCGGTCCTTCGAAAGAGGCCCGCCGCCCAGACCAGGGCGCCGGTCCCGACCAGAAGCAGGGATCCACGCCCGGGGGAAGCGGTCCGCACCATCCCGACGGCCCCGGCCAGCTGGAGAACCGTTCCCGCGGCAACGAGAAGAGCCAGTTTCCAGGGGTTGGAGCTAGGCTTCATCGGTGTCTCCCAAGGCCGCGAGGCGATCGGCGAACGACCGGAACGCGGCGTCGTTTCCGATCCCTTCCCTTCTTGGGGATAAGGACACGATCTGCATGTCGATTTTGACCCGTTCGAGGGGGTTTCCGGTCTTTTGCTCGAGATACAGCTTCTGGAAGCGTTCGCCGACGATCCGGGCGCCTTCTCCGTCCGTCACGGTGAGGAGAAGCCAGAGATGTCGTCCGGTTTCGGACGTTCCCTTGACGTCGGTATCGCGCGTGATCAATGGAAGAATCTCCCGGAGGCTGGAGAGGTAGGACCGGCCGAGAAGAAGGTGGCCGAACGGATCCGTCGGGATGAAGCGGATTTCGAGCAGCGAAAGGGGAAGGTTGTATCGGCGGGCCTTCTGCAGCTCTTCCCGGGCCCTCTCCCGGAAAAAGGCTTTCTGGAACAGTCCGGTGACCGGATCGACCGGCAGTTTCTTCCGGGTTTCCTCGCGTTCCTCCAGGAGAGACAGCTGGTTTCCGGCCCAGTCGCCGACAATCTCCAGCATGCGGAGCGTTTCGGGAGTGATGTGCAGGAACGGAACGGATTCGATGGCGATCATCCAGAGAGTCTCCTGACGGGCGTTCCGGATCGGAACCGTGATCAGGGGAGGGGGGATGCCATCCGCGTCTTCGGCCTTTGCCGAC
This sequence comes from Nitrospirota bacterium, assembly GCA_021826965.1. GTDB lineage: Bacteria > Nitrospirota > Leptospirillia > Leptospirillales > Leptospirillaceae > Leptospirillum_A. Next base: position 110,837 of record JAKAYA010000002.1, read on the forward strand.
GGGGAGCCGGAGGGCGCCAGAAGATCCTGAAGGATGACGAGCTTGCCCGTGGACAAGGCCCGGCCGAAGGATCCTTCCTGCAGGGGGATCTCCGTACGGCGGCGAAAGGCGCCGAGGGACTCGGAGAGGGTCCAGCGATGTCCGTCCTTTTTGTAAAGGCTCGCCGTTTCGATTTGCGTGAACCGATCGAGCCCCGAGAGGAGAGCGTGTCCCAGACTGTTCATGTCCGCAAGATTGATCGACCGCGCGACGTCATAGAGAGTGCTGACGGTCTCGGGCTGGAGCAGGAACCTTTTCTCCAGTTCCAGGAGGGCTGTTTCGAGCGTTTCGATCTGGCCGGCGCTCGTGCGGTTTCCTTCCCTTTCCAGATCCAGCTGTCGTCGAGTGTCTTCGGTCTTGCGGTGCTCGTCGTCCCGGAGGTCTCCCATCACCATGCCGGAAAAGAGAAACACCGAGGGCCAGAGAAAGGAGAACTCTTCGGGAAAGAAGCTTGAAAGCCCGTCCCGGTAGAGCAGAACGCCGTAATAGGCGAGGAAGGCCATGATGGCCGTCGCCGTGCCGTATACGAAGCCGTAGCGTCCCGCCACGAGCAATACGACGATCTCGAACGGGTGGAATCGCGGGTGGACGAGACTGTCCGTCCCCAGATACCACCCGAAGAATCCTCCGAGGAGCAGAAGTCCTCCCGCGCCTTCGGCCAGGGGAAACCACCAGGTCCGTCTTTTTCCGATTTCGAACAGATCGTCCTCCTTTCCCGGGGCGCGCTCAGGGAACCGTATCGAGATTCCGGACGGCGAAGTAGGGCACGAACCCCTTCTCGCGGGCCATGTCGGCACACCGCTCCCGTCGATGGATGTCCCTCCGGAAGCCGTAGTCCAGCGCCAGGACGACCAGGGAAGGATTCTCCCTTCGTGCGTCCCGGACCTTCGCCATCTCCCGGTTTCGCGTGTCCGCCGGAACGAAGACGTACCGGCGGCGGGTTTCGTCATACATGGAACAGAAGTCTTCAAACAGCACGCCGGACACGTCCCGGGCAATCCGGGGAAGCACGGCGAATCCCCGGTTCACGACGAGGGGGGTCCGGGGATGGCGTCGCCGGAGCTCCCGGATGAACGTGACGATCGCCCGGGCGAGGCCTTTTCCCGAGACGGGATGGTCCGTCTCGTAGGCGAGCGGGGAATCGAGGGTGTCGAGAAAAAGACCCCGGTAGCCGTTCTGTCGGTCCCGGTCCGCCTGCTCCAGGAGGATTTTCCGGAAGGCGGGGTTGCGGATGTCCGCGACCCAGGATCTCCATGCGTCGTTTTTGGCCAGGAGGATCTTCCGGAAGGCCTTGTGTCCCACCCGATGCTCCAGGCGTGTGCGGATGGGACCGTCCCGGTCGATTTCGCCGATGGACAGATAGGCGAAATAGCGTGTCCGGGACAGACGCTCTGGCGGGAAGTCGTCGGCCACGATGACCCAGTCGTACCGGTCGAGGGCTTCGTAGACCGGGGCATGGCCGTAGTAAATGGCGTATCGCGACGGAGGCGCAAGGGAGGACTCCGGCCCTCCGTGCCGGAGAGCGGCGCACCCTGCCAGCGCGGCGAGCAGAAGAAATCCGGCGATCCGTTCCGGCCGGGAACTCAATGGGGCAATTCCCGGATTTTTTCGTCGACAAGATCCCGGGCGAGCGACGACAGGGTCTTGCGGCAGCTCCAGAAGCAGGACCCCATCCGGGAGGCGCTGGCGGCCCAGAGGATCCGGCCCGTCCGCAAGGACAGGAGCGACCAGGAGAACCCCGTGACGGGTCGCGTCGTGCCGCCCGCGCGGTACTCGTATTCGGTGACGGTGCCGACAAGCGCGGCGTCGGCGCCGGTCATCGACCGGATCCGGTTTCTCAGGTTCTGGGACAGAAAATCGTCCGCCCGTTCTTTCCCGGGCAGGGAAAGGGTGCCCTCCGGTAACGGAAGAAGGACGAACGGATGACGGATCCGAAGGTCGGAAAGAACGATCGACGTTATCGCTTGCCCGGCGTCCGGCGTGGTCGTCAGGTTCGAAAAGGGGAGAACGACGACCTTCCGTCCCGACAGGTCGGTGTTGGGGGCGACGAACTCCTCGCCGGAGGAGGCGCATCCCGGCATGACCGGGAGCAACAGGAGGATCAGGAGCATCAGCATCGGCCGTCGCCGGGGGAATCGCACTCTTGTCATCGTTCTTCCTTTCTTTCTTCAGAACCAGAACTGGAAACCGCCCATGTACGATTCGGTCTGGCCGGACACGACCGTGGACTGGTTGAAGTAATAGGCGTTGGTGAAGAATTGCCACCGGGATCCCAGCTGATAGGCGATCCCGCCCGAGGCCTCGTAGGAGGCCAGGTGGAGATAGGTGTCTTCGTACCCTCCCGCTTCCGCCGTCAGGGTCCAGAGGGATTCGTAGTGCTTTTCCCAGGAAAATCCCATCATAAAATACCGCTGTTTCAACAGGATGGGAACCCTGGACGCAACGACGGGAGGGGACAGGACGGTCCAGGAATCGTATCCGCCGACCAGGTCGATATGGGGCAGGCGCGTCAGGTTCAGGTCGAACATCCCTTCCGTGTTGTGCAGGTTCCCGTAGGGAAGCGTACCGTTCTGGAGGGCGTAGTCGAAATACCAGTACTCCGCGGACACCCCCAGGCGGGGTGCGATCTGCCAGGACGCCTGAGCGATCAGTCCGCTTTCGACCCCGTTCTGGGCGATGCTTTCGCCAAAGTCGCCCCAGACCATGTTTCCGAAGCCCTGCAGGGAGACGGAAACCGGACCTTCTTCGCTGTCGAGACGTCCGTATAGGCCGGCGGAAGGCCGGACGCTGGTGTTTCCGGCTTCCAGCAGAAGATGGGCTCTCTCCCCCAGCGTCCAGTCGGTGCCGGCGTAGGTGAAGGCATTGGTGCCGTTTCCGGCGGACTGGGAGAATCCCAGATACTCCGTCCGTCCGGTGAAGAAACGGTTCTGTCCGTAAAGCGGGGTGGACAGCCGGGTATCGACGACCAGAGCGGTGCCGCCCGGATAAAGGAGCGAATAGACGTCGCTCGACAGACTCCACTCGGAGAGGCTTTCAAGAACGGCGACCGACGGGCGCGGGGGAGGCTGGGTCGCCGTTCCGGCCAGGAAATTGGTCGAAAGACTCTGATCCGTCCGGAGGAGGCCGCTGTCTTCGAATGTCTGGAGAAGGTCCGAGCGGATGCCGGGATCGTCGGGATTCTTCCGGTAGAGATCCGTCAGGATGCGACGGGCTTCGCCGATCCTGTGCTCAAGGAGGAGAATCATGGCCTTTCGGTAGAGGAGGTCGGTGTTTTTGGGGAACAGGGCCAGTCCCCGGTCGAGGATCCGGAGGGCGTCGCCGGTTTTTCCCGCCGCCTGGGAGACACGGGCGCTCAGAAGATATCCCCGCGGATCGCCGGGGTGTTCCCGCAGGTACTCTTCCGCCAGGGCGAAGGCGCGCCGGAGATCCCCCAGCTTCCGGTCGATCTGGATCTCTTCCCGCATTTTCTGTGCGTCGACGGACGAAGGAACGGAGGTCCCGGGAAGGGGTGAGGCCGCAAGGGATCCGGCGGTCAGGCCAAGGAGCAGGAGCAGGCCGGCCGCCCCCTGTCGGAGAGTGCGTCCCCGGGTCATGCTGTCAGGGTCTCCCGGAGGAGGACAGGACCGCACGTGTCCGGCGATAGAACCGGAACGCCTGCTTCCGGTTGCCCAGTCGGTCGTAGGATTCGGCGATCCGGAAAAGCACCCGGTGCCCGGCCTGGCCCGACCGGAAAATCTTCCGGTAATAGACGAGTGCCTGAGCATAGTCGCCCCTGTCGTACAGATCGTCACCCAGAGCGGTCAGTGCCCGCCTGTTGTCCGGCTCGACCTTCAGGAGGCGGCGCCAGAGCTTCGGGAGGGCAGCGGTCTTTCCCGTCCATTGAAGGTGTCGGGTCAGATCGAGGATGCCGGCGGGATCGGACGGGTTCATCCGGTAGGCTTTCCAGTCATAGCGAAGGGCGAGGTCCGGCCGGTCGAGATCGGCGAACCACCGGGAGGCCCTGAACAGAATTGCCCGGTTGGCGGGATAGGCCCGGACCAGGGCGTCGACGGTGTGCCCTGCGGCCCGGACGCGTTTTTCCCAGACGAATGTCTGGGCGATCAGGAGGTTTTTGGAGCCGAAATGTTCGGGATACCGCCGGACGATGCGTGCCAGGTGTCCAAGCCCCGTTTTTCGGGGGGATTCCTCATACAGGGCGAATAGATGCTCCAGATCGTCCATCCGGTTCCTCTTCGAATCCCGGGCCAGGATCCGGAACAGGACGCCTTTGGCCGGTTCGGGGAGGTCGGCGTCTTCGAACTGGCGGACGGCCCGCAAAAGATCCGGACGCTTTTCGCTGTCGGCAAGGGCCAGGGCGAAGAGAAGAGCCCCCGCGCTTCCCGGCTGGTTGTTCCAGCGATAGAGGGTGGCAAGGGATTCCCGGGTGGCGCGGTTCCCCGGAAAGAGGGTGTTGGCCTGGCGGAGAAGCTGGATCGCCAGGGGGAGATTGTTCCGGTCCTGGGCATAGTCGGCGAAGAGGCGGAGAACGGAAAGCCGATCGCTCCCCCCTTTTCCCGTCCAGCGGATCAGGTCGGCCTGGGCGATGCCCCATCGATGATGGCGCAGGCTCAGGTCCAGAAGGCGTCTTCGGGCGTTTTCCGGGGTGTCGAGGTTCTTCCGGGCGATCTCTTCCAGGATTCCCCGGGCTTGCTCGAACCAGCCAAGCTTTTCGGCCAGCCAGACTTCGTCATCGAGGTAGATCCGGTTGTCGGGTGCCCGCCGGGCCAGGTCTCCGAAAACGGAGAGGGCCAGCGTCCGGTACCGGTGGCGGTAAAAGATCCAGGCGATCCCTTCGATCGCGTCGTTCGAGGTCACGTTGCTGGCGAGGCGGCGATACAGAAGATAGCCCTGGATCGCCCGGTCCAGATGCAGGAAGGAACGGACCCCTTCCAGAAGGACGGGGGAGAGGTCGCCGTTTTGGGCTCCGGGGCGGAGGAGGAGACCCACGACGCTTTGATAGTCTCCCAGCGCGTATTCGAGGGCGATCAATTCCCGGAGGTAGTCCTGCCGGTGCGGTTCCCGACGGAGGAGAGCTCCCAGCGCCTGTTTTTCGTCCACGAGATGACCGGTCGCCCGGTCGTAGCGGACCAGCTCCTTCCACAGGGCCAGGTTTTTCGGTTCGGCCCGGAGCAGGCGGTGGTACAGTCCGATGACCGACCGGCTCCGGTTCAGGAGGTCGTCCAGCCGGACCGCTTCGTGGAACGTGCCGGGGGACACGTCATTCTGGTGGGCGAGGAAGGCGTAATGAAGGAGGGCCTTCCGGAGGTGGTTCATGCTGAGATAGAGACGCGCCAGCCGGAGGCGTTCGCTCGTGTTCCGGGGCGTCTGGACGAGAAGCTCTTCCAGGCAGGCGGCCGCCTTCTCGGGGTATCCCCTCCGGATCTCCACCGTGGCAGCGTCGGACAGGGCCCATTCCGGCGGCGATTCGCGGGCGAGGTAGGGCTTCAGGAGACGGTGGGCCAGGTCGTATTCGTGAGACTGGATCGCCAACCGGACATACTCTCCCCGGCTCGGGATGAAGAACAGTCCGAAGAAACTGATGGTGCCGAAAAAGAGGACGATCCAGACCGGCCGAATTTTCACGGGGCCGGATCCAGACGGTAGGGCACGTTTGGCGAGAGACCGGCCAGCCGGACTCTTCCGGAACGGCTGGTCCGGATGATGCAGAGCCCCCGGAGGCAGGGGCGGAGGGCCAGCTTTTTCTCCGGAGGAAAGCCGCCGAACGCCAGGCGGTCTTTCGGCTCCCACCCCCGATAGGTGAACGTTACCGCATGACCGGGCTGCCTGGAGAACAGAAGATAACCGGTGGCCGCGCGAAGGTAAGGGACGGACGGCGTCCTTCGGGTCAGGAAGATCCTGGCGGACGGACGCAAGGCCAGGAAGAGGTACAGGCTCCCCTGCCGGTGCCGGAAACCCAGGATGCCGCGGCTCCGGGAAAGATCCGGATAGAGTCCGGAGGCATGGTCGAAGCGGACGGTGGTATCCCGACCGTAGCGGGAGATGGTCCATCCTGTCCGACGGCCCGCGGAGACGGGACGGATCCGGGCCCGGATGAACCCTTCTTCCACCCGGACGAACTCGGAGGCGAACAGGGGAGCGATCCGCTGCCGGGACACAGAGTCCAGGACCCGTTCGAGCGAATGGAGGGAGGCTTCCTTAGCGGCGATGTAGAAATGAAAGTACACGTCGACGGGATCGACCCTCCGGGGAGAATCGGTGCGGGCGAACGTCTCCAGAATGTTTTCGTAGGCGAAATACGGTCCTCGCCAGTCGTGGGTCAGAATGAATTCGTTCGCGTCGCTGTTGTAGAACTGGACGTATCCCCCGACCTGCCGGTAATACGGAAAGACCCCGAGGTAGGAAGGGGATTCGCCGTCGAAGCGGGTATCGCTGCCGTTCAGGTTCAGGATCGAGATCGG